>JBKJOM010000305.1:0-30070 GCA_046595775.1 Ramlibacter sp. | reverse complement strand
GTCGTATCACCGCCCATGAAGATCGAAATGCCAACCAGGCCCTCGTTGCCCACCACCGCAATCTCGGCCGAAGCCCCATCGCGCAACACATACATGTGTGAAACGATGCAGGTCGTGGGCAACGAAGGCCTGGTGGGCATTTCGATCTTTATGGGCGGTGATACAACGCCCAGCCGCGCCGTGGTGCGAGGCGCTGGCCACGGTTACCGACTGAAGGCCCCGTTGCTCAAGCAGGAATTCGACCGCGGCGGTCCGGCGTTGCGCCTGCTGCTGCGCTACACGCAGGCCCTCATGACGCAGATGACCCAGACGGCTGTCTGCAACCGTCACCACTCGGTCGAACAACAGTTGTGCCGCACCTTGCTCCTGAGCCTGGACCGCTCCACGGGGGCCGGCCTTTCTCTGACTCAGGAATTGATCGCCAGCCTGCTCGGCGTGCGCCGCGAAGGCGTGACCGAAGCGGCCGGCAACCTGCAGCGTTACAGGCTGATCCGCTACAGCCGCGGGCACATCGAGGTGCTGGACCGGCCGGGACTTGAGCGGTCCGCCTGCGAATGCTATGTCTGCGTGAAGCGCGAGTTCGATCGGCTGCTTTGCGACATTCCGCGCGCGCAAGCCGCCCCGCCGGTCCCGGCACCAGCCTCCTGAATCCCACCCTATGTGGCCCGCCGTACATACGGCGGCCATGGATCAGGTTACGGTGGGGGCCGCATCAAGAGCACTGCATGTCCCAAACCCACGTCAAAACCACGCCACCCAGATTGGCGAAGCAGCCGCGAGAGGTCTCTGCGGAGCTCCCTACCGCTCAGGCACTGCTCAAGGCCGGGGCATTGCAAAACGCGATCCTGACCAGCGCAAATTTCTCCATCATCGCCACCGACGAGAGCGGCATCATCCAGCTCTTCAACGTGGGCGCGGAACGGATGCTCGGCTACGACGCCGCTGATGTGGTCAACCGGATCCGCCCGAGCGACATCCACGATCCGGAAGAAGTTGCAGCGCGCGCCGATGCACTGTCCACAGAACTGGGCGTCACTATCGCCCCGGGCTTCGAAGCGCTTTCCTTCAAGGCTTCACGCGGCATCGAGGACATCTACGAGCTCACTTACATCCGCAAGGATGGCAGCCGCTTTCCGGCCATCGTGTCGGTGACGTCGCTTCGCGAAGGCGACGGCCTCCTGATCGGATACCTGCTGATCGGCACTGACAACTCGGCGCGCAAGATGGCCGAGACAGAACTGAAGGCAGCACTCGTCGCAGCCGACAAGGCCAACCGTGCCAAATCGGAATTCCTGTCGAGCATGAGCCACGAGTTGCGTACGCCGCTCAATGCGATCCTCGGGTTCGCGCAGTTGCTCGGCTCGGCTTCGCCGCCGCCCAGCCCGCTGCAAAAGCGCAGCATCGACCAGATCCTGAAGGCGGGCTGGTACCTGCTCGAGCTGATCAACGAGATCCTGGACCTTGCGCTGATCGAATCGGGTGGCGTCACCATGTCCAACGAACCGGTGTCGCTCTCCGAAGTGCTGTCCGAATGCCGCGCGATGATCGAGCCGCAGGCACGGTCGCGCAACATCACGATGAGTTTCCCTGAATTCGACGCCCCCAGTTTCGTCACCGCCGACCGCACCCGCGTCAAGCAGGTGCTGATCAACCTCCTGTTCAATGCGATCAAGTACAACCGGCCCGATGGCACGGTGACAGTAGAGTGTTCGCGTACGCCCAACGGCGCGGTGCGTATCAGTGTGCGTGACACCGGTTACGGCCTGTCGCCCGAGCAACTCGAGCAACTGTTCACGCCGTTCAACCGGCTCGGCAAGGAAGCGGGCAGCGAGGAAGGCACGGGCATCGGCCTGGTGGTGACCAAGCGCCTGGTGGAACTGATGGGCGGCAGCATCGGGGTGAGCAGCACCGTGGGCGTTGGCAGCGAGTTCTGGGCCGAACTGGCCCTGGCGGAGGCGCCCAGTTTCGCCGAGCTCGACGCCCACGGCCGAACCGGGGGCTTTGTGCCGCCGACCAGCGCCACCGTGCGCACCATCCTTTACGTCGAAGACAACCCCGCCAATCTGGAACTCGTCGAACAGTTGATCGCACGCCGGGCCGACCTGCGGCTGCTCAGCGCCGCGGACGGCAAGGTGGGCATCGAATACGCGCGCAGCTACATGCCCGACGTGATCCTGATGGACATCAACCTGCCGGGGCTCAGCGGAATCGAGGCGATGACGCTCCTGCGTGCCAACCGGCTCACAGCCCACATCCCCATCATTGCGCTCAGTGCCAACGCCGTGCCACGCGACATCCAGAAAGGCATGGATGCGGGGTTCTTCAACTACATCACCAAGCCCATCATGGTCAGCAAGTTCATGGAAGCCCTCGAGAGCGCGCTGCAGCACGCGGCGCAGGCCCGCACGGGTGAAGAGAAAAGTCAATGATCGCGCTCGCCCACCCCCTGACGCCCGCCTTCATGGATGCGCGCATCCTGATCGTCGACGACCAGCCCGC
This sequence comes from Ramlibacter sp., assembly GCA_046595775.1. Lineage (GTDB taxonomy): Bacteria > Pseudomonadota > Gammaproteobacteria > Burkholderiales > Burkholderiaceae_C > Ramlibacter. The sequence goes on along the minus strand of JBKJOM010000305.1, from coordinate 27,571 downwards.
GAACATCAGCCTGCTCGAGGAGACGCTCCATCAGGCCGGCTACGCGCAGGTGAGCTCCACGTTGAACCCGATGGAAGTCTGCGAACTGCACCGGCACAACGATTACGACCTGATCCTGCTCGACCTGCAGATGCCCGGCATGGACGGCTTCCAGGTGATGGAAGGCCTGAAGACGAACGAGCGCGATGCCTACCTGCCCGTGCTCGTGATCACCGCGCAGCCGGGACACAAGCTGCGCGCCCTGCAGGCCGGCGCCAGGGATTTCATCAGCAAACCTTTCGACCTGGTGGAAGTGACGACGCGCGTGCGAAACATGCTGGAGGTCCGCCTCCTGTACAAGCGCCTGGAGAACCATAACCGCGAGCTGGAGCAGGCCGTGCAAGAACGCACCGCCGAACTTCGCGAGAGCGAGGCCCGCTACCGCAGCCTCACCGAGCTCGCTTCCGACTGGTACTGGGAGCAGGATGCGAATGGCAGTTTCACGAAGGTGTCGGGGCCGGTGCTCGAAATGCTGGGGATGAAAGTCGAGGGCTTCGGGGACGATGGCGGGGAGCAGGTGCCCGGCTGGAACGCCGAACAGCGTTCCGCCCTGCAGGCTGCCATTGAGGCGCGCGAGCCTTTCCTGGACTTCATCTTCAGCCGCACCAACCCGGACGGGACCGACCAGGTTTTCCAGGTGAGCGGCGAGCCGATGTTCGGCCCGGCATGCAGCTTTCTCGGGTACCGCGGCATCGGCCTCGAAGTCACGAATCGAAAGTAGCAGATGAGCGTCACCTTGACCGGTCGAGCCGAGGTGCGCGCCTTGCAGGCCGAACTGGCCCGCAGCTACGCGCACGTGCGCGAGCTGGACGACGAAAACCGCAAACTGCACTTCGCGGCCGACGCATCGGAGTCGCGCGAAGCCGAAGCCAATCAGGCGCAACAGCGCCAGAAGGCCCTGCTGATGATGGTCGCGCACGAGCTGCGCAACCCCCTGATGCCGTTGCGGCTGGCCGCGCAGATGCTCGATGGCGCGCGTGGCAGCGACGAAGGCCACGCGCGCCTGCAGGCCACCATCAAGGGGCAGGTCGCGCAGATGTCGCGGCTGATCAACGACCTGGTCGACGGCTCGCGCCTGAGTGCGGGCCACTTCCGCATGGAGCGGACGCTGGTCGAACTGGTGCCGCTGCTGGACATCGCCATCGAGACCTGCCGGCCGCGCATCGACACCCGCAGGCAACGCTTCAACTGCGTCATGCCGACGGGTTCGTTGAAGGTGCTTGGCGACCCGGTGCGCCTGGTCCAGGTGTTCGGCAACCTGCTGGACAACGCGTCCAAGTACACGCCCGAGGGCGGCGAGATTTCATTCGAGGTGACCCGTGGCGCGGGTGCCGCCGTCGTGTCCGTGCGCGATAACGGCATCGGCATCACCGACGAAGCGCTGCCCCGCGTGTTCGACATGTTCGTGCGCGACCAGCACGCGGCCGGTGCCGACAGTGCGGGCCTGGGCATCGGCCTGGCGGTGGTCCGGCAACTGGTGAAGGCCCATGAAGGCGCAGTGGTCGCGCGCAGCCCGGGCAGGAACCTGGGCAGCGAATTCATCGTGACGCTACCGGCGCACGCTGCAAAGTCGAGGATTCCGGCCGACGTCTTCTTGTAGGACAAGACGCCGACTTGGCACAACTGTCGCGCTAAGCGACATAGCGCACAGAGCCACGCGGTTGGTAGGTGCATTCTTCTGTCCTGACTCATGCGCAGCTCGCGCTCGTCCGAAACCACCGGGGAATCAACTATGAAGCTATCCATCAACATCAGGCCGTGGCTCGCGGCCCTGCTTGTCGGGGCCCTCGCGGCTTGCGGCGGAGGCGGCGGGCAAGACCCGGTGCTCGGCTTCGACAGTCCTCCCCCACCCACCGTCACTGCCGTCACGCCCTTGAACGGCGCGACCGGCGTTCCCTTCGTCGGCACCGTGATCACCGCCACCTTCAGTGAGACGGTGATGCCGATCAGCGGCGGCGCGAGCTTCATCGTGACCTGCGCGGCGCCCTGCGTCAGCCCCGCGGGCACCGTCACGCTCGATGCCACCAAGCGCATCGCCACTTTCACCAGCGCCTCGGCCCTGAGCCCAGCGACGCTGTACACCGCCACCGTGACCGGCGTGCGCAGCCTGACTACCGGCGTGGTGCTGGTTGCACCGTCGGTGTGGCAGTTCACCACCATCGCGTCAGCGCCCACCGTCACCGCCGTCGCGCCCATGAACAATGCGACCGGCGTTCCGGTCAACACCACCGCGATCACGGCAGCCTTCAGCGAGGCCGTTCAACCGCTCACCGGTACTGCGTCCTTCACCGTGACGTGCGCCCTGCCGTGCACGATTTCCGGAGCCGTGACGCTCGACAGCACCAGCCGCATCGCGACGTTCACCAGCGGAGCAGCGCTCACGCCCTCGACCACCTACACCGCCACCGTGACCGGCGCGCGCAGTGTCGCCACCGGGCTGGCGATGGTGTCACCTTACACGTGGCAGTTCACCACCGGCTCGACCGCTGATGCGACGCGCCCGCAAGTGGTTTCCACCGTGCCCGCGACAACGACGCCCGGCCCCACCACCGGCGTTGCGACCAACACCGGGATCAGCGCCTTGTTCACCGAAGAGATGAACCCCGCCTCGCTCACCTCGACCAGCTTCACGCTCACTTGCGTCTTGCCTTGCACGGCCCCGGCCGGAACGGTGACGTACGCAGTGGGCAACCGCACCGCTGTCTTCACACCGGCTGCCGCACTGGCCCCGAACACGACCTACACCGCCACGGTGACCACGGGGGCCACCGACCTGGCCGGCAATGCGCTCGCCAGCAACTACGTCTGGATGTTCACGACGTCCGCGACAGCCGCACCCCCTGCCAATGTCTCGGTGCAGTCGACCAATCCTGCGACAGGCGCGAACAACGTGTGTACCACTGCGACCATCAACGCGACATTCAGCGTGCCTTCGGGCCTGCAGATCAACCCGACCAGCATCAACTCGTCGGTCTTCACCGTGACCGGTGCTACCCCGGTAGTCGCTTCCTCGGTCGTGCTGGACAACGCCACCGGCAAGATCGCCACCTTCACACCGGCCGCGCCGCTCACTGCGGGCACCACCTATACCGCGACGATCAAGGGCGGTGCGACAGGCGTCAAGGACATGGCGGTGCCGGCCAACACCATGCTGGCCAATTATTCGTGGAACTTCACGGCAGTCAACTGCGCGCTGCCGCCGCCGCAGGCCGGTGTCCCCCTGGGCTCGGCCGCGATGTTCGGTTCCTTCGGCGGCTCCGCCGGCATCACCAACCAGGGCCTGAACACCATCATCAACGGCAGCATCGGCACCACGGCCGTCTCGACGGCGGTCACCGGCTTCCATGACGCCGGCCCCGGTTGCACGTATACCGAGACACCACTCAACGTGGGCACGGTCAATGGCCTCATCTACACCGCCGCACCGCCGCCGACGGCGGCTTGCCCGAGCGAAGGCAACGCCACCACCTTCTCGATCGCCACCGCAGCGCGCGCTGACGCACTGGCGGCCTACAACGCACTGGTTGCGATGCCCGGCGGTCCGGACCCCGGCGCGGGCAACCTCGCCGGCAAGACGCTGGCACCCGGCACCTACACGTCCGCCTCGGGCACCTTCAAGATCGAGGGCGGCAACCTGACGCTCGACGCACAAGGCAACGCCAACGCGGTGTGGGTGTTCCAGATGGCCAGCTCGCTGACCGTCGGCGGACCCGGCGCGGCGTTCCCGTCGAGCATCATCATGACCAACGGTGCGCAGGCCAAGAACGTGTTCTGGCAGGTCGGCAGTCAGGGCACGATCAACGCAGGTGGCGGCGGCACGATGGTCGGCACCATCATCGCCCAGCAGGGCGTCACCTTCTCGACGTCGGGCAACGTGGCCATCGTCACGCTCAACGGCCGCGCCCTGTCGCTCGTCGCGTCGGTCACGATGGTCAACACCGTCGTCAACGTCCCGGCACCTTGATGCCACGCACTTCATACATTCCGGAGAGAACCATGAATTTCACAAGAACATCGATTGCGCTTGCGCTGGGTTCGCTGGCCGGGCTGGCCGCACCGCTGGCGATGGCCCAGGAAACCCCGGGCTGGTATATCGGCGGCAACGTCGGCCGGTCGACAACCACCATCGATGACCCGCGCATCTCCAACGGCCTGGCCAAGCAGGGCCTGGGCGGCATCGTGATCGCCGATGACGATCGCGGCCACGGCTACAAGCTGTTCGGCGGCTACCAGCTCAACCCCAACATCGGCATCGAGGCTGGCTACGTCAACCTGGGCCACTTCGGTTACCGGGCCAGCACCGTCCCGGCCGGAACGCTGTCCGGCGACATGGGCGTGAAGGGCTTCAACCTCGACCTGGTGGGCACCTTGCCGCTGGTTGGCGGCCTCTCGGCCATTGGCCGCATCGGCGCGACTTCGCTGCGCGCGAGCGACAATTTCGCTGCCACCGGCGCAGTCGTCATGCCCTACTCCAGCGCCAGTCCCAACCAGCGAAGCACCGGCCTCAAGGCGGGCCTGGGCTTGTCGTATGCGTTCAACCCCTCGCTGTCCATGCGGATCGAGGCGGAGCGCTATCGCATGAAGGACGGCGTGGGCAATCGCGGCAACGTCGACTTGGTTTCGGTGGGCCTGGTGTATCACTTTGGTGCCGCGCCGGCGCCCGTGCCGAAGGCGGTCGTTGCCGCTCCGCCGCCCGTGCAAATGGCGCCGCAACCAGCTCCGGTCGTGGTTGCTGCCGCTCCCCCGCCGCCGCCGCCGCGCGCGCCGATGAGGGTTTCGCTCGCCGCCGATGCGCTGTTTGACTTCGACAAGTCAGTCATCAAGCCGGCCGGTCGCGAACAGCTGGACAAGCTCGCCGCTGACCTGCGCGGCATCCGCTACGACACGATCCAGGTCACCGGCCACACGGACCGCCTCGGCTCGCACGACTACAACCAGAAGTTGTCCGAGCGGCGCGCCCAGGCGGTTGCGGCCTACCTGTCGCAATCGGGCGGCATCGCTTCCGCACGCATCACGGCGCGCGGTGTGGACGGGGCCAAACCTGTCACATCGCCCGGCGATTGCAAGGGCAACAAACCGACGCCCGCACTCGTCGCCTGCCTGCAGCCCGATCGTCGCGTCGACGTCGAAGTCAAAGGCGAGCGTTGATACGGCTTCAGCTCGAACTGGAACTGGCCTATGAAGTCCGCGACCTGAACGGCGCGGACTTCATCTTCAACATCCACGCCGCGTGCACGGCGAACCAGTCCGTCGTCGCCGAGAGCCTGGTGCTGGACCCTCCAGTGCCCACGGACACGATCACGGACCCGGCGACGGCGACGAGGTTCATGCGCCTGCACGCCAATCCCGGACCGCTACACCTGAAATATGCAGCGACCGTGGACATCGACCATCACCTGGCCGAGCCGGACACGCTGGCCGAGGCGCCCGTGCGCAGCTTGCCGCTGGACGTGCTGCCCTACATCTATCCCAGCCGCTACTGCCAGTCGGACCGCCTGCTCAAACTGGCGTTCAACGAGTTCGGCTCCCTTTGGCAAGGCTACAGCCGTGTGCTGGCGATCCAGCACTGGATCCAGGGGCACGTGGCGTTCATGTCGAACACCAGCAACTCCAATACCTCCGCAGTCGACACGCTGATCGAGCAGGTGGGCGTCTGCCGTGACTTCGCGCACCTGATGATCGCGCTGTGCCGGGCCCTCAACCTGCCGGCACGCATGGTGACCGGGACGGACTACGGCGCGAGCCCCTCCCTGGGCCCGCCCGACTTCCACGCCTACGTGGAGGTGTACCTGGGCGATCGCTGGTACCTCTTCGACGCTTCAGGCACCGGCATCCCGATGGGCTTCATTCGCATCGGCACCGGCCGCGATGCCGCGGATGTAGCTTTCGCCACCATCTTCGGTGCGGTCACGGCCAACGCGCCGGTGATTCGCGCTCACGCCGTGGAAGGTCCTGGACTGGAATTGCCGAACCATCGCCGCGAGGCGCTGTCCACGTCCGTTGCGTCGTTGCGACTGCCCGTGCGGTAGCGAACAGACGTGCGTGCCAGGGTCATCTACTCTGCAGTTTGAAAGAGGTTTCCCTCCTTCAAATCACCGGACCAACACCATGGCAGGCACTTTCACTCTCCCGGCGGCCCCGCAAGGGAACCCTACTCAGACGGGCCTGTTGCCCGCCCTGAGTGCGCGCGCCTGGTGGTGCACGACGCTGTTCGCCTGCGTGAGCGCAACGGTCCTGATGGCGTTCGGGCCTACCGACGACCAGTCGTCGCCGCCAGCTGAAGTGGTCGCAGCAGCGCAAGCAACAGTCCAGGCCCCCCAGAAGCCTTCCGTCATCTCCCATGGCATCGTCGAAGCGATTCGCGAGCTGCCGGCCGAAGCCGGCAGCGGCGAACGGCAATTCGAGATGACGATTCGCATGCGCGACGGAACTCAGCGCATCAGCAACGAGAAGGGCAGCGCCCGATGGCAGGCTGGTGACCGCGTGCAGTTGATCGGCATTCAAGCCGCCCGCTGAACCGCGCGTATATCCACCCGTCAACGCGGATCGAGTTTCAGGTCGGTCGCAAGCGCTGCCACCAATTCCTCCGGTCCCGTTGCAAAGCGGATGAATGAGAGTTCATCCGCGTTGACCACGCGCCGGTCGACCAAGTCATGCAGTCGCGCTTCCAGTGCAGTCCACAGCGATCGCTCGCCGAAGAAGTACACCGGCACAGGGCGTAGCTGCGCGCTCTTGATCATTTCCAGCACCTGGTAGATCTCCCATTGCGTGCCGGTGCCGCCGGGCGCGAAGACGATCGCGGCCGAGTGGCGCACCATCGCCGCCTCGCGCAGCGACACACTGGTGAAGATGGCGCCGGTGGTCACATACCTGTTGAATGCCTTCGCCGGATCGCCGCCATAGGGAAGTTGCGGCGTGGGGCTGGCGGCCCGGTCGTAGTAGGTGGTGTAGCCCACGCTGATGCCGCCGCCCTCGAAGGCACCGCGGTTGGCCGCCTCCATCAGGCCCGGGCCCGCGCCGGTGAGGATCGGGAATTGCCTGGCGTAGCGCCGGCTCCATTGCTCGGCGAACCGACGCACGCCGGCGTACAACGCGTCGTACTGCGCCTTCAGTTGTTCACTGCACTGTGCGCCCGCAACGCAAGGGTCGTTGCTTTCGCGGATGCGCGAGCTGCCGAAGACCGTGACGTAGCCGTTCGGGAACTGCCTGGCCTTGAAGGCTTCGCCGCACTGCACATCGCGTCCGAGATCATCGACAGAGATGGCATCGTCGAGGCCGCGATAAGGGCCAACGTAGCCCGCCCGCACGCCGGGCACGGTCGGGCACTCGGAGGTGGATCGTTGCGCGGCGGTGCCCGCTGGCGGATGAGCTGCCTGGCATCCGGTCAGCGCGAACGCAATCAAAGCAAGGGCCCGGACGAGAACCGGCACGTTGTACTCCTCGTTCATCGGCAAAGCTGCCGTGTGGTGACGCGCCATAGAAAGGGCTGATGGCAGTGCCTGGTGCGAACTGCATCACGCTTGCTCTCTTTTCCGCAGCGGTGGGGGATGCTACATTTTCTCAATGGCCAGTAAGTCCGATCCCCCGAATATCCCCAAGCCCGCCGACTCATCCGAAGCGGACAAGCGGCGTGCCCTGCTCCGCGTGGTGCTCCGGGAGACCTTGCGGAAAAGCGGGTTCCCGTCGGATTGGGTCGGTGCGCAGACCCGAGGCCTGGTCCGCAAGGACGGCGCCGCAATGCTGGAGGTGCGATTTACCGTGCTCTGCGATGAGCCCCGCCTGCTTTACTACCTGTCCGCATTCCAGGCTGAGTTCGAGCGCCGCATCCTCGCCATCGATCCCAAGGCCGCCGGCTGGCTACACGCCATGACCTGGACACTGACCACCACTCTGGGCGAAGTTGCGGAAGAGTTCCGTCTGCCGCCGGCGGATTACTGGCCGCACGTCGCCCGCGATCGCGATATCGCGGCCAAGCAACGCGGCGAGATCAAGTGGAGCCAGGAAGACCTGGCACGACAGTTTGAATCGACAGATCCCGCGCCCCTGCAGGAGGCAGGGGATACGCAGCCGCAAGACCTCTAGCGCGGCAGCAGGCGACGCAGCCAGCCGATCGCGCCTTCATCCTGCACGCCTTCCGGCGATAACAGCTGGGCTTTGCGTTCCCAACGCGCCTGCAGGCGCGCGAAGCTGGCTTGTGTCCCGCTGTTGAAGCACGGCTCGCCGCGCAGCGTTGCGAAGTTGCGGGCGATGCGCCGCGCCAGCAGCAGGCGATGGGCGGGCGCCGGCGTCTGCATGAATGCGGTCATGAGCAACAGCGTGGCCATCCACAGGGCGTGGCATGCCTGCGCCAGCGCCGCCATGTCGGCACTCGGGGCGGCGGCCCGGATGGCAAACGAGGAGTTCATCGACTTGGGCTCCCAAGGATTCATGGGAGTCATCCTAGGGCGAGGGACCGTCCGGCTCTGTCAGCCCTTGGGGGCAGGATCGGCGGGGGGGCTCCTACATCCGTCAGGAGCCGCCGCACAAGCAGGCGGCATGATCGCGCGCAGACCATCTCATCCATGGATCGCATCCGAATAGACTCGCGGCATGAAGCCCGACGTCACGCCACCCGTCGCCACGCCCGCCGAAGCGCAGTGGGTCGAGGGCGAACTGGTACGTGGCCTGATGCGCACCGCGCGCAATGCGCAGGTCTTCGGGCTGATGCTGATGCCCATCATCATCGGCGTCCTGTGGGACGACGCGTCGTTCGGTGCCCTGATGCCGTGGACGGCGGCGATGCTGGCCGTGGCGGCAACGCGGCTTTGGATCATCCGTCGCTACTCGCGCGACTTGCGCCTGGCGGGCACTGCGGCGCAGCTCACGTTTTTCCGGCGCTGGGGCTGGCTGTGGCCAGTCAACGCATTCATCTGGGGCGTGCTCACCTGGCTGTTCTTCGACCGCTCGCCCCTGGCGGACCAGTTCATCTGCTGGCTGATCCTCGCCGGCGTGGCGATGTTCTCGGTCAACAGCTTGTCGAGCCACCTTCGCACTCTGCGCGCCTACCTTGATACCTTCTCGCTCACGGCGCTCGCCGTGATCTTCTGGCGGATCGGCGTGCAGCTCGAATTCGGCGGGCCGTTCTATCACTACTGGATCGTCTCGCTGCTGGTGATCTTCTGGCTGGTGCTGCGGCAGGCCGGGCTGCGCCTGCACGTGACGCACCGTCGCAACTACGAGCTGCAGTACCGCAACAGCCAGCTGATCGAGTCGCTCACACGGCAGACACAGGCGGCGCTCGACGCGGTGGAAATCAAGAACCGCTTCCTTGCAAGTGCCGCGCACGACATCCGCCAGCCGGTGCATGCGCTGGGCCTGTACGCGGACTGGTTGGGGAGCGAGCCGGAACTGGTGCACGAGATCGCGCCGAAGATCGTGGAATCGACCAAGGCGGTGAACGCGTTGTTCGATTCGCTGTTCGACCTGGTGCGGCTGGACTCCGGCAAGATCAAGCTCAACATCGAACCGGTCGACCTGGCCCGCGTGCTGCACGACCTGGAGCTGCAGTACCGTCCGCTCGCGCAGGCCAGGGGACTGGACTTCCGCGTGCATGTAGCGCCGGGCACAGTGGTGTCCGACCCTATCCTCCTGCGCCGCATCGTCGGCAACCTGGTCTCCAACGCCATCAAGTACACGCAGCGAGGCGGGGTGCTGCTGGCGTCGCGAGGACAGCGCGGCCGCCAACGGATCGAAGTGTGGGACACGGGACTGGGCATCGCGGCGGTGCACCAGCGCGAGATCTTCCGCGAGTTCTACAAGGTGCCCAGCCATCCCGGCACCGAAGAAGGCTTCGGGCTGGGCCTGTACATCGTGGCGCGCCTGTCGGCGATCCTCGGGCACCCGGTGTCACTCAAGTCGCGGCCGGGCCGCGGCACCTTGTTCCGGATGATGCTCAAGCCCACCGACGCGCAGGAGGCAGCGGACCGCGCCGCTGCCGCCGGCGTTCAGCTGGCCAGCATGCCGTGAGTTCGGGCGTAGTGGATGGTTTGTGTGCGACTCTTGACGCCCAGACGGCGGAACAGGCGCCACAGGTGAACCTTGACCGTGTGCTCGCTGATGCCCAGCTCATCCGCGATTTCGCGATTGGACAGGCCACGGTCGAGCATGACGATCAATTGCTTCTGGCGCTTGGACAGCTTGCTGTCGGTGGGCGTCAATTCTTCGAAGCCGCCGTCGGCGTTCAGGAGCGCACGCAGCGCACTGCCGATCTCCTGGGCACCGGCCGACTTCTCGATGTAGATGTCGGCGCCAGCATCGACGCAGCCTTCTTCCGCGTCGGCCGCCGGTGAGGCGGACAGCACAGCCAGCGGCGTTTCAGGGTAGAGCTTCTTCAGCTCGATGATCCCGGAAGTGCCGGTGGTGTCGGGCAGCTTCAGGTCGAGACAGATCAGGTCGGGCGTGCCGTGCTGGCGAACGGCGCCGGAGATGCCGCCCAGCCGCTCGAGCTCGACCACGTTGGCCCCGGGACGCAGCCGCCGCAGCAGCATCACGACCGCCTCGCGCATCAGCGGGTGGTCGTCGATGACGTACAAGTTCATCGGCTTGGGGGTAGGTTTGGTTTCAGTCGACATGGAGCCAAGGATAACCCGAACGATTGCCGGGGGTAAGAGGAAAGGCCTTTAGCATGCCATCGTTCGGTCAGCCTCCCGCCAGCATTGCCAGCGCCTGGGCGAGCACTTGCGCGGTCACGCCTTCCGCGAGCTCGACGTCGGTGCCGAATCCGTCCCCATCGCCCTGCTTCAGACGACCGATCGCGCGACCTGCATCCTGCGGCGAAGCGAAGCCCTTGCTTTGCGCCAACAGGCGGCCGTTCGCGTCGAACAGTTTGAAGTGGTGCAGGCCATCGGCCTCGCGATATTGCTTGAACATGGGCAGCGCCGCCTTCGCGGCCTTCTGCTTCGCGCCGCCGGCCTGCTCCGCCAGGTTGCGCAGGCCCACCGCCGAACGCAGGTCTGCCATCAGCGGCGTGGCGCGCGCCCTCGCCTTCGCGGCGCCGGCGAGCAGGATCTTTTCGATCTGCGCGGGGTTGCCCACCAGCGCGTCATAGCGTTCACGCATCGGCGCGATTTCCAGGTCGATGCGCTCGAACAGCAGCTGCTTCGCGTCGGCCCACGAAATGCCGTCGGCGTAGGCCCGGCGCAGCGTGCCCGCTTCTTCAGGGGAAGCGAAAGCCTCGTAGATCTGGAACAGCGCGGAGCCCTCGACCTGTTTGGGCTCACCCGGCGCGCGCGAATCGGTGACGATGCCGGCGATGTGCTTTCGCAACTGCTCGCGCGTGCAAAAGAGCGGCAGCACGTTGTCGTAACTCTTGCTCATCTTGCGGCCGTCGGTACCGGGCAAGAGCGCCACGGTTTCGTCGATCGCCGCTTCAGGCAGCACGAGGTGCTCGCCGTAGAGATGGTTGAAACTCGATGCGATGTCGCGTGCCATCTCGATGTGCTGCACCTGGTCGCGCCCCACCGGAATCCAGTGAGCCTTGAACATCAGGATGTCGGCGGCCATCAGCACCGGGTACATGAAGAGGCCCGCCGTCACATCGGAATCCGCATCGACACCGGCGGCGCTGTTCTTGTCGACCTGCGCCTTGTACGCATGCGCGCGATTGAGCAGCCCCTTGCCGGTGACACAGGTGAGCAGCCAGGTCAGCTCCGGGATCTCCGGGATGTCGGACTGGCGGTAGAAGAACACCTGTTCGGGATCGAGCCCGATCGCCAGCCAGCAAGCTGCGATCTCGAGCGTGGAGCGCTGCACGCGAGCGGGCTCGTCGCACTTGATCAGCGAGTGGTAGTCGGCCAGGAAGTAGAAGTTCTCGGTGCCGGGCCGGCGGCTGGCTTGCACTGCGGGACGCAGCGCACCGACGTAGTTGCCGATGTGCGGCGTGCCGCTGGTGGTGATGCCGGTGAGGAAGCGGACGGGGGCGGTCATGGTCAGCGGAACAACGAGGTGAGGGGCGAAAGCAGCAGGTAGCCCACCGCCATCAACGGGCGCAGCCAGTAGTCGCCCACCACGTGAAAGATGACCAGCGCCATCACGATGAAAAATCCATAGGGCTCGATGCGGCTGAATTGCCAGGCCAGCTTGCGCGGCAGGAGGCCGACCAGGACACGGCCGCCATCGAGCGGCGGCAGCGGAAACAGGTTGAAGGCCCACATCACCAGGTTGGTGAGCACGCCAGCCTGGCACATCTTGATGAAAAAGGGCTCGGTGATTTCGCTGCCGACGAGGATTGCAAAAGCCACCGCCCACAGGATCGCCTGGATGAAATTGCTCGCGGGGCCCGCGAGGGCCACCCAGATCATGTCGCGCTTGGGGTGGCGCAGGTACGAGAAGTTCACAGGCACCGGCTTCGCGTAGCCGAACAGGAATGCACCCGATGTCGCGAAGTACAACATCAGCGGCATCAGGATCGTGCCGACCGGATCGATGTGCTTGATGGGGTTGAGCGTCACGCGCCCGAGCATGTACGCGGTGTTGTCCCCGAAGTAGCGAGCCACGTAGCCATGGGCGGCCTCGTGGATGGTGATCGCAAAGAGCACCGGTAGCGCGTAGATGAGAACGGTCTGGATGAGGGAGTTGGCTTGCACCGGGGGATTGTCTCAGAGTGGTCGCGCCGTAAAAATACGGACATCCGGACGCAGAGGACGCTAAGGTTTCGCAGAGGACGCAAAAGAATCCAATCAAGGATTTGGCTGTCCTTTTGCGTCCTCTGCGGATCCTCTGCGTCCTCTGCGTCCGGAAGTTCTCTCCCTCAGCCCAGCCCCAGCGCACTCAAGCTCCCCCGCCCTTCGCGGATCACGATTGCCTCGCCGCCTGTTCCCATCGGCGTGAGGTCGATCACGGTCGTCGGCTTCGACGGGCAGGCGCCCGCATCGACCACGCCGGCCAACTGCTGCTGGAAGCGCTCGCGGATTTCGTGCGCGTCGTTCATCGAGTCCTTCTCGCCGGGCGCGATCATCGTGGTGGACAGCAGCGGCGCGCCATGAATGGACAACAGCTCCTGCAGCGCGTGGTGATCGGGCACGCGCAGGCCGATCGTCTTGCGTTGCGGATGGCTCACGCGGCGCGGCACTTCGCGCGTGGCTTCAAGGATGAAGGTGTAGGGGCCGGGCGTCGCCGACTTCAGCAAACGGTATTGCCTGTTGTCGACACGGGCATAGTTGGCCAGCTCGCTCAGGTCGCGGCACAGCAGCGTAAGGTGGTACTTGTCGTCGAGCAGGCGGATGTGGCGCAGCCGGTCCGCCGCGGCCTTGTCGTCGAGGTGGCAGGCAAGCGCATAGCTGGAATCGGTGGGCACCGCCAATACCCCGCCGCGCTCGAACAAGGCAACCGCCTGCTTCAGCAGCCGAGGCTGCGGGTTCTGGGGATGGACTTCGAAGTACTGGGCCATGGCTGTTTCAGGCCGTGGTCGCCGATGCAGGGCGGCGCACCTCGCGAACGGTGAGCCAGGCACCCGCCGCGCCGCACACCGCAATGAGCAACATCCCGACGATGGATGCATTGTCCGGCACATGCGAGAACACCCACCAGCCGCCCAGCATCGAGAACGCAATCTGCGAATAGAGGTAGGGCGTGAGCGTGGACGCAGCTGAGCGCTGGTACGCCAGGATCAACATGAAGTGGCCCACGGTTCCCAGCAAGCCCATCACGCACAACAGCACCCACAACAGGACGCCCGGCAAGGGCGTCCATGCGAATGGCAGCGCCACCGAGGCGATCAGCGTGCCGACCCACCCGGTGTACAGGTGCATGGTCATCGGGTCTTCGGTGCGCGCAAGGCGGCTTGTCAGCACCTGGAACCATGCATTGCTCGCGACCAGTCCCAGCGGCAACAGGCTGGCCCACTGGAAGGTCTCGCCCCCGGGCCGGATGATGATCAATGTGCCCGCAAAGCCACCGGCCACCAGCGCCCAGCGCAACGGAGAAACCTTTTCCTTCAGGACAGTCGCTGCCATGACCGTGATCACGAGCGGCGCCATCATCACGATGGAGGTGAACTCGCCCACCGGCATGTAGCGCAGGCTGGCGAAGGCCAGCAGGCTGCTGACCAGCAGCAGCACGCCGCGCAGCACCTGGAAGCCCGGGTGCATGGGGCGCAGGATCCGCACCCCACGCAGTGGCAACACGATCGCAGCGGTAGCGAGCGCCTGGAACGCATAACGGAACCACAGCGCCATCAGGAGTGGCACCGACGCGCTCACGAACTTGGTGGTGGTGTCCAGCGCCGAGAAGCAGGCGCACGCTGCGATCACCAGGGCGATGCCCGCCAGGGGATGCTGGGCCGGCCGGCTCACTGGATGCGATCGGCCAGCAGTTCCCACACCGGCGTCAGCTCCCCGGGGAGGTAGGGCAACTGGCCCAGGTCGGTGTGGCTCTCCTCGGGGCTGTGAAAATCGCTGCCGCGCGAGGCGGCCAGCCCGAACTCGCGCGCGGTCTGCGCGTATTCGACGTACTCCGCGGCGGTGTGGCTGCCGGTGACGACCTCCACGCCTGTGCCGCCGTGCGACTTGAATTCAATGAAGAGCGCGTACTCCTCGTTGGCCGTGAAGCGGTAGCGCGCCGGGTGCGCGATCACCGCCACGCCGCCGGCGTTTGTAATCCAGCGCACCGCGTCGGCAAGCGACGCCCACTTGTGATCCACGTAGCCCGGCTTGCCTTCGGTGAGGTAGCGGCGAAACACTTCGCCCATGTCCTTGCACACGCCGGCATCGATCAGGAAGCGCGCGAAGTGCGTGCGCGAGACCAGCTCCGGGTTGCCGACGTACTTCAGCGCGCCTTCGTAGGCGCCCTGGATACCCACGCGCTCGAGTTGCGCCGAAATTTCCTGCGCCCGCGCGTCGCGGCCGCCGCGCGTGGCAACCAGGCCGCGATGCATCTCCGCGTCATCTGCATCGAAGCCCAGCCCGATGATGTGCACGGTCTGGCCCGCGAACGACACCGAGATCTCGGTCCCGGTGAGGTACTTCATGCCATGGGCGTGGGCCGCGGCAGCCGCGCGATGCTGCCCGGCAATTTCATCGTGGTCGGTCAAGGCCCACAGCTCGACGCCATTGGCCGCCGCGCGTGCGGCCAATTCTTCCGGCGTGAGGGTGCCATCGGAAACGATCGAGTGGCAGTGCAGGTCGGCATTGAGGATGGACACCGCCCGATTTTAGGTCGGGGGCCCTCCACACCTGGCAGCAGTGTGCGAAGTCCCCTGAAGTCAGGCGTGCTGGCTAGTTCAGCGCGCCGGCTTCCTTGCGGATGTCGGTTACGGTCGACAGCGCGCATTCGATGGCGGTCTTCAGGCCTTGCACCACCTCTTCCAGGCGCATTGAAGGCTCGCCCTGCCCCGGCAGCCAGGGCACGTGGACGAAGCCGCCGCGGCAATGCGCGAGCGGCCGCCGCGTGGCAAGCTCATGCATCAGCGCATAGAAGACGTGGTTGCAAACGAAGGTGCCTGCCGTCTGCGAAACCTCGGCGTTGATGCCCTGCGCAAGCAGCGCGGCCAGCATCGCCTTGATCGGCAGGCTGGTGAAGTACGCGGTCGGCCCCGCGGGCACCACGGGCGTATCGATGGGTTGGGCCCCGGCGTTGTCGGCGATGCGCGCATCGTTGACATTGATCGCCACCCGCTCCAGCGAAAGATTAACGCGGCCGCCGGCCTGGCCGCAACAGATGACGAGGTCGGGGCGGTACTTTTGCAGCAGCGCACGCAGCTCGTCGGCGGCGCGGTCGAAGACGGTGGGCAATCGGGCGCCCACCAGTCGATGCCCACCCACCAGTCGCCCGTGCAGCGCCTGTGCGGCCATCCAGCTTGGATTGACCTTGTCTTTGCCGAAAGGCTCGAAGCCCGTCACCAGCACACACGGGAAGCCTCCCACGGGGAACCGTCCTACGGGAAAGCGCCCCACGGCAGGGCCTGCTGCGGATACCATGATCCCAATGTAACGCAGGGCATCAACCCGGAAGAATCCAAGGAGAACAGCATGCGGTGGGAAGGCAATCGGGAATCAAGCAACGTCGAGGACGCGCGGGACAGCGGCGGTGGAGGCGGCTTCAGCATCGGCGGTGGCGGCCTGTCGATCGGCGCGATCGTGATCGCGCTCATCGGCGGTGCGATCTTCGGGATCAACCCGCTCACGATCCTGGGCATGTTGAGTGGCGGCGGCGGCGCGCCGGTGCAGCAACAGGCGCCGGCGCATGCGCCTCCCGCGGACGACCGCGGCGCGAAGTTCGTCTCGGTGGTGCTGGCCGACACGGAAGACGTGTGGGGCAAGCTCTTCCAGGCGGGTGGCGCGACGTATCACGCGCCCAAGCTGGTGCTGTTCCGTGGCGCAACGGGCACGGCGTGCGGCACCGGGCAAAGCGCGATGGGCCCGTTCTACTGCCCCGCCGACAAGAAGGTCTACATCGACCTGGCTTTCTACGACACCTTGCGCGCCCGCCTGGGCGCTCCCGGTGAGTTCGCGCAGGCTTACGTCATCGCGCACGAAGTGGGGCATCACGTGCAGGACGAACTCGGCATCACGAGCAAGGCGCAGGCAGCGCGCGAACGCGGCAGCCAGGCCCAGTCGAACGCGGTCAGCGTGCGCGTCGAACTGCAGGCCGACTGCTACGCCGGCGTGTGGGCGCACCATTCGCAGCAGGGCAAGAAATGGCTGGACCCGGGCGACATCGAGTCGGCGATGAACGCCGCCGCGAAGATCGGCGACGACGCGTTGCAGAAGTCATCCGGCCGCTCCATCGTGCCCGAGAGCTTCACGCATGGCAGCAGCGCGCAGCGCCAGCGATGGTTCATGACCGGCTACCAGGGCGGCAGCGTCAAGGCCTGCGACACCTTCTCGTCGAACGCGCTGTAGGCGTTGGCTCAGTCGCGCGCGATCGCGATGCGAAGGCGGTTGCGCGCATCGCGCCGCTCGTAGGACACCGAGCGGGCGAACTTGCGCACCAGCAGCACGCCCAACCCGCCGGGTTGCGCATCGCGGATATCCGATGGCATTGCCGGCGCACGAGCGCGCGTCGGGTCAAATGCCGCCCCGTCATCCACGAACTCGAGCAGAACGTCATCGCCCTGCACTTGCGCCTGCACTTCCATGCGGCCATCGTTCCGGCCGGCGTAGGCGTGCCAGACGATATTCATCAGCACCTCTTCCAGCACCAGCTCGACCCGGTGCGCGGCATCAGGCGACAGGCCGCCGCCGGCCAAATGTCCCATGACGGACAGGCGGGCGCCGTCCAGGGCATCGCGCCGCGCCGGCAGGATCGCACGAAACATGCGGCCCTTTAGCCGGCCAGAGCCTGCAGGGCTTCCTGCTGGTTGCTGGTGACGGGAATGATCTGGTCGAGGGCGACTGCTTCCAGTACCGACTGCACAGGCTCCGTTGCCCCGAAGACCGCAATCCGTCGCCCCTTCAGGTTCATCGCCCGCGCGTTCGAGATGAAGAGCCGGATACCCATCGACGCCAGGAAATTCACGCCTGACAGGTCGATCACTGCGTTGCGGTCGCCCGCCACCACGGCGGCGATGAAGCGTGTCTCGATGCCGTCGACCCCGCTCGAATCCATGCGACCGACCAGCCGAACCAGGTTGCAGGCGTCGTCCAGGTTGATCAGTTCGAATTCCATGGCAAAAGCTCCGGGTGGTCGCCGAATGGCGCATGCCCCCACTTTATGCCATTGTTACGACATGAATGTGACGGCCAGCAAGGTGAAGTCGTCTTCGAACCCGCCGGGCCGCGCCCGCGCCCGAACGGCAGCGAGCAGGCGTGCCGCCTCGCCGCCCTCGGGCGCGGCGGGCTGCCGCAACAGGGGCAGGAAGTCGTCCAGCCCCAGCTGCGCGCCCTGAGCATCCCGCACTTCGAAAACACCGTCGCTGAACACATACAGGGTGCTGTCCGGCGGCACCCCGACAGCGCTGGCAGTGAACTGCGCCTGCGGCATCGCGCCGATGACCAAGTTGCGGGTGCGCAGCGCCGAGAACGACGACCGGTCCACCGCGACCAGATAGGAAGCGTGGTGCCCCGCCGATGCGTAGCGCAGTGTGCGGGTGCGTGCGTCGTAGACGCCGTACCACACCGTGAAGTACATCCCGTCGTGCAATTCCATCTGGAACATGGCGTTGAGGCTGCGCAACACGTCGGCCGGGTCATGGAAGTCGCAGCCCGGCAAGGCCCGCTGGCGCATCACGTTCATCACCGACACGCTGTGCATCGCGGCGCCTACGCCGTGCCCCGACACATCCATCACGTAGCCGGCAAAGGTGTGCTCGGTGAGCTGGTGGTAGCCGAACGCATCGCCGCCGAGGTGCGTCGAAGGCACGTAACTCCAGTCGGTGCGCACCGGCCCTTGCGTCATCGGCGCCGGCAGCAGCGCTTCCACGTAGTGCCGGGCCTTGTCCAGGCCGCGCTGGTGCTCTTCGGCCCGCGCCGCCTCGGTACGCGACAAGTGTTCGTGACGCAGGACCTGCTTGCCCACCCGCATCACTCCGCCAGGCGGCAATGACGCGAAGCGCTCAATCCGCTTGCCCTCCACGAAGGTTCCATTGGTGGAACCCAGGTCCTCGATCCTGAGATCGACGCCCATGGACTGAAGGCTCAGTTCGCAATGGCGCGCTGAAACCTGGCTGTCCGGCATGACCAGTCCGCAATCCTGCTGGCGGCCGATCCTGAGCGGCCGCTCTAGTTTCAGGCGTCTGCCGGCCCCCCATCCCTCGACGATGACAAGGTAGTGGTCCCGTGGTTCGGCCATGGCGACCTCGACGCCGCTGGAAGTCGACATGACGGCCAGGGTGCGTTCGCCTTCGGCCGGGGGGTGCGCGTTACTCATGCTGTCCAGCCAGCGTAACGCATCTGGGTGACAGCGCGCTAGTGCCGCAGTGGCCCGGTATGCAATTGGCTCAGCGCGAAGACCAGGGTCGAGAGCAGCTTGGAGCTGACCAAACCGGCGCCAGGGTTTGAATGTTTCAATTTGTTTGCGTTTCCGGGCTCGGCGCAGGCACGCCAGATCGTCGAAAACAGCGGGGTCGCCGGGATGCGACAATCGAGGGTTCCATGCCAATGTCTTTCTCCAACCTGTCGCTGGCCGAGCCGCTGGCCCGCGCCGTAGCCGAAATGGGCTACGAATCCATGACCCCGATCCAGGCCCAGGCCATTCCCGTGGTGCTGGAGGGCCGCGACGTCATGGGCGCCGCCCAGACCGGTACGGGCAAGACGGCGGCCTTCTCGCTGCCGTTGCTGCAGCGCCTGCTCAAACACGAGAACACTTCGACCTCACCGGCACGCCACCCGGTGCGCGCACTGGTGCTGCTGCCGACACGCGAACTCGCCGACCAGGTCGCGCAACAGGTCAAGATGTACGCGAAGCACACCAGCCTGCGCAGCACCGTGGTGTTCGGCGGCATCGACATGAAGCCGCAGACCGCGGAATTGAAGCGCGGCGTCGAAGTGCTCGTCGCTACGCCCGGCCGCCTGCTGGACCACATCGAAGCCAAGAACGCGGTGCTGAACCAGGTGGAGTACGTCGTGCTCGACGAAGCCGACCGCATGCTGGACATCGGCTTCCTGCCCGATCTGCAGCGCATCCTGTCGTTCCTGCCCAAGCAGCGCACCACGCTCCTGTTCTCCGCGACGTTCTCGCCGGAAATCAAGCGGCTGGCCAACAGCTACCTGCAGAACCCGGTGACCATTGAAGTGGCCCGGCCGAACCAGGAAGCCTCCACCGTCGAACAGCACTTCTACAGCGTGCCCGACGAAGAAAAACGCCATGCACTGCACCAGATCATTCGCCAGCGCGGATTGAAGCAGGCCTTCGTGTTCGTCAACAGCAAGCTCGGTTGTGCGCGCCTGGCGCGTTCGCTCGAGCGAGAGGGGCTGAACACCACGGCCCTGCACGGTGACAAGAGCCAGGACGAGCGCCTGAAGGCGCTGGCGGCTTTCAAGGCCGGCGAGGTCGACTTGCTGGTTGCCACCGACGTCGCAGCGCGCGGCCTGGACATCAAGGACGTGCCGGCAGTATTCAACTTCGACGTGCCCTTCAACGCGGAAGACTACGTTCACCGCATCGGCCGCACGGGCCGCGCCGGCGCTTCGGGCCTGGCGGTGACTTTCGTCTCGGGCAGCGACACGCGCCTGGTCGGCGACATCGAGAAGCTGCTCAAGCGCAAGATCGAACTGGAAGCGCTGGAGTTCGACGAGGACAAGCCGAAGGGCCGTATCAACGATGGCCGCCGCGCATGGCGCGAACGCGGCGAAGTGGACGACCAGCGCGACGTGCTCGACGCGCCGCGCGACGACCGCGCACCGCGCCGCGACACCCGCCCGGCGCAGGCACCGCGCGACCCGTTCTTTGAGCAGCCCTACGTGGCACCGCCCGCCGACACGGCGCCCACCTGGGAAAAAAGCGCGCAGCCTGCCACCAAGGTGAGCGCCAACATCAAGTCCAAGCGCAAGGTCGCCGCGTTGTTCAAGGCGGTCGAGTGAGCTGATCCGGCAGGCCGCGAACCCGCGACCCGGTCAGGCGTGCGCCAGCTCGTCGAGGATCGGGCAGTCGGGCCGGTCGTCGCCATTGCAGCAGTGCACCAGGTGCTGCAGCGTCTTTCGCATCGCCGCCATCTCCGCCATCTTCGCGTCCAGGGCTTCGACGTGCGCCTGCGCGATTCGCTTCACGTTCGAGCTGGAGCGGCGCTGGTTCTGGTAGAGCTTGAGCAGTTGCGCGATCTCCACCATCGAGAACCCGAGGTCACGCGCCCGGCGGATGAAGCGCAGCGTGTGCACTTCCTTGTCGGTGTATTGCCGGTAGCCGGCATCGGTGCGGCCCACCTTGGGCAAAAGCCCCAGCGACTCGTAGTGGCGCACCATCTTCGCTGACACGTTCGACAGACGGGCGGCCTCCCCAATGTTGAATGGCCCGGAATGCAATTCGTTCATCGCGCTGTCCTCCCTTTCCAGTTGCGAAGCATCAATGCGTTGCTGACCACGCTCACGCTGCTGAAGGCCATCGCGGCGCCGGCGATCACCGGGCTGAGCAGGCCGAAGGCGGCGAGCGGAATGCCCACCACGTTATAGGCGAAGGCCCAGAAGAGGTTCTGCCGGATCTTGCGATGGGTGCGCCGCGAGATGTCGATCGCGTCGGCCACCAGCGCCGGGTCGCCGTGCATCAGCGTGATGCCCGCTGCGTGCATCGCGACATCGGTGCCGGTCGACATCGCGATGCCCACGTCGGCGGCCGCCAGTGCCGGCGCATCGTTGATGCCGTCGCCGACCATCGCGACACGGCCGCCGGCGCGCTTGAGTTCGCCGATGATGCGCGCCTTGTCCTCGGGCAGCACCTCGGCGCGGAAGTCCTCGATGCCGAGCTGCCGGGCGATGGCGGCCGCACTGCCGCGGTTGTCGCCGGTGATCAGCAGCGAGCGCACGCCCAGCGCACGAAGCGAAGCGATGGCCGCTGCGGCAGTGGGCTTGGCCGAATCGCCGAAGGCCAGCAAGCCCAGCAGACGCGGCTCGCCCGAGATGTCTGCCACCCAGGAAACCGTGCGCCCTTCATCCTGGAGCGCCAAGGCCGGCTCGCGCAGGGGCGAGACATCGACCTTCAGTTCGTCCATGAAGCGGCTGCTACCCAGGCGCAGCTCACGCCCTTCGACTTTCGCGGCAACACCGCGTCCTGCGACCGCCCGCACTTCCGACGCCGCAGAAAACCGCACGCCTTCCGCGGCAGCAGCATCGACCACGGCCCGGGCCAGCGGATGTTCGCTGCCCGACTGGATCGACGCACTCAAGGCAAGCAATGCTGAACGATCGCCATCGGGCGCCTGCGCTGCCACCAGGCTCGGCTTGCCTTCGGTGAGGGTGCCCGTCTTGTCGAACGCCACCTGATCGATGCCATGGGCGATCTCCAGGGCTTCCGCGTCCTTGATCAGGATGCCGTGGCGCGCGGCAACCCCGGTGCCCGCCATGATGGCCGTCGGCGTGGCCAGCCCGAGCGCGCAAGGGCACGCGATCACGAGCACCGCCACGGCATTGAGGATTGCCTTCTCCCAGTCGGACGTGGCCAGCCCCCAGCCGAGCAGCGTGACGAGTGCAAGGGCGATCACCACCGGCACGAAGACTTCGCTCACCTTGTCCACCAGGCGCTGGATCGGCGCCTTTTTTGCCTGTGCCGATTCGACCAGGCGCACGATGCGGGCCAGCGTGGATTCGGCGCCCAGCGCCGTCGTCTTCACCGCCAGCAGGCCCGGCCCGTTGACCGCGCCGCCGGTGACCTTGTCACCTTCATGTTTCGCTACCGGCAGGCTCTCCCCGGTGATCAGCGATTCATCGACGTCACTGCTTCCCTCGAGCACGATGCCGTCCACCGGCACGCGCTCGCCGGGCCGTATCACCACGACATCGCCAAGAGTCACGCGCGACATCGGCAGCTCGACTTCGCCGCCGTCCCGCCTCACCCGCGCGGTGTCCGAACGCAAGGCATTGAGCGCCCGGATCGCTTCCGTCGTCTGGTGCTTGGCCCGGGCCTCCAGCCACTTGCCAAGCAGTACCAGCGTGATCACGACCGCAGACGCCTCGAAGTACAAATGCGGCATGCCATGCTCGCCATGGCGCAGCAACATGTACACGCTCAGGCCATAGCCGGCCGAAGTGCCCAGTGCCACCAGCAGGTCCATGTTGCCGGCGCCGGCGCGCAGCGCCATCCAGCCCGCGCGGTAGAAGCGCGCGCCCAGCCAGAACTGAACCGGCGTGGCCAGCGCCCACTGCCACCAGCCGGGCAGCGCCCAGTCGGCGCCGAACGGCATCGCGGCCATCGGAAGGATGAGCGGCAGGGACAGCAGCGCCGCCAGCGCCACCTGCCACCACCCGGCCCCGGCACTCTCGTGCGTTGCTGGCTTGCCCTCCGGGTCGACCAGCCGCGCTTGGTAACCGGCCCTTTCGATCGCGGCAGTGAGTGCCGCCACGTCCACTGCCACGGAGCCTGCGACCTGCGCGGTTTCCGTCGCGAGGTTGACCTCCGCGGTCGCCACGCCCGGAACTTTGAGCAACGCCTTCTCAACCCTCGCCACGCAGGAGGCGCAGGTCATGCCTTCGACTTGCAGCGACCAGTCGTTGGGCGTATCCATCGAGGATGGGAGTGCGGCAGCAGGGTTCATGATGGGTTCGCTTCGTTGCCCGGAAAATCGGGGCATGGACGAATCCTGAAGCTTTCCATCATGGTAAGGTCAACCGGTCCTGTTGCAATGGCCCCACTCGCGCAAGGGCGGCGCACACTGCCGAGCTTGACGTTGACACGGTAGGAAGGTCTAGAGTTGCGCTTCCCCTCCACCTCTCCTTGAGGCACCCATGATCGAATTCAAGCTTCCCGACATGAGCTGCGGCCACTGCGTCGGCACCGTCACCCAAACCGTCAAGCAGGTCGACCCTGCCGCGAAGGTCGAGGTCGACCTGGCCAGCAAACGCGTGACGGTTGATTCAACACAAGCGCAAGACACATTCGCGCAGGCGCTGGCCGATGCGGGCTATCCGCCGGCTCCGTGAAGCCTAGAATGAATCTGTGTTGTCCCTGCGCCGCCATCGCCTGATCCCTGTGCTCCTGGCACTGGCCAGCCTGCTCTACATGCAGCTGGCCGTAGCGGCTTATGCATGCCCCGTGGTCGACAAGGTCGCGGAGATCGCTGCGATGGCCGAGGCCGGCTTGCCTTGCGCGGGCGATATGGCCACGGTCGACCTGGACCAGCCGGGTCTGTGCTTTGCGCACAACCAGACTTCGGACCGAACGACCACGAAGGTGGACCTTCCCTCACCCGTGCAGTCCATGGCGACCGGCTTCAGGTTCACGTCCGAGCCCTACAGGGCCCGGCCCGTTGCCGCGCGGGCGCAGGCCGGCCCGCCGTCGCGCAACGCGGCGCCGCCGATCGCAGTCCTGCACTGTTGCTTGCGCATTTGACAAGCCAAAGCGTTTGATGCCGCGGGCCGCGTTGGCCCGCGCGATGTTTCTCGTCTTTCTGGAGTTGTCATGGCATTGCTTCATCGATCGCGCATTGGCGCTTGTGTTATCGCCGCCTTGCTGGCATGGCCTGTCTGGGCCGTCGAGCCTCTGACCCTGCGTGAGGCGCAAGCCCTCGCCGTCGCCCGCTCGAAGGAGCTGGCGGCCGGAACGTCATCCATCACGGCATCGCGCGAGATGGCGGTTGCCGCCGGCCGGCTGCCCGACCCGGTGCTGAAGTTCGGCATCGACAACCTGCCCGTCGCAGGCCCTGACCGCTGGAGCCTGACGCGCGATTTCATGACCATGCGCCGCATCGGGCTGTCGCAGGAGCTGCCCAACGCAGCCAAGCGGCAATTGCGCTCGCAGCGCTTCGAGCGCGCAGCCGATCGCGCGCGGGCCGAGCGCCAGGTGGCACTGGCCAACGTCGAGCGCGAGACGGCCCTGGCGTGGATCGATCGCCACTACACGCAGCAGATGCGCGTGCTGGTGCAGCAACAAGCCCAGGAGACCGGACTTCAAGTGCAGACCACGCAATCGAGCTATGCCACCGGCCGCAACACCCAGGCGGACGCGCTGGGCGCCCGCGCGGCCCTTGTCATGGTGCAGGACCGCTTGAGCCAGGTGGACAGGCAGGCCCGAAACGCCGCTTCGGCGCTCGAGCGCTGGATTGGTGGCGCGGCAGCGGGCCCGTTTGCCGATGCGCCACCCCCCTGGCAGCGAAGCCGCTTCGAGCAAGGAGCTCTGGAAGACCATCTGCTGTACCACCCTGACCTCGTCATGGCTCGCACCCAGGTCCAGGCGGCCAGGACCGAGGCGCGCCTTGCCCAGGCGGAAACGAAACCCGACTGGAGCGTGGAGGCGATGTACAGCCAGCGCGGGCCGGGCTACTCCAACATGGTTTCGGTGGCTGCCTCCGTACCACTGCAGTGGGACCAGAAGAACCGGCAGGACCGCGAAGTGGCCGCGCGCCTGTCGATGGTCGACGAAGCCCAGGCCAGGTTCGAAGAGATGTTGCGCCAGCACGAAGCCTCGACACAGGCCCTGCTGAACGACTGGCGCACCGGCAAGGAGCGCGTCGTGCGCTATCGCGACGAGCTGGTGCCGCTGGCGATGCAGCGCACGCAGGCGGCCCTCGTCGCCTATCGCTCCGGCAAGGGCGACCTGGCCTCCACGCTGGCGGCGCGGCGCGAGGAGCTCGACGCGCGCATGCAGGCCCTCACCATCGAGATGGAAACGGCACGCGCCTGGGCCCAGCTCGACTTCCTCATTCCCGACCACAACACCGCCGCGCACGTCCAGGGGCAGCCATGAGCAGGAAATTCATCATCGCGGGAATCGCGCTCGCTGCGCTCGTTGCCGCCGGGAGTTACGGGCTGTTCAAGATGGGCAAGCCGCAAGGCAGCAGCACGGCCGGTCTCATGACAAGCGACACCGACCCGGCCACGGGCCGCAAGATTCTGTATTACCACGACCCGATGGTGCCGGGGAAAAGGTTCGACAAGCCCGGCAAGTCGCCCTTCATGGACATGATGCTGGTGCCGGTCTTCGCGGACGGCGACAGCGACCAGGGCAAGGTGACGGTGAGCCCGCGCATCCAGCAAAACCTGGGGGTGCGCACGGCCGTCGTGACCGAAGGCAAGCTGGCGCTCCAGGTGTCCGCCGTGGGCAACATCGCCTTCAACGAGCGGGACCAGGCCATCGTGCAGGCCCGCGCGGTGGGCTACGTTGAACGCCTGCACGTGCGTGCCACGCTCGACCGCGTCACCAAGGGCCAGGCACTCGTCGATCTTTACGTGCCCGACTGGGTCGCTGCGCAGGAGGAATTTCTCTCGGTCAAGCGCCTGCAAGGCGACGCTCTCGTGGGCCTGGTCGATGGCGCGCGGCAGCGCATGCGGCAAGCCGGCATGAACGATGAACAGATCCGCGCCGTGGAACAAACCGGCAAGACCCAGGCGCGCACGACGATCCACGCGCCGATTGGCGGTGTCATCGTGGAGCTGTCGGTGCGCGAAGGCATGGCCGTAGCGCTGGGGGCACCGCTGTTTCGAATCAATGGCCTCGCCACTGTGTGGGCAAACGCGGAAGTGACGGAGAGCCAGGCGGCATTCGTCAAGCCCGGGGCGATGGTTCGCGCTACGAGCCCAGCGGCACCGGGCGTAACGTTCGAAGGGCGGGTGCAGGCGATCCTGCCCGAAGTCAACGCAGCCACTCGCACGATCAAGGCGCGCGTCGAACTCGCCAACCCGGGATCGAGGCTGGTACCGGGCATGACCCTCGCCCTGCAATTCATGGACACGCGCAGCGAGCCCGCGCTGTTGATCCCGACGGAAGCCGTGATCCAGACCGGCAGGCGCACCGTGGTGATGGTCGCCGAGGACAAGGGCGGCTTCAGGCCGGTGGAGGTACAGGCCGGCATCGAGTCCGGGGGCCAGACGGAAATCAAGCGGGGCCTGGAAGCCGGGCAGAAGGTCGTTGTCTCGTCACAGTTCCTGATCGATTCCGAGGCCAGCCTGAAGGGCGTGGAGGCGCGGCTGAACGCGGCGCCTCAGCCGGTGGCGGCGAGCGCGCCGGCCCTGCATGGAGGCGAAGGAAAAGTCGAGGCGATCGAGCGCGAGACGCTGACCTTGTCCCACGGGCCGATCCCGTCGCTGAAGTGGGGCCCGATGACGATGGAGTTCAAGCGGCCCGCAACCGGCGCGCTGCCGCGCAACCTGAAAGTCGGCGACCAGGTCATGTTCGAATTCTCCATGGGCCCCGACGGCGCCCAGCTGACCCGCGTGTCCCCGCACGGAGCAAAGCAATGATTGCCCGACTGATCCGCTGGTCCATCGTCAACCGTTTCCTCGTGCTGCTGGCGACGCTCGGCATCAGCGCGTGGGGGGTATACGCGCTGATGCGGACGCCGGTGGATGCGCTGCCCGACCTGTCCGATGTGCAGGTCATCATCCGCACGCCCTATCCTGGCCAGGCCCCGCGCATCGTGGAGAACCAGGTGACCTATCCGCTCACCACGACGATGTTGTCGGTGCCGGGGGCCAAGACAGTGCGCGGCTACTCGTTCTTCGGCGACTCATTCGTGTACGTGCTGTTCGAGGACGGCACCGACCCGTACTGGGCACGATCGCGCGTGCTGGAGTACCTGAACCAAGTGCAGTCACGCCTGCCCCCGGCGGCGAAGGCGTCGCTCGGCCCCGACGCCACCGGCGTGGGCTGGATCTACCAATATTCGCTGGTCGACCGCAGCGGCAAGATGGACACGGGCCAGTTGCGCGCGCTGCAGGACTGGTTCCTGAAGTACGAGCTCAAGACCGTGCCCAATGTGGCCGAAGTGGCTTCAGTGGGCGGCATGGTGCGCCAGTACCAGGTGGTGCTCGACCCCGACAAGCTCGCGGCCTACAACATCACGCACGGGCGTGTGATCGACGCGATCCAGAAGGCCAACCAGGAAGCGGGCGGCTCGGTGCTGGAGCTCGGCGAGGCCGAGTACATGGTCCGCGCCACGGGCTACCTGCAGTCGCTGGACGACTTCCGGCAGATCCCC
>JBKJOM010000209.1:0-25219 GCA_046595775.1 Ramlibacter sp. | reverse complement strand
CGACGCCAGATCGGCCGCCGACGCCGCCAACGCCCAGCTCGCCGCCGCGCGGCGGCAGCGGGACGCCGCCACCCTGGGCGCCCGCTCCGACCAGGTTCGCGCCGCCGACAGCCGGGTGGCCCAAGCCCAGGCCGGCCTGGGCGCCGCGTCGGCCCGGCTCTCCGACATCGCTCCTGTCGCGCCCGGCGCCGGGCGGGTGGAGGAGGTGTTCTTCCAGAAGGGTGAGTGGGCGGTGGCCAACCAGCCGATCGTCTCGCTGATCCCCGACGATCGGATCAAGATCCGGTTCTTCGCGCCCGAGCCGTCGGTGTCGGCCTATGCGCCCGGCAAGACGGTGCGCTTCGCCTGCGACGGCTGCGCCGCCGGCCTGACCGCCACCATCACCTATGTGGCGCCGCGCCCGGAATTCACCCCGCCGATCATCTACAGCCGCGAGGCCCGCGACCGGCTGGTCTATCTCGTCGAGGCCCGTCCCACCGTTCGGCTAAACCCTGGCCAGCCGGTGGACGTGACGCCCCTGGGATCAGGCCGGTGAGTGACCTGGTCATCGACGTGCGGGGGCTCAGCAAGAGCTTCAGCGGCCGCAAGGTGGTGGACGAGGTCTCGATCCAGGTCGCCCAGGGCCGCATCTGCGGCTTCCTCGGCCCCAACGGCTCCGGCAAGACCACGACCTTGCGCATGCTCTGCGGCCTGCTGAAACCCGATGCCGGCGAAGGCACCTGCCTGGGCCTGGACGTGATCCGGCAGTCCTCGCAGATCAAGCGGCAGGCGGGCTACATGACGCAGAAGTTCGGCTGGTACGAAGACCTCTCGATCCGCGAGAACCTGGACTTCATCGCGCGCCTGTTCGAGGTGCCGCAACGCACGGAGGCCGTGGACCGCGCGCTGCAACGGCTTGGCCTCGTGGAGCGGCAGGCGCAGTTGGCGGGTTCGCTTTCTGGGGGCTGGAAGCAGCGCCTTGCACTGGCCGGATGCCTCATCCACAACCCGCGCCTGCTGCTGCTCGACGAGCCCACCGCGGGCGTCGATCCGGGGGCGCGCCGCGAATTCTGGAACCAGATCCACCAGCTCGCCGCAGCGGGCATCACCGTGCTCGTCTCCACGCACTACATGGATGAAGCCGCGCGCTGCAATGAGCTTGTGTACATCGCCTATGGCAAGGTGCTCGCGCGCGGCACCGAGCAGGAAATCCTGGAGCAGGCCGGCGTTGCAGGCGGCACGCTGGAGGACGCGTTCATCAGCCTCATTGGCCGGGCGAAAGACAACTGGGCGCCTGCGAGGAAGGCCACCGCCTGATGCGCAAGTTCTCCTTCGCGCGCATGGTCGCGATCTTCCTCAAGGAGTTCCAGCAGATGATGCGCGACCGCCTGACCTTCGCCATGGCGGTTGGCGTTCCCATCCTGCAACTGGTGCTGTTCGGCTACGCCATCAACACCGACCCGCGCGGCCTGCCCACCGCACTGGTCGCCGCCGACACCGGGCCGATCGCGGGCAGCATCGTGGCCACGCTGCAGAACACCGGCTATTTCAGGATCGTGCACCAGGGCCGCAGCGAAGCCGAGGGCGAGCGCCTGCTGGAGCGCGGCGAGGTGCAGTTCCTGGTCGTCATCCCGCCGCAGTTCTCGCGAAACGTGGTGCGGGGCGAGCAGCCGCAATTGCTGGTGGCGGTGGACGCGACGGACCCTTCGGCGTCGGGCAATGCGCTGGCGGCACTCTCTGCCGCAACCAGCCAGGCCCTGGCGCGCGACCTGGTGGGGCCGCTGCGCCAGCTCAACGCCGGCGCTGCGCCGTTCGAAGTGGTCGTGCACCGGCGCTACAACCCCGAGGGGCTCTCGCGCTACAACATCGTGCCGGGCCTGATCGGCACCATCCTGACCATGACGATGGTGATGCTCACGGGCCTGGCCATGACGCGAGAGCGCGAGCGCGGCACCATGGAGAACCTGCTGGCCACGCCGGTGCTGCCGTCCGAAGTGATGGCCGGGAAAATCCTGCCGTACGTTGTGCTGGGCTACGTGCAGCTTGGGGTCATCCTCGCGGCAGCGTGGATGCTTTTCGCAGTGCCGCTCGAGGGCAGCTTCTTCCTGCTGATGTCCATGATCGGCGTGTTCATGGTCGCCAACCTCGGCGTGGGCTTCACCTTCTCCACGCTGGCGCGAAACCAGTTGCAGGCGATGCAGATGACGTTCTTCTTTTTCCTGCCCAGCATGCTGCTGTCGGGCTTCATGTTTCCCTTCCGTGCCATGCCCCAGTGGGCGCAGTACATCGGCGAGGTGCTGCCGCTCACGCATTTCCTGCGCATCGTTCGCGGCATCATGCTCAAGGGCAACGGCATGGCTGAATTGTTGCCCGAGTTGTGGCCCATGCTGGCCTTCATGACGGTGGCGGTCATCGTAGCGCTGACGCGCTACCGCCAGACGCTGGACTGAAAAAAAGCACGGTTTCGGCCCGGTCCCCGTGCATCTTGTCGGACAGCTCCGACGCGGCCGTGGGGCGCTTGCCAAATCGCACACTCAAAGGGGCTATCGCGACCCCGTTCGCCTCCTGGGCCTCCCATACTGCCCGAGCAATACACAGGGACAGACTGAAGATGAAAAGGCGCGAATTCCACAAGGCCACGGCAGTTGCCGTAGCGGTATCAGCAGTCACGCTCGTCGGTTGCGGCGGCGGGGGAGGCGGTGAAGCCATTGCGGCAGCGGCGCCGGTCGCGCTGCCCCCGGCACTGACCCCCGCTCCGTCACCTTCGCCGGGCCCGGCGCCGACGCCGGCACCGACACCCGCGCCTGCGCCTTCTCCCACGCCGGCGCCAACTCCTGCACCCGCGCCGACACCGGCGCCCGCACCGACACCGGCGCCCACGCAGGCTCCTGCACCGACGCCAGCCCCGACACCGGCGCCTGCACCAACACCCGCGCCGACCCCGGCGCCCCCTACCGCACCCTCGCCGACCCCTGCGCCCACGCCCGCGCCGACCCCCGCGCCGACCCCAGCGCCGACCCCAGCGCCCGCACCCAGCAACTACCCGCTCGATATCGGCGTGAACCTCACCGGACTGCAGACCGCGGAAGCCGGCCTGCGCTACGGATCGGGCACGCAACCCAACGTCAACTACGCCGTGCCACGCGCACCCGACGTGCAGTGGCTCGCTACCAATGGCTTTACGCGCTCGCGCCTGCCCATCCAGTGGGAGATGCTGCAGCCGATGCTGTACGACACCAACGCGAGTGCCGCAGCACGCACGGCCATCGGTGTGCCCGGTGCCTTCAACGCCGGCTACGAATCGCTCATCACCCACATCCTCGACGCGCATGCCTCGGCCGGCATCAAATGCATCCTGGACCTGCACAACTACGGCCGCTACCGCGACTTCATTTTCCAGTCCGACGGTTCGGTCATCGGGTTGGTCAGGCCTGCGAGCCCGCAGATCTATGCGTACTCGAGCGACGCGAACCAGGTGCAGACGCGGATCTTCGCGACCGCGCCGGGCGCAACGCTGCGGCAGGCGCACTTCGCCGACTTCTGGACGCGCGCGGCCAACAAGTGGAAGAACCATCCGGGCTTCGGCGGCTACGGCCTCATGAACGAGCCGTACAACATGCCCGCGCCCGGCACCATCGTGGAGTCGAGCGGCGGCAACGAGGACAAGATGATCTGGCCGACCTTCGCGCGTGCCGCGATCGACGCCATCCGCGCCGTGGACCCGGCCGGCCCCATCTACCTGTCGAGCAACGAGTGGAGCGCCGCTTTCCTGATCGACAAGAGCACCCCGGCCTGGCCGATCACCGGCACCAACCTGATCTACGAAGTGCACACCTACCTCGACGCGGGCTCCAGCGGCCAGCGCTTCGACTGGGATGCGGAGGTGGCGCGCGGCTTCAGCGCGGGCATCGGCAACGTGCCCATTGACCTGGACACCGGCGTGAAGCGGCTCAAGATCGCCGTCGACTGGGCGGCGCAGCACAACATCAAGCTGGCGCTCACCGAGACCGGCATGCCGCTGGACGACGCGCGCTGGCAGGAGTGCTTCCAGCGCATGGTGGACTACGCACGCGCCAACAATGTGGACGTGTACTCGTGGAATGGCGGCAACTACTGGCCGCTTCACGACAACGGGATCAACCACGTGCCGGGCTTCCACCAGAACAAGACGCTGGAACCGCCGATGTCCAGCGCCATGAAGAAGTCCGCCAACATCCGCATCGCCACGGTCTTTGACGCCGGCCCGGGCTACGCGCTGGCGGGAACGCCGGTCACGATCACGGTCTACGCGCGGGGGTACCTGGCCAGCCCGGCCACGCTGGCGGTGCTTTCAAACAACGGCGGCACACTCAGCAGCGCGACGATCACGCTGCCGGCGGGCGCGAACTCGCAGACCAGCTACACCTTCACGCCGGCCAGCAACCGCGTGACGACGCTCACCTACACCGTGGTCACGGGCGGGGTGAATGCGCCGCCCGCACGCAAGGTCTTCTCGGTCACCGATCCGGTGGCGCTCTCGTCCACCAACCTGGCTGACGCTGCGCTGGCGATCATCGCCAAGTACGGCGCCTGCAAGTGGGACATGGCCGATGGCTACACCGATTACCTGCAGGGCGCGCCGGCGGCGGCGGGCCAGGTGGTGCGGGCCGTTTCCGACTCGGGCTGGGGCTCCAGCGAAGGCAACGCCATGCACATGCTCAACTGGATGAACCAGGAAGTCCCGGCTACCGCCGGCTTCCCGCCACCGGTGATGCGCGTGGTCGGCGGCAAGAAGTGCGCTGACCACTCCGTGCCCGGTACCGCGGGCCTGTGGTGCCGCAAGACCCTGCCCAACGGCGATGCACAGCCGCATCCGCGCAACCGTGCGCCCTACGACATGGTGGATTCGCACTTCACGATCGCCGCGGTGAGCGTGCCTGGCGCGGTGAATAACGGCGTGGTGTTCCAGGCTTCCAACGCCGGGCAGGCATTCGCCTCGCAACTGACCTTGAGCAACTCGCGGCCGCAGCTCATGATCACGGACGAGACCGGCACGGCGGTCACGCTGACCGCGCCGACGGCTCTGGCGGCCAACACGCCCGCGGTCCTGGCGCTGACTTCGGTGCCGGGTGCCCAGCGGTTGCGCGTGAACTCCACCGTCGTGGGCAGCGCGGCAGCCACTTTCAGCGGCAGCCTGGTCGACCAGTTGCTGATCGGCTGGGGCTACCAGGAGTACTACCCGCGCGAAGGCTTCGGCGGCAACGTCTACGCCGTGGTCACGGGCAAGGGCGCACCGAGCACGGCTGAGCTGGGCGTGATCGAGCGCTACCTGTTGAGCATCGCCGTCGCCTGACTTTCAGGCCTTTTGTCACTCAAGGGGGCCAGGTGGCCCCCTTGGCGTTTGCGCCCAGGCCTGTTACGCTCTGTTGCAAAATAGGATTGGGTATGGCTGTGCCGGTAATGCGCATGGGTCTGATCGGGTTTGCGGACGAGGGCCATCTCGTCAACCTGCTGATGACCCGCAACCGCTTCCTGCGGTGGGAGCGTTGGCCTTTTGCCGACGCCGATGCGCTGTGGGTGAACGGCGCGCACGCGCTGCCGCTGCGCGAACACATGATCCGGGTTCCATCGGGGCAACCCAACAAGCCGGCGATCGTCCTCAACATGCGCGAGATCGACCGGCCGATGGCCTTCACGCAACCGCTGGGCAACGACGGGCTGCAGCCGCCCGATGCTTTCGATCCGCATCTGGCCGACAGCGTGGCCGCAGTCCTCTCGCGATTCGAAGAAGCCCTGATGCGCACCGCAACGCAGCTCGCGCTGGCGGACGAACTCGCCGCGCGACGCCACGACCTCTCGTCGCCGATCTACCACCTCAGCGTGGGCGGAACCCTGGCGGCCATCGTCAATGTCAGCGGCGACATCGGCCTGGCCCCGGGCCTCACGCCGGTGGGCATCGCGCAGGCGAACTGGGGCGGTCGCCCGAGTGCGGCCAATGCAATCCCGGAGGGCTTTGAGCGGATTGGCATGGCCCCGATGATGTGGCAGTACGTCATGCGCAACGGCGCCAACCTGTTGCCCTCCCGCTATCGCCAGGGCCTGATCTATTTCCGGCGGATGCCAGCGGTGCCCACGAAGATGTTGCGCGACGGGCATCTTGTGATCATCTCGGAACTCAAGACCGGGCCGCAGACCATGGCGCAGTTGATGCAGGGCACCGGCATCACTGATCCGGCGATGGGCCAGGCATTGGCGGCGCTGTATTTCGCGGGCGCCATCACCAACGACCCCCGCAAGGCCGCGGCGGGTTCGGCCACGCAGGGGCAAATCGAGGAGTGGGTCACGACGCCGGGACCGGCACCGGGCACGCCCATCCCGCCACGGCCGGGCAAGAAAAAGCAAAGCGACATGCCCACGGTGCCGACGCCGCTGGAGGGAGACCGGTGACAGGTATCCACGAAGAAGCAGCGGCCATTCCACGCACGGGCCAGCCGGCGGCAGTGCTCTCGGCCTGGATCGACGAGCAGCTGCGCGAGATCCAGTCTTCGCAAGTCGCGCGCTTCGTGCAACTGCGCGCCAAGCTGCAATCCGATGCTTTCGAGTGGGACGGTGCGCTGCTGTGCCGCGCGATCGAGCTTTGGTGCGCGGGGGCGGCGAAACTGAACTTCGAGCCGCTGCGCAAACGGGGCTGGTGGGTGCGCCTGCGCGGCTCGCCGGGCCGCCGCGCTTTCGTGGAGCAATACAAGGGCATCGTCGAGGCCGCGAAGAACGCGCAGGCGTGCTCGGTCGACCTGGTCAAGACGTACCGCGCCGACACTTCCGGCGCCCGGCGAGTGCTGGTCGAGCTGGAGATGGAGCAGCAGTCGATGGCGCGCGAAGTTGCGCAGGCCGTGGAGTGGCTGGCGGAAATGTCGGAGGACCTGGCAGTGCAGTTGCACAAGTCGGGCCCCGAGCCTGCGCTCGCCCTGCTGATGAAGCGCGTCGAATTTTTCGCTTCCCACCTCAAGGTGCTGGCCGGGCTGCAGGACATGGCCGAAGCCATCTGCGTGCTGGGCCTGAGCGTTCTGGAGCGGCGCAACGCGCTGCTCGAACAGCTGAAGGTGGACATGGACGGATTCGACAAGGTCTGGCTGCGGCGCGTGGGACCCATCGCCGAGCATGCGGGTGAACGCGTCCTGCCCGGCCTGGACAAAGCCGAGGCGGCGCACGCCGAACTGGCGTCGCGGCTGGTGAACACGCACGCAGCCAGCGAAGCGCTGCAGCTCGAGGAGCACTCCTTCGGCCTGCGCCTTTCGGCAATGCGCAAGGAACTCGAAGAGCTGACTTAGAGCCCTGCTCAGCGCTGCCAGGGCAGGTAGCGTTGGGTGTCGGTGGCGGGGGCGGAAGGCAAGGCAGTCAACAGGTCCGATTCAACGCAAGTCGAGCGCCACCGGCTGGTGGTCCGAGACCTGCGTGAGGGCGTCGATCGACAGGGATTTCACGCGGTCTTTCAGGCTCTCGGTCACGAAGAAGAAGTCGCAGGCCACCGGCTCGGGCCCATGGGTGCGATCGTACAGTCGGAAGGTCGGGGCGTGGGGGGCCGCGCCATGCAAGAGCTGCCAGCTGTCCGTCAGCGCGCGTCTGATCTCTGCGTATTCGGGATCGCTGGGCGTGAAGTTGAAATCTCCGCAGAGCACGGCGTGGTGGGCGTGCACCTTGGTCTGGAACGGCGAGCCGTCATGGCTGGGCTCGGGCGGTTCGCTTGCGTGCCCCCTGTATTGCGCGTTCAACTCGCGCAGAGCCAACGCCTGCGCCATGCGTTGCCTTTTCGAGTAGTACTCCAGGTGGGTCGTCATCACGCGAACCGGGCCGAGCGTCGGGTCGTGCAGGGTCACCACGGTGCACATGCGCGGCATGCTGCGCACACCCCCATCCGCGGGATACGGGAGCGCGTGATGCTGCACAGCCGCCACCGGCATCCGCGTCGCGATGAGGTTGCCGAACTGCTGGTGGCCCTCGATCGTCCACTCGTCCACTGCGGCGCCGAAGAAGAACTGGAAACCGGGCATTAGCCTGCGCAGTTGCGCGACCTGGTCTTGGGATGCACCGCCGCGCAGGCGCGGATAGTTCACCGCAATCTCCTGCAGGCACAGCACGTCGAAATCCGCGAGCGCGCGGGCGCCCTCGACGATGCGCTGCGGACTGACGACACCGTCGATGCCGCAGCACCACTGCGTGTTCCAGGTGACGATCTTCACTTGATGCCGGCCCGCATGAAACTCTGCACGAACTGGCGCTGAAAGATCAGGAAC
This sequence comes from Ramlibacter sp., assembly GCA_046595775.1. GTDB lineage: Bacteria > Pseudomonadota > Gammaproteobacteria > Burkholderiales > Burkholderiaceae_C > Ramlibacter. Next base: position 16,970 of record JBKJOM010000209.1, on the reverse strand, counting down.
CCCACCAGCAGGGGCGCGCAACTCATGAGCGTGGCGGCGGTGATGATCGACCAGTCAACGCCCTGGTCCACGGAGGAGAAGACCTGCAGGCCCACCGTGAGCGGCCGCGCGTTGACGCTGTTGGTGATGATGAGGGGCCACAGGAAGTTGTTCCAGTGAAAGCTCACCGACACGAGCGCGAACGCCGTGTAGACCGGTCGCGCCAGCGGGACATATACGCGCCACAGGACCTGCATCGCGCTGGCGCCTTCCACCCGCGCGGCCTCGTCCAGTTCCTTGGGGATGCCCATGAAGGTCTGGCGCAGCAGGAAGATCGCGAAGGCCGAAGCGAAATAGGGCAGGCCGATGGCCAGCAGCGTATCGACCAGCCCGAGCCGCGCCATCGTCTTGTAGTTCTCCACCAGCAGGATGTCCGGCATGATCATCAGTTGCACCAGCACGAGGGCGAAGGCGATGTTCTTGCCGCGGAACTCGTAGCGCGCGAAGGCAAAGGCGGCCAGGGTCGCCAGCACCAGTTGCACGCACAGGATCATGGTCACCAGCAGGGCGGTGTTGAGGAAGTAGCGCGCGAATGGCGCCGCTTCCCAGGCACGCCGGAAGTTGTCGAGCGTCAGCGGCGCCAGCAGCGAAAAGCGCGTGGCGTATTCGGGCGCATGGAACGCTGTCCATACCGCATACGCCAGCGGCAGGATCCACAGCAACGCCAGCATCCACGCAGCGATGGCATCGAGCCAGCCGGGCTCGTTGTACGCCTTCATTTGTAGTGCACCCGCTTGTCCAGCACGAAGAACTGGACAAGCGCCACACTGGCGAGCACCACCACCAGCACCACGGTGATGGCCGACGCGTACGCCGTGTCCCAGAACTTGAAGCCCACTTCGTACAGGTGATAGAGCAGCAGCGTGGAGGCGTTGTCCGGGCCGCCGCGCGTGAGGACGAACACATGGTCGACCATGCGAAAGCCGTTGATCACGGCATTGACCAACACGAACAGCGTCGTCGGCATCAGCAGCGGCCATTGCACGCGCCGGAAGAAGTACCAGCGCGATGCACCCTCGATGGCCGCCGCCTCGCGCAGCGAGGGGTTGAGCGTCTGCAGCGCGGCCAAATAGAAGATCATGAAGAAGCCGGCTTCCTTCCACACCGCCACGATGGTGATGCAGGCCAGCGCCGTCGACTGGTCGCCCAGCCAGTTGTGCGAGGGCAGGCCGAACAGCGAAGTGACCTGTTCCAGCAGGCCGTACTGCGGCGTGAAGAAGAACAGCCAGATGTTGGCCACCGCGATCATCGGCAATACCGTGGGCGTGAAGTAGGCCATGCGCAGGAACGCCCGGCCCGTGATCTTCTCGTTGACCCACAGCGCCATCACCAGCGCGAGGACCATGGACAAAGGAATCGTCGCGCCGGCGAACCACAGGTTGTTCTTCACCGCCTTCCAGAACACCGGGTCGTCCACCATCGCCTGGTAGTTCTCCAGTCCCACCCACACCGCGGCGCGGCTGCCCTTGGGTGTGGAAAAGAAGCTGTCGATGAAGGTGGCCGCAGCGGGCCAGTGCGTGAACGACACCAGCAGCACCAGCGCGGGCAACAGCAGCAGCCAGGCGTGGATCGCCTGCTGCCCGCTGCCGGCTGCGCTGTGCCGCGCGGAGGTCACTTGAGCGGCGCCGGGCCGCCCCAAGGCGCGAAGGCCCCCTTGGGGGGCAGCGAACCTCGCGAAGCGGTGAGCGTGGGGGTCATTTGTACGTACGCAGCAGGCGCTCGGCTTCCTTCTGCGCGTCCTGCATCGCCTGTGCCGGCGTCTTGGTGCCGGTGAGCGCGGCCTGCAGGCCGTCGTTGAGCGCCTTGGTCACGCGCTGGTTGTCGTGCGTGGAGAACTCGGCCACCGACACCGGCAACTGGTCGCGCGCAACGAGGGCCGGCGGGAAATCGCGGCCGTACTTGCGCAGCGAGTCGGTGAGGTACGACTTCTCGGAAACCGCGACATAGCCCGTCTCCATGCTCCACAACGCGGCACGTTCCGGGTCGGTGATCCACTTGATGAACTTGAAGGCCGCTTCCTGTTGCGCCGGCGTGGACTTCTTGAAGATGTAGAAGTTGCCGCCACCGGTGGGAGAGCCCTTGCGCTTGTTGCCCGGGATCATCGCCACGCCGAAGTCGAATTTGGCGTTGGCCTTCACGTTGGTCAGGTTGCCGGTGGTGGTGAAGATGATCGCGGCCTTCTTCTCGAAGAAGTCCTTGGGCGTGGTGCCCCACTCCACAACCCCGGGCGGGTGCACGCCGGCCTTGCCCAGGTCCACCCAGTACTGCAGCGCCTCGATGACTTTCGGGTCGTCGAACTTCACCGTGTTGCCGGCCTCGTTCGCGAGAATCGCGTCATTGCCGGTGGTGAGCGTCTGGAACAACCAGTACGGAAAGCCGCTGGAGGGAATCTGCAAGCCGTACTGCGTGATCTTGCCGCTGGCGTCCTTCTTCGTCAGCTTGGTGGCCGCTTCCTTCAACTCGGCCCAGTTGGTGGGCGGCTTGTTCGGGTCGAGCCCCGCTTCCTTGAACAGCTCCTTGTTGTAGTACATGACCACGGTGGAGCGCTGGAACGGCACCCCCCAGGTCTTGCCGCCACTCTGGCTGTTCAACATGAACGCCTTGTAGAAGCTCCCCATCCACGCCTTGTCGTCGGCGGTCTTGACGAACGTGTCGATCGGCACGATTGCGTCCTCGTCGATCAGCGTGAACATGTCGGTCGACAGCAGCACCGACGTGACCGGCGGCGTGCCCGACTTGTGCGCGGTCAGCGCCTTCACGATGGTCTCCTGGTAGGTGCCCGCGTAGATCGGCGTGACCTTGATCGCCGGGTTGGCCTTCATGAAATCAGTGGCGAAGCCATCGATGAACTTGGTGATCGGCCCGCCCACCGCCACCGGGAAGAAGAACGAGATCTCGGTGGTCGACTGCGCATGCGCGCTACCGAGCCCGACGGTGGTGGCTGCGGCTGTCGCGAGCAGGATGCGGTTGAAATTCTTGCGTTGCATGTCGTTTGTCTCCTTCTGTTGTCGTTGAAACCCTAGCCGATGCGCTGGCCCTGCGAATCGAAGCGGTGTGTCGCGGCCTCGGCCCAGCCCAGGTGCACTGCGCTGCCAGGCGGCAGGTCGGCCTGCCCCCCGGTGCGCACCGTGAGCATCTCGCTGCCCACGCCGCAATGCAGGATCAGGTCGGCGCCCAGGTACTCGATGCTGCGCACTGTGGCCGGCACGTCGCCGCCGAGCATGACCGACTCAGGGCGAACGCCCAGCCAGTCACCCCGCCCCGCTTGTACATCGCTCCCGGCAATCCGGCCCTCCTGCAAACGCAGGAGGTTCATCGACGGCGTGCCGATGAAGCTGGCCGCGAAAGTAGTGGCCGGTTGCGCATACAGGTCGCGCGGCGTCGCGAACTGTTCTATACGGCCCTTGTTCAGCAGCACCACCTGGTCGGCCATGCTCATGGCCTCGGCCTGGTCGTGCGTGACGTACACCACCGTCAGGCCCAGGCGCTGCTGCAACTGGCGCAGCTCGGTGCGCATCTCCTGGCGCAGCTTGGCATCCAGGTTCGATAGCGGCTCGTCCATCAGGCACACCTTGGCCTGTGCCACCAGAGCGCGGCCGAGCGCCACGCGCTGTTGCTGGCCGCCCGAGAGCTGCGAGGGCTTGCGCGCAAGCAAAGGCGACAGGCCGAGCAGGTCGGCGGCTTCGGCCAGGCGCTTCGCGGTCTCGGCCGCGGGCACCTTGCGCACCGACAGCCCGAAGCAGATGTTGTCGGCGACGCTCAAGTGCGGGAAGAGTGCGTAGTTCTGGAACACCATCGCCACGCCACGCTCGGCGGGGGGTAGTTGCGTGACGTCGTGGCCGTCGATGATCACCTGGCCGCTGGTGGCTGTTTCCAGTCCCGCGATGATGCGCAGCGTGGTGGACTTGCCGCAGCCCGAGGGGCCAAGGAGCACGCAGAAACTGCCCGCTTCGATCGCAAGGTTGATGCCTTCGAGCGCGCTGGCCTGCTCCCAGCGCTTGGCGATGTCGACGAGCCGGATGGATGACATGCGGCGCAGTATAGGGACGCATCGCGACAACGCGAAGCGTGCATGCCCGGATAGCCAGGCTTGTTCAATGACCCGGCGCGCGCGGTTTCAGCCTGCCCCGTGGCATTTCTTGTACTTCTTTCCACTGCCGCAAGGGCACGGGTCATTGCGGCCGGGCTCGGGGCCCTTGCGCACCTGCGCGACCTTCGGGCCGAGGCTGCGCCACAACTGGCGCAGGTCGTACACCGCCCAGATCGCGGCGCCGAAGTCGTCGAGCCGCTCCTCGCTGACGCTGGGCGGGCCATCCTCGGCAAACATCGACACGGTGGGCTTGCCGCGATCGTCCTCGGCCAGGGCCACGATGGCGCCCAGTGCGTCATCGAGCATCGCCGCGGCGGTGGCGTCGCGCGGCGGCGCCCAGTCCTGCGGCCAATTCTCCACCGCATACATGAAGCCGATCGCCCACACCTGGCCGTAGGAAGGAATGCTGTCGGCGGGCACGTCACCGCGCTCTTCCTCGGGCAACGCGAGGATCGCGCCGCGCGTATCGAGTACTTCGGGCTGGTAGGTCCGCTCGTCGTCGAGCGTCTCCACGGGTGCGTCCAGCGCCGCGGCCACCTCGGCCCAGCGGCCCCGCCAGCGCAGTTCGAACTCCATGTGCGCCATCGGCTTGAAGCTGTCGCCCAGCAGCACTGGCCAGTAGTCCTCTGGCGGCACTTCGCGGCGCGCGCACACCAGTGCAGCGAGGAAGCCTTCGCAGAATTCCCACTGCGGAATTTCCTCGTCGTGCTCGCGCATCGCGTCGAGCTCGGCGTCCTGGGCGTCGTAGTCGTCCGCGGTGAGGGGTTCGTTGTCGGGGAGGGTGCTCATGGCCCCTCGATTCTCGCAGTTTGCGTCTTCGAGGAAGGCCGGTGGCTACCGTTTGGTCTATCCTGCCCGTGTGCAACTCAACACCATTCGTTGGCGCCGCTGGGCGGTTTTCGCGATCGCGGCGCTCGGGGTCTATGCGGCCCTGGGCTTCTGGGCTGTGCCGGCCGTCGTGCGGGCGCAGGTTGCCAAAGTCGCGCAGTCTGAACTGGCCCGCAAGGCTTCGGTCGGCGATGTGCGTTTCAACCCGTTCACCTTGCGGCTGGAAGCCGATGACATCCAGCTGGACGAAGCCGACGGCGCGCGTCTGCTGTCCGTCGGCCAGCTCGCGGTCGAAATGCAATGGCGATCCATCGTTCGCCGCGCCTGGAGTTTCGCCGACATCCGCGTGAGCGACCTCGGCGCCTACCTGGTGGTGGCGCCGGACGGCCGCTTCAACCTGGCCGCGCTGATCGACACGATCAATTCGAAGCCCGCCGACCCGAAGGCCGACAAGTCGCTGCCACGCCTGGTCATAGAGCACTTCAAGCTGGAGCGTGGCAAGGTCGACATGCAGGACCGGCGCGCGGGCTACGCCAATGTGTTCACGCCGATCGACTTCACGCTGACCAACTTCAGCACGCTGCCGCAGCAGAACGACGACTACACACTGAGTGCGAGCTCCACGCGGGGCGGCAAGCTGCGCTGGAAAGGCCATGCCTCGTTGGACCCGGTGCGCGCCAGTGGCGAGTTCGTGCTGGAGAACGGCTCCCTGCCCGAGCTGGGCGTGTACCTCAAGCCCTTCACGCATGCGCGCGTGGCGGCTGGCACGCTCTCGGCCACGTTGCCCTACACCTTTGCCTACGACAACGGAAAGTTCGACGCGCGGCTGGTCAACGCGCGAGTGGCGCTGGTTGATCTCGCACTGGCCCGCGAAGGCATCACCGATTCCTTCGCAGCCCTGTCGCAGCTGCAAGTGAGCGGCGTCAACGTCGACCTCGTGCGGGCCGAAGCCGTCATCGGCGAGGCTCGGGCCGAAGGTGGCAAGTTGCGGGTGCGCCGCGACGCCAAGGGCGCGCTCGACCTGGCCGGCTTGATGAAGGAAGCCGCCGGTTCCGCTGCCGCCAGGACCGCGAAAGAGATTCCCCCGCGCGACTGGTCGGTGACGGCCAACAAGGTGGTGCTGGACAAGGTCGCGATCGACGCGGTGGATGAGACGGTGAATCCCCCCGTGGCGCTCGGAGTCAGCGCCGCCAGCCTGCAACTGCGTGCGAAGGCGTCGCAGCGTGGCGGTGCGACGCAGGTCGAAGTGGGCGATGCCTCACTGGTGGTGGAGGGCGTGTCGCTGGCCCGGGGCGGGCAGACACCGATCAAGCTCGCGAAGCTGGGCTTCACCGGCGGGCAAGTGGACCTGGCGGCGCAGCGCGCGTCGCTCGCCACCCTGACCGCGCAAGGCGGGCAACTGCATCTCGTGCGCGATGGCAAGGGCGTTCTCAACCTGCTGGCGCTGGTGCCCAGGAACGGCGCAGCGAAGCCAGTGCCCGCGACTTCGCCGAACGGAAAGCCCTGGTCTGCCACGGTAGAGCGCATGGAGCTCGCTGCTTTCGGTGCCGACCTGCACGACGAGGGCAGTGGTGTGAAGGTGCGAATCAGTGATGTGGGCGTGGTGCTCGAGGGTGCGGGCAGTGACCTGAAGCAGCCCGTCAAGTTCGATGCGAGCCTGTCGCTGCGTGAAGGCGGCAAGCTGTCAGCGCGCGGCCGCGTGGTTCCGTCCACCGGCGAGACGCAGGCCGAAGTCCAGATCCGGCAGCTGGAGTTGGCCCCACTGCAACCGCTGCTCGCGCAACACGTGCGCCTCCACATCGCGGGCGGGCGGGTCGATGCGAAAGGCAGGCTTGCCACCGGTACCGGTGTGGCGAAGAGCCCGGCGGTGCGTTACGCCGGCTCCTTCGAGGTGAGCGGGCTGGTGCTGAACGAGGACGATGGCAAGCTGTTCGCTTCATGGAAGAGCGTGGCCGCGCCGGCCCTCACTGCGGACATCGGGCCGCAACGTGTGGACGTTCCCGAACTGCGGGTCGTGGGCGCCAATGCCAAGCTGATCATCGAGGACGACCGCAGGTTCAATGCGACACGGCTGCTGGTGAAGCCGGCTGCAGCCCCCGCCTCCGCGCCAGCGGCCGGCGACCCGAACATCCACATCCGCCGGCTGCGCCTGCAGGATGCGAAGCTGGACTTTGCCGACCTGAGCCTGCGGCCACAGTTCGCGGCCAAGATTTACGAACTGAATGGCGCGATCAACGGCCTCTCGTCGGCGCGCGACACACGCAGCCAGGTCGAGCTGGATGGCCGCGTCGATGAGTTCGGGTCGGCGCGCTTTCGCGGTGAACTCAATCCTTTCGCGCTCGCCAACAACACCGACCTGAACCTGGTGTTCAAGAACGTCGACATGGTGTCGGCATCGCCGTACAGCATGAAGTTCGCGGGCTACCGCATCGCCCAGGGCAAGATCTCGCTCGACCTGGGCTACAAGATCCGCAACAACCAGCTCGAGGGCGACAACAAGATTGTCATCGACCAGTTGACGCTCGGCGAGCGGGTGGACAGCCCCGACGCGATGAGGCTGCCGCTGGAACTGGCGATCGCGATCCTGAAGGACAGCGACGGCCGCATCGACCTCGGCTTGCCCGTATCGGGCAACATGGACGACCCGCAATTCAGCTACGGCGCCATCGTCGGGAAGGCGATCGGCAATGTGCTGACGAAGATCGTCACTGCGCCGTTCCGTGCGCTGGGCGGCATGTTGGGCATGTCGGGCGACAAGCTCGAAGCCATCGAGTTCGACGCGGGCAGCGCCAGGTTAACGCCGCCTGAACGCGAGAAGTTGAAGCAGGTCGCGCATATCTTGGGCAAGCGCGCGCAACTGAAGCTCGCGGTCCCCGGTCACTACAGTGAAGCAGCCGACGGCGCAGCCCTTCGCACACGCGCGGTGCGGCTGGACGTGACCCGGCGCGCCGGTGTGAAGCTGGAGGCCGGCGACGAGCCCGGCCCGCTCGATACAGGCGACCGCTCGGTGCGCAAGGCCTTGCGCGAGTTGTATGCGGAGCGCTTCGGCGATGGCGAGCTGGACACGGCGAAGAAGGCTGCGGAGAGCGCGTCGCCCGCGTCCGCTGCTGCGTCCGCTGCCACCGCGCCGGACAAATTGCCCGTGTGGCAGCGCGTGTCGAAGATGGTGCAAGGCGAGCCGCAGGTGGCGGACGCTGGGGCCTTCTATGCGCAGCTGCAGCAGCGCCTGGATCGCGAACAGAAGCTCGCTCCCGATGCGCTGTCGCAACTGGGTGCGCAACGTGCCGAGGCGGTGGTGGCGGCGTTGAAGGAGGCGGGTATCGATGGCACGCAGGCCACGGTTGCTGCGCCGGCGAACATCGAATCGACGGCCGGCAAGCCCGTTGGTCTCAAGCTGGGGCTGGCCGCGCGCTGACGCCGCCCTACACTTGCACCAAAGACTTTCCGCCCGGAGACACCCCATGGATTGCGCCGTCCGCCGCCAGACCATCGCCGACCTGCTGCACCGCACTGCCAAGCGCATGCCCCACAAGACGGGGCTGTCCTGCGGCGCCACCCGCTGGACCTTTGCCGAATTCGACGCGGTGGTCGATCGCGTCGCCACCGGCCTGACGCGCATGGGCATCGGGCATGCGAGCCGCGTGGCCGTGCTCGCGCGCAACTCGCATGGTTTCGCGGCGTTGCGCTTCGCGCTGGCGCGGCTGGGTGCGGTGATGGTGCCCATCAACTTCATGTTGAAGGCCGAAGAGGTGGCCTTCATCCTCAAGCACGCTGGCGCGCAGACACTGGCGACCGACTCCGGCTTGGCCGAACTGGCCCAAAGCGCGGCGGCGCTGGACACATCGGTCAAGCAATTCATCTGGCTGCCGTCCGAAGACCCATCGCAACCGGTCGCCGGCATGACATCGTTCGACGACCTTGCGAGCACGGAAGGCCCTTGTCCCGAGAGGCCGCAATTGCGCAGCAACGATCTCGCGCAGATCGTCTACACCAGCGGCACCGAGTCGATGCCCAAGGGCGCGATGCTCACCCACGATGCGGTGATCTGGCAGTACGCCAGTTGCGCGGTGGATGCGAGCATCGCGCACGGTGACGTGATGTTGCATGCGCTGCCGCTGTACCACTGCGCCCAGCTCGACGTGTTCCTGGGGCCGGCTATCTACGTTGGCGCCACGAGCATCGTCACTGCCAAACCCACGCCTGACAACCTGCTGCCGCTCATCGCGAAGCATCGCATCACCAGTTTCTTCGCGCCGCCCACCGTATGGATCGCGCTGCTGCGCTCGCCGCTGTTCGACGAGACCGACCTGTCCAGTTTGCGCAAGGGCTACTACGGCGCATCGATCATGCCGGTGGCGGTGCTGGAAGAGCTCGCGCGTCGCCTGCCCGATGTCGGCTTCTGGAACCTGTACGGCCAGACCGAGATCGCGCCGCTGGCGACCATGCTCGGTCCCGACGACCAGTTGCGCAAGCCCGGCTCGTGTGGCCGCGCGGTGCTGAACGTGGAGACGCGCGTGGTCGACGATGACCTGCGTGACGTGAAGCCGGCGAAAGCTGGAGAGGTGGGTGAAGTCGGCGAGATCGTGCACCGCTCGCCGCACCTGATGCTGGGCTACTTCAACGACGAGGAGAAGACCAAGGCGGCGTTCAACGGCGGCTGGTTTCACTCCGGCGATCTGGCCACCATCGACGAGGAAGGCTTCATCACCGTGGTCGACCGCAAGAAGGACATGATCAAGTCCGGCGGCGAAAACGTGGCCAGCCGCGAGGTGGAAGAGATGATCTACAAGCTGGCGGCGGTGAGTGAGGTGGCAGTGATCGGCGTGCCGGACCCGAAGTGGGTCGAGGCCGTGATGGCGGTTGTGGTGGTGAAAGCAGGGCAGCAGCTTTCAGCGCAGGAGGTGATCGACCATTGCAACAAGCACATGGCGGGATTCAAGGCACCCAAGCGCGTGGTGTTCGCCGACGCCCTGCCCAAGAACCCGAGCGGGAAGTTGCTGAAGCGCGAATTGCGCAGCCGGCTCTCCTGAACCGGCAGGGCGCACATTGCGGCCATGCGGCAACCCGGCGCGCCTGCCTACAAACTCAGCCACGGATCAACGCCTAGGATCACTGGTTCACTCAACGATCAAGGCCGACTCATGAAAATCCTGATGGTTCTCACCTCGCACGACCGGCTCGGCGACACCGGCAAGAAGACCGGCTTCTGGCTCGAGGAAATGGCTGCCCCTTATTACGTATTCAAGGACGCAGGCGCGGAAATCACGCTGGCTTCGCCGCTGGGCGGCCAACCACCGCTGGACCCCAAGAGCGACGAGCCCGATGCGCAGTCGGATGACACCCGCCGCTTCCGCGCAGACAGGTCTGCGACACAGGCGCTGGCCAACACGCGCAAGCTGGCCTCAGTGAGTGCCGACGGTTTTGATGCGGTGTTCTATCCGGGCGGGCACGGTCCGCTGTGGGACCTGACCGAAGACAGTGATTCGCAGGCGCTGATCCAGTCCATGCTGGGTGCGGGCAAGCCACTGGCCGCGGTCTGCCATGCGCCGGGCGTGCTGAGGCACGTCAAGGCGGCTGATGGAACGCCGGTGGTCAAGGGCAAGCGGGTAACCGGGTTTACCAACACCGAGGAAGCGGCCGCCGGCTTGACGACAGTCGTTCCGTTCCTGGTTGAAGACATGCTCAAGTCCGCCGGCGGAACTTACAGCAAGGGCGCCGACTGGCAGTCCCACGTCGAGACCGATGGCCTGCTGATCACCGGGCAGAACCCGGCATCTTCAGCGGCCGGCGCCAAGGCGCTGCTGCACGCCCTGGCGAAGAAGGCCGCTACCAGCGACGCCGCGCACTGAACGTCAGATTCGTCCCATCAACATCAGGACCACCAAGATGACGAGCACGAGGCCCAGGCCGCCGCTGGGCCCGTAACCCCAGCCCTTGCTGTGCGGCCACGACGGGATGGCGCCGATCAGCAGCAGGACGAGGACGATCAGCAGAATGGTGGCGAGGCTCATGTCGATTCTCCAAAGGCGACTGCAACGGACGGGAGCTGGGCGGGACGCCTCTCCTCAAGGTGCAGAGAAGTCAGGCTAGCCCAGCAGTAGGGTGGCGCTTGTACGCTGCCGCGCCCAACAAGCGTAGGACGGCGAGACCTCCACGAGGGGGTGAGCCCCTCAGAAGATCGAAAGGCCTGTCTTCGCCGCGAACAGCTCCAGCGCCTTCATGCCCAGCAGCGAGTTGCCACTGGGCTCCAGCGCCGGTGACCACACGCAAAAGGTGAGCTGGTCCGGCACGACAGCGACGATGCCGCCGCCGACGCCGCTCTTGCAGGGCAGCCCGATGCGATAGGCGAACTCGCCGGCCGCGTCATAGGTGCCGCAGGTCAACATCAGCGCGTTGACGCGCCGTGCCTGCGGCTCCGTCAGGATGCGCTCGCCGGTGTAGGGATGCACACCGTCCTTGCACAGGAAGCCGCTTGCCCGCGCCAGTTGCAGGCAGCTCATGCGGATGGCGCAGTCATGGAAATACGCGTCGAGCACAGGCGCCACGTCGTTGTCGATGCGGCCAAAACTCTTCATGAAGTTGGCCAGTGCCACGTTGCGAAAGCCCGTGGCCGCTTCGGAGGCCGCGACCTCCTCGTCGATGTCCACCGCTTCACCGCACAGGCTGGATAGCAACGCCAGCATCCGCGCCTTTGCATCGAACAGGCTGACAAGGCGATCGGTCACCGCGAGCGCACCCGCATTGATGAAGGGATTGCGCGGCGTGCCGTGCTCCGATTCAAGCTGCACCAGCGAGTTGAACGGGTTGCCCGAGGGCTCGCGGCCGATGCGTTCCCACAGGGTTTCGCCCAGCTCTCGGATGGCCAGCGTCAGCGAAAACAGCTTCGAGATGCTCTGGATGGAGAACAGCGTGGTGCTGTCACCGGCGTGGGCTTCCTGGCCGTCGCAGGTGCGCAGTGCGATCCCGAACTGGGCCGGGGCCACGCGCGCCAGCGCCGGGATGTAGTCGGCCACATGGCCTTCCCGTCCCAGTTCGGGCCGCAGGGCGGCGACGATCTCTTCGAGCACGGGCTGGAATTGCATGCTGCATTGTGGCCCGGGCGCGCTACTGTGGAATGATCGGCCCCATGCCCGCACCGCCTTCCACCGCTTTCGATACGCTGCCCCTGGCCCCGCCCACGCTGGAGAACCTGCGCCGGCTCGGCTATCTGGAGATGACGGCGATCCAGGCCGCGAGCCTGCCGCCCGCCCTGCTGGGCAAGGACATCATCGCGCAGGCCAAGACCGGCAGCGGCAAGACGGCCGCGTTTGCGCTCACCTTGCTCGCCAACCTGAACGCACGCCGCTTCGCAGTGCAGTCCCTTGTTCTGTGTCCCACGCGAGAGCTGGCTGACCAGGTCACCACCGAGATCCGGCGCCTTGCCCGGGCCGAAGACAACATCAAGGCGGTCACACTCGTGGGCGGCGTGCCGCTGCGCGGGCAGACGGCCAGCCTGGAGCATGGCGCGCACATCGTCGTCGGCACGCCGGGCCGCGTGCTCGACCACTTGGACCGCGGCAACCTGAAGCTCGATGCGCTCAACACACTGGTGCTGGACGAGGCCGACCGCATGCTCGACATGGGCTTCGCCGACGACATGGCAAAGGTCGCGCGGCAGTGCCCGGCGCAGCGCCAGACCCTGTTGTTCTCGGCGACCTATCCCGAGGGCATCGCGAAACTCGCCGCCCAGCTCATGCGCGAGCCCCTCACCGTGAAGGTGGAAGCGCAACACGGCGGCAACCAGATCGAGCAACGCTGGTACGAAGTGCGCGCGGCCGAGCGCTTGCCCACGGTGGCGCGGCTGCTGGACCACTTCCGGCCTTCGAGCGCGCTGGCCTTCTGCAATACCCGCAACCGCTGCCGTGAACTGGTCGAGCTGCTGCGCGCGCAGGGCTACAGCGCACTCGCGCTGCACGGCGACCTGGAACAACGCGACCGCGACCAGGTGCTGGTGCGCTTTACCAACGGCAGTTGTTCCGTGCTGGTCGCCACCGACGTGGCATCACGCGGGCTCGACGTCGTGGGACTGGCGGCCGTCATCAATGTGGAAGTGACGCCCGATCCGGAGGTGCACATCCACCGCATCGGCCGCACCGGCCGTGCCGGCGAGACCGGCCTGGCGCTCAACCTCGCCAGCATGGACGAGATGGGCGCGGTGGGCCGCATCGACCAGTTGCAGGGCAGCGAATCGGTTTGGCGAAAGCTCGATGAGCTCACGCCCGCTGCGGGTGGGCGGCTGTTGCCGGCCATGGCCACGATCCACATCCAGGCCGGCCGCAAGGAGAAGGTGCGACCCGGCGACGTGTTGGGCGCGTTGACGGCGGACCTGGGCTACACCCGTGATCAGATCGGCAAGATCGACATCAACGAATTCGCGACCTATGTCGCCGTGGCGCGCGGCATTGCGAACGATGCAGTAGCGCGCCTGAACGAGGGCCGCATCAAGGGCCGCAGCTTCAAGGTGCGGCTGCTCGACGACTGACGTCAGGGCGAGCGATGCAGGCGCGGGGACGACAGCGCCTGCAGGCTCTCGGCGATCGCGGTGTCGACGTCGTTCCACTTACCCACCAGTTGCGCGGCGGCCATGGACTTTTCCAGCGCACGCAAGTCGCGGACGCTGGGCGCCACCTTGATCTGGGCGATCGCGGCTGCCGGATTGTTGGCACGCAGCACGGCCACGACTTTCGCGGGCCAGGGAGAAATGTGTGCCATGCGGCTATTGTCCTCCGCCAGGTCGGACTGCCGGACGCAGAGGACGCAAAGGATTCGCAGAGGACGCAAAAGAAGACAAAAAGAAGATTTCCTTGGAAGTCCTTTTGCGTCTTCTGGGAAACTTCTGCGACTTCTGCGTACGGGTGTTTGACTCAAAGCAGTCCGAATACCCGCCGCCGTACAATTCCCGCCGCAGCGCACATTCCCACCCATGACATTCCTCCTCTCGCACAAGGTCCTCGACGACGTCTTGCAGGCCAGCAAAGTCAGGTCCAACGACCTCGCCGGCATCGATCGCCTGTTCGGCGGCGCGGATGGCTATTACTGGTACCACACCCTGCGGCACCTGTGCCCCAAGAGCGAGGAGATCGTGTGGAGCACCGAGAGAGAACTTCGCGGCGCGATCCAGGGCCACGAGAACGATACGGCGGCCGAGGACGAGGTCAAGCCGCAGCAGCTGAAGGACGAGCACGTCGCGGCCATTTCGAGGCTGCTGAAGCTGTAGGGCGCATTGCTCGGAAAGATCGCCATGTTGCTCACCACCGATGCCAAGGGCGTCTTTCCCATTGCGCCGACGCCGTTCCTCGATGACGGTTCCATCGACACGGCGTCGATCGACCGGCTCACGGATTTCTATGTCGCATGCGGCTCCACCGGTATCACGGTGCTGGGCCAGCTTGGCGAGGCGCCCAAACTCGAACACGCCGAGTCGGTGGCCGTCGCGTCGCAGATGATCCGCCGTGCCAGCAAGTTGCCCGTGATCGTCGGCGTATCGGCACCCGGCTTTGCGGCCATGCGCGCCCTGACGCGCGAAGTGATGGATGCCGGTGCTGCCGGTGTGATGATCGCGCCGCCCAACACGCTGCGCACCGATGACCAGGTCGTCGGCTACTACAAGCAGGCAGCCGACGCGATCGGGGCTGACGTGCCCTTCGTGCTGCAGGATTACCCGCTGACGTTCTCGGTGCAGATGACGCCCGGCGTGATACGCCGGATCGTGACAGAGATCCCGTCCTGCACCATGCTCAAGCACGAGGACTGGCCGGGGCTGGAGAAGATCACCACGCTGCGCGCCTTCGAGCGCGACGGCAGCATGCGGCACATCCCGATCCTGTGCGGCAACGGCGGTCTGTTCCTCGACTACGAGATGTCGCGCGGCGCCGATGGCGCGAACACGGGCTACTGTTTCCCGGACATGTTGTGTGATGTGGTGCGCCTGGTTGCGGCCGGCGAGCGCGAGCAGGCGCACGACCTGTTCGACGCGCACTTGCCGCTCATCCGCTACGAGCAGCAGCCCGGCGTGGGCCTGGCGGTTCGCAAGTACGTGATGATGCGGCGCGGCCTGTTGGCATCGGCGGCGCAGCGCAAACCCGCCGCGCCGATGTCGGAGCGCACGCGCGCCGAAGTGGACCACCTGCTGGGCCGGCTCGCCCGGCATGACGCGCGGGCCCAATTCTGATGTCGATTCAGGGCCGCGACGACTTCTCGACGCTTTTCGAGCAGCTGCCGATCGGCGCTTACCGCACCGATGCCGGGAGCAAGCAGCAGCGCGCCAACAAGGCGATGGTGCGGATCTTCGGCTTCGCGTCCGAAGAGGCGATGCTGGCCAGCTCCCGTGCCGGCGCGGAAGGCTGGTATGTGCACCCGGGCCGGCGCGCCGAGTTTCGCGCCCAGCTCGAAGCCCATGGCGCCGTGCGCGACTTTGTCTCCGAGTTGCGCAAGGAAGGCACCGGCGAAACATTCTGGATCAGCGAGAACGCGCACCTGGTGCGCGACGCCCAGGGCGAAGTGCTCTACCACGAGGGCACGATCGAGGACATCACCGACAAGGTGCTGGCGCAAAGGGCGCTGCAGCTCACGCTGGACAACGCCGGCCGCGGCATCGCGCAGATCGACGCGCAGGGTCGCGTGGTGCTCTACAACCGCCGCTTCCTGGAGCTGGTGGAACTGCCCGAGTCGTTCCTCGCCACCCGGCCCGACCTGGACCAGATCTTCCGCTTCCAGCAGCAGCGTGGCGACTTCGACAACGACCAGGGGCCGGTGAGCGTCGAGACCATGGAGGCGCTGGCGTTCGATCCCAACCGCTTCCCTGCGGACGACCACTTCTCCGGCAAGCGCTACCTGCGGCGCACGCGCGCGGGCCGCGTGCTGGAAGTCGAGTCGTCGCCGATCCCCGCCGGCGGCATGGTCCGCACCTACTCGGACGTCACTGCGTATGTCGACGCCAAGGAGCGGGCCGAGGCCGCCGAGCGCGTGAAGGCCGAGTTCCTGGCGAACATGAGCCACGAGATCCGTACACCGATGAACGCGGTGATCGGGATGATCGGCCTGTTGCTGCGCACGCAGCTCGATGGTGCGCAGCGCGAATACGCGGAAACCATCCGCACCAGCGGCGAATCGCTGATGCTGCTGATCAACGACATCCTCGACTTCTCCCGCATCGAGGCCGGCGACCTGGTGCTGGAGCACGCGCCCTTCAGTGTGGCCGCGTGCATCGAGGACGCGATCGGGCTGAGCGCAGGCGCGGCCGCTGCCAAGGGGCTCGACCTGCTGTACTGGGTGGACGATGGCGTGCCGGCCGCGATGCGGGGCGACCTGTCGCGGCTGCGCCAGGTGATCGTCAACCTGGTGAGCAACGCGGTGAAGTTCACCGCGCACGGCGAAGTGACCATCACCGCCACCTGCACCGAAGCGACGCCCGGCCAGCCGATGTTGCGGGTCTCGGTGCGTGATACCGGCATGGGCATTCCGGCCGACCGGCAGCAGCGTTTGTTCCAGGCCTTCAGCCAGGTCGACGCCACGATCACGCGCGAGTTCGGCGGCACGGGCCTGGGCCTGGCCATCAGCAAGAGGATCGTGTCGCTGATGGGCGGTCGCATCTGGCTCGACTCGGTCGAAGGCCAGGGGGCCGACTTCCAGTTCGAGGTGCCCTGCATGGACGCCGGCGATGCGCTGGGGCCGGAGAAGCGGGCCGCCCCGCCTGCGTTGCGGGGCCGCACCTTGTTGATCGTCGATGACAACCCTGCCAGCGGCGAGATGCTCGCGCGTCACGCGCGCCGTTGGGGGATGCAGCCGCATGGGGTCGCATCCGGTGAAGAGGCGCGGCAACTGGTGGCGGCAGGACGTGCCTTCGAGGCTGCGCTGGTCGACTCGGTACTGGCGCAGGAAGACGGCGCCGCCCTGTGCGAGCAGTTGCGTGTTGCCCAGCGTGGCGCGCGATTGCGTGCGCTATTGATGGTGCCGCCGTGCCCGGCCGTCCCCA
>JBKJOM010000331.1:0-28229 GCA_046595775.1 Ramlibacter sp. | reverse complement strand
GGCTACGTGAGCCTGGGCTACTTCAAGCAGAAACTGCGTGACGGCGAGATCGGCTCGTCGACCATGCCGCACAAGGTCAACCCGATCGACTTCGAGAACGCCGAGGGCAACCTGGGCCTGGCCAACGCAATGCTGCGGCACCTCTCGGAAAAACTGCCGGTCTCGCGCTGGCAGCGCGACCTCACCGATTCCACGGTGTTGCGCAATATGGGCGTGGCGCTCGGCTACGCGGCGCTGGCCTATCACTCGATGGGCATCGGACTTGCGAAAGTGGAGCTGAACCAGGAGGCGATCAGCGAAGACCTGGACAACGCCTGGGAAGTGCTGGCCGAGCCGATCCAGACGGTGATGCGCCGCTATCACCTGCAGGGCGCCTACGAGCAGTTGAAGGAAGTCACGCGCGGCAAGACTGTAAAGGCACAGGACCTGCATGGCCTCATCCGTTCGCTGGAGATTCCCGCCGCAGAGAAGGATCGCCTGCTGGCGCTGACGCCGGCCACCTACATCGGCAAGGCCGCCGAACTCGCGCGCCGCGCCTAATAGACAACGAAGCATTCCTTGGCCCTCAAGTCCACCATCTTCAAGGCGAATCTTTCGATCGCCGACATCGACCACGGGTACTACGCCGACCAGACGCTCACCCTCGCCCGCCACCCCAGCGAGACCGACGAGCGGATGATGGTGCGCCTGGCGGCGCTGGCCTTCAACGCCTACAAGCTGCAGAGCGTGTGCTCTGGCGACGGCAACTGGAAGTTCGGCGCGGGCCTGTCCGACCCCGACGATCCCGACGTGGTGCTGACCGACTACACCGGCCGCCCGCGCGTGTGGATCGAGCTGGGCCAGCCCGAAGACAAGCCGGTGAGCAAGGCTTGCGGCAAGGCCGATGAGGTGATGCTCTATCCCTTTGCCAGTTCGGCCGAGGTGTGGTGGCGCGGCATCGAAAACAAGCTCTCGCGCCTGGCCAACCTGCAGGTGTGGCGCATCCCGGCCTCCGCTTCGCAGGAGCTCGCGCATCTCGCCGAGCGAAGCATGCAATTGCAGGCGACGATCCAGGAAGGCAACCTGATGGTGTCGACCGGCAGTGCGACGGTGGAAATCGAGCCGCTGCGCTGGAAATAGCTCAGGCGCGCGGCATCAGCCCACCGCAACTCCAGCACTGCTCGAAGCCGCCTTCCACCAGTTCGCCACAAGCGCACGTCCAGCGCCGCTGGGGCACGTGCTCCAGGTCGCGCAGCAGCTCTCGCGCGATCGCCTCCTGCTCATCGTGCATGAGCCACACTTCGGGCAAACATTGGTCGGGCGGCAATTGCCCAGCGACAGCTCCGAGGTAATAGCGCTGCATCGAGGCATCGATGCCGGCGTGCCGCAAGGCATCGACCCAGAGCGCGGCGATCGCGATATTGGGCGCCCGTGTCAGCCGCAGCATTAGCCCTGCGCCGCCGGCGTGGCCTCGGCAGCGCGCTCCGAATAGCGGTTGAAGCGCCAGGCGTCGCCGTGCAGCGTGATCCGCCGCCAGGTGCTGCGCTTTTCGGCCGGCGTCATCTCAGGCCAATGCTGAACTTCCTCGAAGCTGCGCCCGCAGCCTTTGCACTGCGCATCGCCCTGGCTGGTGGAGCAGATCGCGATGCACGGCGTGTCGGGGGTGGTGTCATACCAGGCTCGCCATGCCGCATAGGCCTCAGACGGAAAGCTCTGCTCATCCGCCTCGTCGTGCCGGTAGAAGACCATCAACGCGTATACCTCGGCCAGCGAGCGCAATTCGGGCGCGAGCGTGACGCCGTCCGCTGAAGGCTTCTTCTCGCGCCAGTGGTTGATGGCGGCTTCGATGTCGGTGATGTGGATGGCGGCCATGGGCAGCGATACTACTTACACGCGGGCAGCGCCCGTGTGCTGTAATCATGGCACGAAGGGGAGTAGCTCCCGCTTGGTGTTGCGAAGGGAGGTGCCAGCAAGTTGGCGCCGGCAGCGCCAGGCAATCGGTTCGTCGTCAATACGTAGCTCGAAGAAAGGGCTGCCGGCGGGCCGGGCACATTTCTCAACACTCCTTGCCGAGCAAGACCTTCGACTGGGAACCTGTAACGGGTTCGGTCGAAGCGTGTTTGTGCCACGGCACCCCATCCATGCGCGACCGGCCCCGAAACAGGTGATTCGTCAACCTGTTCGAAAGTGTCTGCCATGGAATTTTTATCCGCCCCCTGGTGGTCAGCGCTGCTGGCCATCGTGCTTATCGACCTCGTCCTCGCCGGCGACAACGCGATCGTGATCGCGCTGGCCGCGCGCAGCCTGCCCACTCACTTGCAAAGACGCGCCATCGCCTGGGGCACCGTCGGGGCCATCGCGGTTCGCTCCGTGATGACCGTTGGCGTGGTCTGGCTGCTGCAGATTCCCGGCCTCATGCTGGTCGGCGGCATCGGTCTGCTGTGGATCGCATTCAAGTTGCTGGTCGACTCGGGCAACGACCAGCACGACGGCCCGGTTGCCACCACGTTCTGGGGCGCGATGAAGACCATCGTCGTGGCCGATGCACTGATGGGTATCGACAACGTGCTGGGGGTCGCCGGCGCCGCGAACGGCGACTTCGGCCTCGTGATCATCGGCCTGCTCGTGAGCGTGCCGATCGTGGTCTTCGGCAGCACCCTCGTGCTCAAGCTGGTGGAGCGCTTCCCAATCATCATCCAGGCAGGCGCCGCAGTACTGGCCTACACGGCGGCCCACATGATCGCCGCCGAACCGATGCTGGTCGAAATCTTCGACGAGCGCATCGCGCGCTGGTCCCTGTACGCCATCGCCATCGCGGGCGTCCTCGCCGCAGGCCGCTGGGCTGCACGCCCGCAGCACCCTTCCGCCAACGCCTGAACCGTCAACCCAAGGAGAAACAACATGGAAAAGATCATCGTGTACCTCGACGACGCTTCCTGGGCCTGGCAGCAACTGGCACCCATGGCCGCGGCCGCACCCTACGAGCGCACCCACTGGATCCTGGTGGGCTGTGCGCCGCGCATGACCCGGCGCATCGGCAAGTGGACCAGCCACCAGGCGCGGGAGAACTGGCGCGAGAAGTGGGCGGCAAACTTGTTTTCGCGAATCACACCGAAGCTCGACTCCGCGACACAGGAAGTGACGACCGTGCTGGCCAGGGGGCCTTTGCCTGAACTCACGCGCAAGCTGGTGGCCGAACATGGCGCCGCGCATGTGCTGGATGCGCGGCGCCCGAAGTTCGGCGTGGACCTGCCGCCAGTGACGCAAGAGCAGCCGGCTCCGCTCGAAGCGCGCTGGCAGGTGCCGGGCGCGGTGCTCGGCATGGGCGCCGTGATTCTGCTCGCGTCGGACTGACCATCCGACACCACGGCGAAATGTCGCTTGCGACGTTTCGCCGTGACCAAGTAGCATTCGCGCATGCTCAAGCTACTTTCGAAATGGCTCCTGCTGGCGGCGGCCCTGCTGTTCGTGGCCTACGTCTACAACGGGGTGACGGTCACCAGTTTCGGCTCGGCCATGTTGGCTGCCTTCGTCATCGGCCTGCTGAACACGGTGGTACGGCCGGTGCTGGTGGTGCTCACCCTGCCGGTCACGGTGCTGACCGTCGGCCTGTTCCTCTTCATCATCAACGCGCTGATGTTCTGGGCCGCTTCGGCCCTGCTCGACGGCTTCCAGGTGCGCGACTTCGTCGCGGCGCTGATCGGCTCGCTGATTTACTCGGTGCTGGGCATCGTGATCGAATCAGCGCTCGAGCACCTGTTCACGAAGAAGTGACTGCACGTTGCGCGCACGCGCGTCGATGATCGAAGCCTCGATGTCGTCGCGCTGCCCGGCCGCGCTGCTGCGGGCGAACTCTTGCGCGGCCTTGAAGCGGTCCAGCGCGGCCGCGTAATCCAGTCTTGCCACCTGCGCCTCCGCTTCGGCGCGAATGGCGCGCAGGGTCTGGCTTTGTGCAGCGTAGGCTTGCGACAGCATCTGCCAGGCCTGTGCGTCCCTGGGATTGACCGCCACCCAGGTCTGCAGCGCTTGCGCCGCTTCGCCGCCCTTGCCGGTCTTGATGCGCGCCTCGGACGACAGCAGCAGCTCGGGACGCTTCCCGGGGGGCGTTTCGAGCGCAGCGGCGCGCGCCGGACTCCCCGCCTGCAAGGCAATCTCGGCAGACAGGAGCCGCGCCTGACGTTCAGCCTCTGCATTGCCGGCCGCGACTTCAGCCAGGCGCGCGGCGAGTCGCAATGCGCCGGCGTTGTCGCGCAGCTTCGCGCTGCCCAGCGCGGCGGCGTACAGGGCGCCGGCCCGCCGCGCCGGCGTACCCGCACGGGTTGCATCCTCGGCCACGTAGCTGCGCAGCGCATCAACGCCAGGATTGGAAAGCACCCTGGAGCGGCCGGCCATCATCGCGTGGACCATGTCGGGCTCTGGCGTTGCGCGCGTTCCCATTTGCTGGCGCGACTGCATCTCGGCAATGCGCTCAGTCGTCATGGGGTGCGTGCGCAGGTACGGAAAAGCCCCGTTGTCGTTCAGGCGCGAGGCCTGCTGAAGCTTCTCGAACATGCCGACGAAGCCCTGCGGGTCGAACCCCGCCTGCGTCGCGACGCCATAGCCGATTCGGTCGGCTTCGCGTTCCATGTCGCGTGAGAAATTGAGCTGACTCTGCGCGCCCGCCGCTTGCCCACCCATGATCGCGGCCTGCGCGGCATCCGGGCTCTTTCGCGCCGCGAGGATGCCCAGCAGCATCGCAGCAACCACCAGCGGCATGGTCCGGCTTTGCTGCTGCGACAGCCGGGAGATATGCCGCTGCGTGACGTGGCTGAGTTCGTGCGCCAGCACGGAAGCCAGTTCGTCGCGTGTCACGGTCGCGCTGATCAGGCCCAGGTTCAGTCCCATCCAGCCGCCGGGCACTGCAAAGGCGTTGATCGTGCGCTCCTTGCCGAGCAGCACGGTCCAGCCGAAGCGCTCGCCAAGTTCCGGGCCAAGCTCGCCGCGCTGGCGCGCCGCAGCAAGCAGGCGAGTCCAAATCGACAGGACGTACTCGTCGAGCACCGGGTCGTCAATGAAGTCCGGGTCGCGATAGAGCTCGCGCGCGACCTTCTCACCCATCGCCCGCTCGGCGGCGATGGTCATGTCCCCACTCTCGCCCAGGGCGGGCAACTGGGCCCGGGCAGGCACCAGCATCGACAAGGCGAGGGCGGCGGCCGCGGCGGCCGCGGCGACGCGCGTTGCGCGTGGCGCAGCCCGATCAGGCAACAACTTGTTCAATAGGGATCCAGTGGCATGAAGCCGACGACGTCGGCCGAATTGCTGTCGATGAACGCTGTCCAGAACGACTTGCGTCCGACCAGGGGCACATAGGCGGTGGCGTCGGCACTGCGGCCAGCAGCCTTCAACACGGCATCGACTTCGGCCGCCAGGGTGGGGAAACGGGTCTTGAGCTGCGCGACCGGCCGGGAGGCGGCGCGCACGCGCGCGCGCGCGTCGTCGTAGGGCGCCCACAGATCGGGGCGCGCACCGATTTGCAGGCCCTGGAGGGCGGCAACGCTGGCCTCCTGGGCTTCTTGCGCGTCGCGAAACGGACGCACCGCAATCAACCTTGGGCCTGTCCACGGCAACTGCGCAATGGCGGGCGGCACACGTGCCAGCAATTCTTCGGGAATATCGACCACGTGCACGACGCGGAAGCGGTCGATCTCCCACACCAGGTGCACCGGACGCGCCAGCGATAGGGACCACAGCCCGTAGGCAAGCCCGGCCACCTGCAACAGGCCGACCATGGCGAGGTCGCGGCGCAACTCGCTCCAGGGCTTTGCGCGATTGAAGATCAACAACGTGATGAGCGGCCCCAGGATCACATCGACACCCACCACCAGCAGGAACAACTCCCTGCCGCCGGAGATTTCGCGATAAGGGTAGGGATACCACAACGCAAACACCAGGACGCCGGCGAGCACGGCCACCACCAGGCTGAGGCTGAGGTGGATGCCGCAGGCGCGCAGGCGGTCTTTCCAATGGGTCATGGCCGTATGATGGTAGTGAAGAATCGTGTCTCCCACGTAAATGCCTGTTCCGACCCCTGACGCACGCCATGAGTTCCCTCACCCACTTTGACGCGGCGGGCCAGGCCCACATGGTGGACGTCGCCGACAAGGCTGCGACGAAACGCATCGCCGTCGCCACCGGACGCATCGACATGTTGCCGGGCACGCTGGCCCTGATCGAATCCGGAACCGCGAAAAAGGGTGACGTCCTGGGCGTCGCACGCATTGCCGCGATCCAGGCCGCGAAGAAGACCAGCGATCTGATTCCCCTGTGCCACCCGCTTGCGCTCACGCGCGTGGCGATCGCTTTTGAAACGCATGCGCCCGTCGATGCCTCTCCCGCGTGCGTGATCTGCACCGCCACCGTGGAGACAGTCGGCCCGACCGGTGTGGAAATGGAAGCGCTCACCGCAGTGCAGGTCGGCCTGCTCACCATCTACGACATGTGCAAGGCCGTCGACCGCGGAATGACCATCAACGAGGTGAAGCTGCTGGAGAAGCAGGGCGGCAAGTCGGGGCACTGGGTCGCGCCTTGACCGCGCACTGCTACTGCGCAGGCTTGTCGTCCCGCGACGCCACCCACTCGGCATATGCATCGGGGAACGCCGCCTTCCACCGCTGCAGATGGAAAGCCACCTCATTGTCCTTCTTGAGGATCACACCGCTTTCAACGATCTTCTGGATCACACGCGGCTCGGGCGAATAGTGCAGCAGCTCGCGCGCCAGGCCGAAGGTCCAGGCCGCGTTGTCCTGCGTGAGCGGTGTCAGCGTGAGTTCGGCGAAGTCTGCATGGTTGCGAAACAGGTACGAGCCGCGAATGTGCGGCAATGGGTCTTCGCGAAACTCGGGCATGCGCGCCGGCGGCGACAGGTAGACCTGGCTCACGCGGCGATAGTCCCAGGCCGCATGCAACAGGGCCACAGCGAACACGCCGATCACCGCCCAGCGATGGGCCGCGGCGCGTCGGCCCATCGCGCCCGTCTCAGGCGCGGGCCAGAGCAGGCCAAGCGCCAGGCCCAGCGCGATCTGGAAAGGGCCGTACCAGAGCGGGTACTCCAGCAGGCTGTGCAGGCCGATGATGAAGACCACCGACCACGCGAGCTGGCGGGTGCTTCCGGCTTCGCTCCAGGGTCGCGCGCGGAGCAGGATGGCCAGCAGCAGCAGGAACAGGAAAAGCGCGAACGGCAGGCCCAGTTCCACCGCCACGTGCAGCGGCAGGCTGTGGGCGTTGTCCAGGATGTCGCAAAAGCGTGCGCCGGGGTAGAGATTCGCGTAGTGCGCGTAGTCCAGCTCGCCCCAGCCCCAGCCCGTCCAGGGCCGCTCGCCGATCAGGTGCACGACGTTGGACCAAAGCACCGATCGGCTGCTGCACGCATCGCTGCCCGCCACGCGTTGCCACAGGCCAAGGCCCTGCGCCCCGGTGAATGCCGAGAGCAGCATCGGCAGCGCGAATGCCGCAGCCGCATAGCCCGCCATTGCCGCGCCCGCGACAACCCCTTGTGCGCGTGAACGTCCCGGCCACACCACCACCAGGGCAGAGAGCATCAACAGTTCCATGAGGCCGGTGCGCGACACCGAGGCCGCATTGCCGACGCCCAGGATGAAGCCGAGCAGCGCCAGAAGCCAGACTCGCTCGCCAAGCCGCACTTCCCACAACAGGGCGGCAACACCGATGGCGGTGAGCGAGGCGAACTGGTTTCGCTGGCGCAGGTTGGCATAGGCCTGGCCGGCTTCGGAGTTGCTCACCAGCGGGGCAAATGCATCGGACGCGCCGAAGTACTGCAGCAACCCCATTGCCGTGCTCGCGAGTGCTGCCATCCACCACGCGGCAACAATGATGCGAACCTGGTCCGCGCGCGCTGTCGATGCGAAGCCGCACGAAAGTCCGATGAGCATGAGTGCGCCTGCCAGACCCGCGAGGTCCAGCAGCGACGCGGCACCCGGCCAGGCAACCAGCACCGGCGCCGCGAGCGCGGCAGCAAGCCACGGCGAGACGCGCACCAGCGCCAGGAGGCCAAGCACGCAGACGCACGCCGCACTCACCAGCCAGGGTTGCACGGAGGCCGAGGGGCCCGAGGCGAGCGGCGACAACCAGGGAAAGACCAGCAGCGCGAAGGCCGCGACGAGTCCGATGGGCCGTGCGGCCGCAGTTTGGGTGGAGGGGAGCACGGCGCGAATTATCGCGGCGGCGCGATGCGAGGCCGCGAAAGGGCCGCGAAAGGGCCGCGACTATACTGATACGAACTTGGACCGCCGCCGAAACGGAGCATCGATGAAGGCAGTGATTCTGGCGGGCGGCAAAGGCACCCGCCTCTCGGAGGAGACCCTTCTCAAGCCCAAGCCGATGGTCGAAGTCGGGGGCATGC
Organism: Ramlibacter sp.; assembly: GCA_046595775.1. Lineage (GTDB taxonomy): Bacteria > Pseudomonadota > Gammaproteobacteria > Burkholderiales > Burkholderiaceae_C > Ramlibacter. The sequence goes on along the minus strand of JBKJOM010000331.1, from coordinate 19,852 downwards.
CGATCCTCTGGCACATCATGAAGATCTATGCCGCCCATGGCATCAACGAGTTCGTTGTGTGCCTGGGCTACAAGGGCTACCAGATCAAGGAATGGTTCGTGAATCTGAGGCTGCACCTGGCGGACATCAGTGTCGACCTGCGCAGCGGCGATATCGAGATCCACCGCCAGATGAGCGAGCCCTGGAAAGTGACGCTGGTGGAAACCGGCGACTCAAGCCTCACGGCCACGCGGCTGAAGATGGCCACACCTTATCTCGATGGTTCCGATTTCTGCATGACGTACGGTGACGGCGTTGCCGATGTCGACATCACCCGCCTGTTGCGGTTCCACCGTGAGAACGGCAAGCAGGCGACAGTCACCGTGGTGCAGCCGCCGGGACGCTTTGGCGCCGTCGACCTCCAGGGCGACCTCGCAAAGGGCTTCGTGGAGAAACCCACCGGCGACGGCGGCTGGATCAACGCGGGCTTCTTCGTCTTGAATCATCGCGCGCTGGACCATATTCCCGAGGCCGACTGCATGTGGGAGTCGGCCCCGTTGCAATCGCTGGCTTCCAGCGGCGAGCTGGCTGCCTATAGGCATGCCGGTTTCTGGCAGCCCATGGACACCTTGCGCGACAAGGAGCGCCTGGAGGAACTGTGGGCGGGCGGCCACGCGCCGTGGAAGACCTGGAAGTGATCGCTAGCGCGCGGGGCTGGGACACCGCGTTCTGGCGCGGGCGACGGGTGCTGCTCACCGGCCACACTGGTTTCAAGGGAAGCTGGCTCGCGACCTGGCTGGTGAAGCTTGGAGCGCAAGTCACGGGATTCAGCCTGCCCGCACCGGCTGCCGAGTCGCTGCACTGGCGCGGCTGCGGGGGCGACCTGGTGGCGCTCGGCTTCACGGACCTGCGCGGCGACATCAACGACACCTCTATCCGCGATGCGGTGCGGCAAGCACAGCCCGAGCTGGTGCTGCACCTGGCCGCGCAGGCGATCGTTCTTGATTCGTACGAGCGCCCCGTGGACACATGGCAGACCAACGTGATGGGCACGCTCAACGTGTTGCAGGCGCTGGGCGGGCGCGGCGCGCCGGCTACCTTCGTGGGCGTCACCAGCGACAAGTGCTACGAGAACAAGGGCCGGGTCTGGGGTTACCGCGAGAACGATCCGCTGGGTGGGAAAGACCCGTATTCGGCGAGCAAGGCGGCCTGCGAGATCCTGCTGGCGAGCTGGCGCCAGTCTTATTCCGAATCGACCGGCGTGCTCGTCGCCAGTGCCCGCGCCGGCAATGTGATCGGCGGCGGCGACGATTCGCCGCATCGGATCATGCCGGACCTGATGCGCGCCTTCGCTGCCGGCGAGCCCGCATTGTTGCGCAATCCCCACGCCACGCGGCCCTACCAGCACGTGCTGGAGCCGTTGTCGGGTTACCTCACACTGGCGCGGGCATTGCATGAAAACCCGCGCTTCGCGCAGGCCTGGAACTTCGGCCCGCTGCCGGAGAGCGAGCAGCGCACCGCGTGGCTGGCCGAAGCGACGGCGCGCACCTGGGGTGGCGACGCGCGGTTCACGGTGCGTGATGCGGCCGTGGTGGCACCGACCGAAGCGCAGTTGCTGATGCTCGACAGCAGCAAGGCGCGGCATGAATTGGGATGGATTCCCCGCTGGAACCTGCAGCAAGCCGTTACCGAAACCGTGGCCTGGCACAAAGCGGCCAACGACCAACTCAACCGTACAATGGCCGAGACCCTCGCCCAGATCGACCGATACGAGGCGGCAACGACCCCAGGTTAGGCATTTCTTTCCCTGGGGCCCGGCATTTTGGGGCGCGCCGGTTCCCTCCGACTTCATGCGCAGCAATGACCTCCACGCCCCGCCTCACCCCGCGCAGCCTAGCCGCCGGCCCCGATGACCGCACCTATGTCGTGTGCGAAGTCCTGGGCGACTATGCAACCGTGTTCGATGGCATCTTCCCGCCCGCCGCGAAACTGCAAGAAGCGCTCGCTGGCCTGAAAGTGTTGCCGGTCTCCAGCCTGCAGCCGCTCGCACCCCTGCCCTGGGCTTCCAGCGAACAACTGGTGCGCGCATTGGCGGTTCGCCAGGCGGTGCTTCACGCGAGCCTCTCGGCCGAACAAGTGCCCGCCTTCGTGCCGGGCCAGGGCAAGATCCCGCCTTCGGGCAAAGTGGTTGGCAGCCCCGAAGCGGCCAACCTGGTCGAAGCGGGCCTGGACCTGTGGTTGACTGCCGGCCGCTTCTCCGATGACTTCGAAGCGAGGCTGGCCCGTTGGTTCGGCGTCTCCAAGGCCATCGCCGTGAACTCGGGGTCCTCCGCGAACCTGGTCGCGCTGTCCGCGTTGACATCACCGCAACTGGGCGAGCGCGCCTTGCGCAAAGGCGACGAAGTCATCACCGCCGCCGCCGGCTTCCCGACCACGGTCAATCCGATCCTGCAGAACGGGTTGGTGCCGGTGTTCGTCGATTCGGACTTGGCTACCGGCAACATCGACGTCGCGCTGATCGAGGCGGCCATCGGCCCGCGCACCCGCGCGATCATGGCCGCGCACACGCTGGGCAACCCGATGGACATGGAAGCCATCTCGGCCATCGCGAAGCGCCACAAGCTGTGGCTCATCGAAGACTGCTGCGACGCCTTCGGCTCCACGATCAACGGCCGCAAGTGCGGCACCTTCGGCGACCTTGCCACACTGTCGTTCTATCCCGCGCACCACATCACGATGGGCGAAGGCGGCGCGGTCTTCGGCGCCGACGCGCCACTGATGAAGATCGCCGAGTCGTTCCGCGACTGGGGCCGCGACTGCTACTGCGCCCCCGGCAAGGACAACACCTGCGGCAAGCGCTTCTGCTGGAAGCTGGGCCGCCTGCCCGAAGGCTACGACCACAAGTACACCTACAGCCACGCCGGCTTCAACCTGAAGATCTCCGACATGCAGGCCGCAGTGGGCGTGGCGCAACTCGATCGACTCGAAGGTTTCATCCAGCGCCGCATCGAGAACCACGCGCGGCTACTCGCGCGCCTGCGCGATGCAGGCGCCGACCAGTTCGCGATCCTGCCGTCGGCCATCGCAGGCGCGGCCGCATCGTGGTTCGGGTTCCTCATCACGCTCAAGCCGCAAGCGCCGTGCACGCGCAACGAGCTGACCGGCTATCTGGAACAGAACGGCATCGGCACCCGCCTGCTGTTTGCCGGCAACCTGACCAAGCAGCCGTACTTCGAGGGCCAGGTCTATCGCAGCGCCACGCCCCTGGACAACGCCGACGTGTTGATGAACAACGCGTTCTGGGTCGGGATCTGGCCGGGACTGGGCGCTGCGCAAATCGATTACATCGCTGACACGATCGCCACCTACCTGGGCCTGCAGTGGTCCGAATGAGCGACCTGTACGAGCCCCTGGTGGCGCGGGCGTTCGATGCCTGCCCCGCGCCGCTGCTGGAACCGTTGCGCGGTGCGCGTGTGCTGGTCACGGGCGGCACGGGCTTCCTTGGCGAATGGCTGTTGCGGACGCTCACGCACATGAGCGCGAAGGGATTCGACATCCGTGTGCAATGCGCCAGTCGCGATCCGCGGCGTTTTCTCGCGAGTCGCGGTGGCTGGACCGATGCCATCGACTGGCTCACGGCCGACGCGGCGCAGTTCACATCGCTGCCGGTGCGCAAGGACACCACGCACATTCTTCACCTGGCTGCGAGCTCGGATGCGGCCCAGAACTACGCGGACCCGCTGGCCGCATGCCGCACCATCCTCGACGGCACAACCGGATGCGTGGCGCTGGCACGCGCCACCGGCGCACACCTGCATTTCGTCAGCTCCGGGGCGGTTTACGGCGACCGGCGGCGCTCCGATGGCCGGGCCCGCGAAGACCAGGTGCAGCGCTTCGCGCCCGATCCGCTGGATCCACGCCAGGCCTATGGCAATGCCAAGCGAATGGCCGAGGCGATGGTGGCCAACGGCGCGGAGAGATTCTCAGTGTCGCGCCTGTTCGCTTTCATGGGCGCTGGCTTGCCTTTGCAAAAGCATTTCGCGGCCGGTAACTTTGCCGCCGACGCGGCTGCGGGCCGCGCGATACGCATCGCGGGCGACGGCACGCCGCTACGCTCGTACCTTCATCCCGCCGATTGCGCGGTCTGGCTGCTGGCGCTGGCCGCTTCGGCGCCGCGCGGCCGCGCGTTCAATGTGGGCTCACCCGAGCCCTTGTCGATCGCGCAACTGGCTGATGCGATCAGCACGCAGGCCGCATCGCCGGCGCCGGTCATCGCAGGCAACCCTGCAGGCGTCAACGATCCGGCAGCGTACTGGCCGGATGTCGCCGCGGCGCTGGCCCTGGGGCTGCAGCCGGCGATTTCGCTGGCGGAGTCGATTGAAAATACACTCGCCTGGGCAAGGTTCGAGGACAGATCAGGAGTGCAGTGCAGGTGAGAGTAGCCCAGTTCATTGCCCGGTTCCTGGCAGAACGCGGCGTGCGCCACGTCTTCACGTTGACGGGCGGCGGCGCCATGTTCCTGAACGACGCCATTGCGTACGAGGGCCGGCTGCAACCGGTGTATTGCCACCATGAACAGGCCTGCGCGATGGCGGCCGAGGGTTACGCGCGCATTGCGAACGCGCCCGGCGTCATCAACGTCACCACCGGCCCCGGCAGCATCAACGCGCTCAACGGCGTGTATGGCGCCTTCACCGACTCGATCCCGATGTTGATCCTGTCGGGCCAGGTCAAGCGTGCCACGCACCTGCTCTCGACGCCCGTGCCCGGCCTGCGCCAGCTCGGCGACCAGGAAGTGGACATTGCCAGCATGGCGCGCCCGGTCTGCAAGGCGGTGTTCTCCCTGCTGGAGCCGCGCGATGCGCCCGAGGTCATGGCCCGTGCCTGGGCGCTGGCGATGGAAGGACGGCCCGGACCGGTGTGGATCGACGTGCCGATCGATGTGCAATCCGCGGAGCTCGGCGATGATGTTGCCATTCCGCCCGAACCCCAATCGGTGCGCGACGACGCGAGCGACGAGCGGGTTCGGCAACAGGTCGACCACGTCCTCGAATTGTTGCAAGGCGCAAAGCGTCCCCTGTTCCTCTGGGGCACGGGCGTTCGACTGAGCAACCAGCAGGCCACACTGCTGGAAGTTGCGCAGGCGCTGCAGGTGCCGGTGTGCACCGGCTGGACGCACGACACCATCTCCACCGACCATCCGCTGTTTGCCGGCAGGCCGGGAACCATCGGCACGCGCGCAGGCAACTTCGTTCTGCAGGCGGCCGACCTGATCGTGGTGCTGGGCAGCCGGCTCAACGTGCGGCAGACCAGCTACAACTTCGAGAGCTTCGCGTCCCGCGCGCATGTGGTGCAGGTCGATGTCGATGCGGCTGAACTGGGCAAGCCGCTGTGGAAGCCCGCGGAGGGCATCGTCGCGAATCTCGCGCAGTTCGCGCCGGTGCTGCGCGAGCGCATCGCGCAGCAGCGATTGCAGCCCACGCCGCGCCGGGCGGGCTGGCTCTCCTGGATCGCGCAGCGCAAGGCCGCCTACCCGGTGGTGGCGCCGCACCTGCGCACGATCAAGGACGGCCGCATCAACCCCTACTGGTTCATCGAGGAGCTGTTCCGGCAAAGCCGCCCCGACGATATCTTCGTGTCGGGCAACGCCACGGCGTGCATCGTGCCGTTCCAGGTAGCGCCGCTCACAGGCTCAATGCGCCTGTTCTCCAATTCGGGCGCTGCGTCGATGGGTTACGACATCCCTGCGGCCGTGGGCGCCGCTGTGGCCGCACCCGATCGGCGGGTGATCAGCCTGGCCGGCGACGGCAGTGCGCAACTGAACATCCAGGAGTTGCAGACCCTGCGCAACTACGGGCTGAACATGAAGATCGTGGTGCTGTCCAACGAGGGCTACCTGTCGATCCGCTCCAGCCAGCTCAATTTCTTCAAGCGCACCGCAGGCGAAAGCGCGGCCAGCGGCGTGACGCTGCCGGACTACTGCGCCGTGGCGCGCGGTTACGGCCTTCCCGCATTCCGCGTATCCGGCGACAACTTCGCGCAGCAACTGGCCGAGGCCCTGACGCAACCCGGTCCCGGCCTGATCGAAGCGATGCTCGACGGCACTCAGGGTTTCGAGCCGCGCATGAGTTCGCGCCAGATGCCCGACGGCACGATCGTGAGCCCGGTCCTGGAAGACATGCATCCTTTCCTCGACCGGGACGAACTCGCCCGTGCCACAAGCGTGGAGGAATTGGGGTGAACCGGCGCTGCCCCGTCTGTGGCGGCGCGGGGCGGCGCAGCCTGCTGCGCATGAACTATGCATTGTTCGAGGATTCGCGCCTGCCGCGTTCCACCTCGATCGACGAATGCAGTGACTGCGCTTGTGTGTTCGCCGACTCGCAAGCCACGGAGCAGGACTACGTTGCCCACTACCAGGCCTCTTCGATCTACGCAGCGGCGAACCTGCGCGCCGGCAGTGGCGAGGAGTCCGGCGACCGCGAACGGCTGATTGCGGCGTGCGCTCGTATCGCGCCCCACATGGGGCAGGGCGGCTTGCTGATTGACGTGGGGGCGGGTTCGGGCGGGATGCTCGCCCAGGCCCGTGAGCGGCTGCGCTGCGACGTCCTGGGCATCGATCCGGACCCGGCCTGCGTTGCGGGCCTCGCGGCGCGCGGCTGGGATGCGGCAGTGGGACAGCTGGACATCGAACTGGCGGCACGCTATGCCGGCCGCGCCAAAGTGGTGGCGCTGTCGCATGTGCTGGAACACCTGTGGAGCCCGCCGGACGCCTTGCGGGTAGCCTTGACGATGGTGGCAGATGATGGCGTCGTGTACGTCGAGACACCCGATCGAAGCCGCTATGCGCAGTGCCCGAATGTGCCCTTCTACTATTTCGACCCGGAGCACATCAATCACTTCAGCGTCGGAGACTTCGCGCGCCTTGCGAACGAGTGCGGCGGGCACCTGGTCCATGGCGGGCAGTCCGACATTCGCCTCGCGGGCGGCGCGGCTTACCCGGTGTGCTGGGCGGTGATCGCGCCGGGCGGCGCTTCGACGGAAGCGGCGGTATCGACAACAGGCTCCGGCATTGCCCGGTACATCGCGCAACAGCAGGCCGCGGTGCGCGACTGGTCCTCCCGGGTTCTGCGGCAGCTCGATGACACCACAGGTTCCTGGGTGATCTGGGGCTGCGGCAGCCAGACCCAGCGGGTGCTGTCACAGGACTGGATTCCCCTGGAACGCGTCGCGGCCATCGCCGATTCCGACAGCGCCAAGCAGGGCCGCCGCTTCGCCGGCAAGCCCGTGCTCGCGCCGCAGCAGGCGCTGGACGCCCATCCGGACGCCACGGTGCTGGTGCTGGCGGCTGACAGTGCGCGCGGCGCGATCCTCGCCGAACTGGCGGAAGCCTGGCCGCGCCGGCGGGTTCTGGACCTGTGCGCGGCCCCACTCGTGAGGGGGGCAGTCCATGCCTGAGTTCGACTTCACGCGGGCAACTGCGGCGCAGGCGCTGCCGGCGCAAGTGTTGGTGCATGGTGCAGGCTCCATGGGAAAGCGCGTGGCAGCCACTTTGCGCAACAAGGGCATCGAACCCCTCGCGCTGCTGGACCGCCACGCAACGCGCGGCGCGACCTGGGAGGGCCTGCCCATCACGACGCCGGCCGATTGGCGCGAGATGCATGGCGCGCAGTGCGACACCGTCGTGATCGGCATCCACAACCCGGCGCACGGCGTGGGCGACATCACGGCGCAATTGCAGGCGGCGGGATTTGGGCCGATCTTCACCATGGTCGACCTGTGCAACTTGTACCCGGAAGATTTCGACGATTGCTTCTGGCTGGCGCCGCGTACGGCTTATCGCGGCTGTGAAGCGCAGGCGCAAGCCCTGCTGGACATGTTGGGCGACGACAAGAGCCGCGCACTGGTCCGCGATGTGCTGCACATGCGCACGCAAGGTGACTACGCCCGCGCGCCTCGGCCCGAGGGTGGCCAATACTGCCCGCAGGACCTGCCACGCTGGCAGCACGCGCTGCGCGTCGTTGATTGCGGCGCCTTCACCGGCGACACGCTCGAGGCGTTCCTGGCCGCGGGTTACCTGATCGAGGCGGCGATTTGCCTGGAGCCCGACCCGGCCAACTATGGGGCGCTCGCCCGAAAGGTGCGCGAGCAAGGCATCCCCGCCATGGCGCTGCCCTGCGCCGTGTCGGGCCAGGCGCAGGTGCTGCGCTTCTGCGCCGACGGCAGCGGCTCGAGCCACATCGATGCGCAAGGCGGGGTCGCCGTTCAGGCACTGTCGCTGGACGACGCCTTCCCGGACTTCGCTCCCAACCTGGTCAAGATGGACATCGAGGGCGCCGAGCCACAGGCACTTGCCGGGGCGGCGCGCACGCTGGCAAGATTCCGTCCGGGGCTGGCCATCTCGGTGTACCACCGCTTCGACCATCTCTGGAGCATCCCGCTGCAACTGCGCGAGAACCTGCCGGACTACGAATTCGCATTGCGCGCCCACTCGCACAACAGCTTCGACATCGTGCTGTACGCGTGGCCGCGCACCTGACTACTGGAGCACGCTATGAACTACTACGACCAAGGCCAGCGCCTGTTTGACGGCCTCTTCGTGCTGGAGCTGGCCAACAACCACTGGGGCAGGCTTGATCGCGGCCTGAACATCGTGACCGACTTCGCGCGGGTGGTGCGCTTCAACAACGTGAAGGCCGCGATCAAGCTGCAGTTCCGCGATGTTGACCGCTTCATCCACAAGGATTTCCGCGGCCGCGAGGACATCCGCTACATCAAGAAGACGCTCGACACGCAGATGACCAAGGCCGAGTACAAGACGCTGGTCGACCATGTTCGCGCGTCGGGCTGCGTGCGCATGGCCACGCCCTTTGACGAAGCCTCGGTCGACATGTGCATGGAGCTGGGCATCGAGATCATCAAGATCGCGAGCTCCGACCTCAACGACTGGGTGCTGATCGAGAAGATCGCCGCCACGCGCAAGCCGGTGATCGTGTCCACGGGCGGCTCGTCGCTCAAGGACGTGGACGACCTGGTGACCTTCTTTCGCAACCGCAGCATCCCGCTGGCGGTCAACCACTGCGTCTCAATCTACCCGTCGCTGGACTCGGAGCTGGAGATCAACCAGGTGGACTTCCTGCGCAACCGCTATCCCGAGAACGTGATCGGCTACTCCACGCACGAGATGACCGACTGGTCCAGCTCGGTGATGATCGCCTACGCCAAGGGCGCACGCACTTTTGAGCGCCACATCGACATCGACGCCGACGGCATTGCGGTCTCCAAGTACTGCACGCTGCCCGAGCAGGCCGACACCTGGTTCAAGGCCCACAAGAAGGCAGTGGAGATGTGCGGCGCACCGGGCACACAAAAAAGGATTCCCCCGCCCAAGGAGGTTGCCTATCTCGACGGCCTTGTGCGCGGCCTGTACGCGGCCCGTGACCTGCCCGCAGGCCACGTGCTGACGCCTGACGATGTGTACCTGGCCATTCCCCTGCAGAAGGGCCAGTTGTCCTGCCGCGAGTTCATGAACGGCGAAGCCTTGCGCCAGCCGCTGGCCAAGGATGCGCCGATCCAGGTCGAACACATCGACGGCCCGCACGCGGGCAATGCGGGGCTCAAGGCCATCATCTACGAACGCGGGCTTTGATCCGCGCGATGCCGGCATGAAGAAACTGATCAGCATCGTCTGCGGCTGCTACAACGAGCAGGACAACGTCCGCCCGCTTTACGAGCGCGTGGCTGCCGTGATGGCGACGTTGCCCGCCTATGAGTTCGAGCTGATCCTGATCGACAACAACTCCACCGATGCGACGGTAGCGCGGGTCATGGCGCTGTGCAGCACCGACGCGCGCGTGAAACTGATCGTGAACGCACGCAACTTCGGGCATGTGCGCTCGCCCTACCACGCGTTGATGCAGGCGAGCGGCGCTGCGGCGATCTGCATGGCCAGCGACCTGCAGGATCCCCCCGAGCTGATGCCCGAGTTCATCCAGGCCTGGGAGGAAGGCGCCTTCGTCGTCGCCGGCGTCTACAAGCGAAGCGAGCACGAGGGCGTCCTGGGCTGGGTCCGCAAGCTCTATTACCGCGTGATGAACACGGTGTCGGAGGCGCGGCCGATCGAAGCCTTCACCGGCTTTGGCCTCTACGACCGGCGCGTGATCGAGTTGATCCGCCGCACGGCCGGGCCTTATCCGTATGTGCGCGGCCTCGTGTCGGAGCTGGGGCTGCCGATCAAGCCGATCCAGTTCGACAAGCACAAGCGCCAGACCGGTGTGACCAAGAGCAACCTGCTCGCGCTGATCGACCTGTCGCTGCTGGGGCTGACCAACATGTCGCGCTCGCCCATCCGCTTCGCCACCCTGCTGGGCGCGGGCCTGTCGGTGTTCGGTTTCATGGTGGCCGGCATGTACCTGGTGGCCAAGCTCCTGTACTGGGATTCGTTCCCGATGGGCCAGGCGCCGCTTCTGATCGGCATCTTCCTGTTCGGCTCGGTGCAGATCCTGGTGGCGGGCCTGATCGGCGAATACATTGGCTCGCTGCACCAGCGCGCGCAGAACCATCCGCACGTGGTGGAACTATTCCGCGTCAACCTGCCGGCCGCCGAAGCCGGCAACCCGGCGCTCGGCCCCTCGCGCGCGCCGCAGGGCGATGGTGCCTGAACCCCGGGCCGTGGCGACCCGTCGCCACGAAGGCATCGACCGCCCCTTGGCCGCACTGCTGGCTGCGTATGCCGTCGCCTCCCTGCTGCTTGTCGCGGTGTCGGCGCGGCTGTGGTGGCAGACACCGCTGGCACTGATCGCGCACGAATTCGACTACTTCCTCGGCTTGTTCCCTTCGCCCGATGCAATCGATCTGGGCCGGCTGGTGCACCTCGGGGGCTGCGCCATCGTCGGCGGGCTTTACTTCACGCTGGCGGTGAGGATCATGCGGTCGCCGCAGGCCCTCTCGGTCCGGCAGATTTCCGTCTACGGCGCGTTGATTGCGTTGATCTACACGATCGGCATGCCCTGGCTCAGTCCGGACGTCTTCTTCTACATCGGCACCGGATGGCTGGAAAGCCACTATGGTCTGAGCCCGTACCTGGCCACCGTGCACAGTGTGCCCGGGCACGCGCAGGACCAGATGTTCGCGAACATCTTTCCCGGCTTCCTGTTCGGCACCACGGCCTACGGGCCGCTGTTCCAGAAGGTCGCCGCCGTCGTCGCGGGCCTGTCCGGCGGCAACGAACTACTGGCGCTGGCGCTGCACAAGGCGGCGAGCCTCGCGTTGCATGGCGCCTGCAGCTTCCTGGTCTGGCGGCTCGCGCCGGCCCGCTTCGCGCGCATGGCGCTCTTTTCCTACGCGGCCAATCCCGTCATCTGCTTCAGCGTGCTCACGTGTGCGCACAACGACCACTGGATGAACCTGTTCGTCCTGCTTGCGCTGCTGGCGATCTTGCGCCGGCACTGGCTCCTGGCCGGCGCGGCACTGGGCGTGGGATTCGGCTTCAAGTACTTCCCTCTCGTCTACCTGCCCGTGCTGGGGATGGCGGCGCTGGTGCAAGGCAGTGAGGGGCGCCACTGGGCGAAGAACGTGGGCGACGCCGCCAAGGTCGGTGCGGGCTTCGCCGCCGCGGTGGTCCTGGCTTATCTCCCGTATGCGGAAGCCCTGACGGCCTTCTCCACCGTTGCAGCCTCGGGGGTGCCGGTCTACCGCAACAGCATCCACCATCTGCTGGACGTGCTGACGTACTTCGTCCTGCCCGCGCTCTTCGGCACGCCCGATATCCTGCTCCCGTACGCGGCCACCGGCCGATGGCTGCGCCTGTCGTATATGGGCATCTACGCGGTGGTACTCTTGGCGATGGTGCCCCGCTTGCGGCGGGACCTTTTTCGCGGCAGTGTGGAGGCATGCCTGGTGATGACGCTGCTCTATTTCATCGTCGTCAACAACACCAACCAGGAGTGGTACCTCACCTGGCTGATGGGCTTTGCACTCGTGCTGCCGCTGGGTCGCGCGCACATGCTGGCCTGGCGCTTGTCGGCCCTCTTCCTGCCGCTGGTCATCTACACGATCAAGAACCTGTTCATCGTTCAGCTGTTTGCCAATGCGGCGTTGTACTTGCTGGTGCTCGTGCTGGGCGGCCAGTACCTGGTGCGCATGTGGCGCGCGTCGCGAGTGGGACCGACGGTCCGGCATCCCCCAGCAAGCTCGACCCTCACCTGAACGCGGCCACCATGAGACTTCCCGCCCCCATCCGCGACCCATTGCTTGCAGCCGCTCGCCGCATGGGGTATGGCATCTACAAGATCAACGACGCTGCGCTCTACGGCCCGGTGATGCCGCACGCGAACTACTCACCGTGGAATTGCGACACCGCATTCAAGCAGTGCATGACCGCCATACGCGGCCACACACTGGTAGACACCTACCGTTGCCACGAGCTGTGGTCGCTCGTGCGCGAGCTGCGTCACGTCCCCGGCGACATCCTGGAGGTTGGCGTCTGGCGCGGTGGCACCGGCGCCTTGCTGGCGAGCAAGGCGCAACAAGAAGGTATCGCCGCGACTGTCTGGTTGTGCGACACCTTCGTTGGCGTCGTGAAGGCCTCTGAGCGCGACCCGTCCTACTTCGGGGGCGAGCACGCGGACACCTCGGGCGAATTGGTCGAGCATTTGCTCGCCCGCATGGATCTCACCAACGCCCGCATCCTGCAGGGCATTTTTCCGGACGAGACCGCGTCCGCGGTGACCGACGCGACCTTTCGGCTCTGCCATATCGACGTGGACGTCTACCAGTCCGGGCGTGACATCCTCGAATGGCTCTGGCCGCGTCTGGCCGTGGGTGGGGCAGTTGTGTGGGACGATTACGGCGGCGACAGCACGCCCGGCATCACGCGCCTGGTCGAAGAACAGCGCGACCGTCCCGATCGCGTCACCCTCCACAACCTCAACGGGCACGCGGTCACCATCCGCACACGATGAAACTGGAGCGCGAAGCTGTCTACGCCCTGCTGACTCGTGGCGCGCAAGGCGCTACCATGCTGTCCGCCGCGGCCTGCGTTGCCTGGCGCTTCAGCCCCGGCCAGCAAGGCCTGTTTTTCGTCTTCCTGAGCCTGGGGGCTCTTATCCAGGTCAGTGAGTTCGGCCTGTCCTATGCCGTGCTGCAGGTCGCAGCCCGCTTGCGCGGCGAAGCCACGCAGCTGGCAGATTTCCGCCGTCACGCACGCAGGCTCCAATTCGCTTTGCTGACCGCCGCCGTGTTGCTGGTCGGAGCGCTCGGCGCGGCGATCTTCGCCAGCCGCGCGGGCGAGGCCGACTGGGCCGGGCCGTGGCTGGCCTTTGTCGCTGCGGTCGCCGTGGCCCAGTGGTTTGCGCTCCACATCACGTTTGTCGAGGCAACCGGCTCCGCCACAGCCGCGTGGCGCCTGCGAATGCTCCAGGAAGGAATCGGAGGCGGCGCCTTCATCGCCGCGCTGCTGGCCGGTGCCGGCCTCTGGGCGCTGGCTTGGTACTGGGCCGTGCGCGCGGGGGTGGCGGCGGCGGGGCTGGTCCTTCAGTCCCCCGGCCCGACGGGCGAGGCGCCGGCGTCATCGCGCTTCCACTGGCGCCCGGATGTCTGGCCGTTCCAATGGCGCGTCGGACTGAGCAGCGCCATGGGCTTCCTGATCTTCCAGGCCGTCAACCCGATCGTCCTCGTCGAACAAGGCAGCGAGGCGGCAGGCCGGCTCGGGCTGGCGTTCGCGGTCATGACCATGGCGCTGCAAGTGTCCTCGGCCTGGCCGTTAAGTCAGGCGGCGCGCTTTAGCCGCCTGATCCACACGGGCGACTTCGTCGAGCTGCGCCAACGATTCGGCAATGTGCTCGCAGGCTCGACTGCCCTCGCGGGGCTCATCGCGGGCGCGGTGCTGCTGGGCCAATTGATGCTGTCAGCCACCAGTTTTTCAATCGCCGCGAGGTTGCCCCAGCTGCTGCCGCTGGCCGCGTTGCTGGCAGCTGGCCTGGGCCACCATGTGACGGCCTGCCTGGCGGTGCTGCTGCGCGCAGAGCAGCGCGAACCGCTGTTGCGGGTCACCGTGTTCGGGGGGCTGTTCACTCTGGGCGTGACGTGGCTGGCCGCAAGCTCGGGGGACACCGTCGACGTAGCGGTCGCGCACCTGGCCTGCACGCTGCTGGGGCTGACCATCGCCGTCGTCCACTACCGCCGGTTCGCGTTGCGAGTGTTCATGGGTGCCCGTGCCGCGACTTCCGGACCCCCATGAACAACACCACCAGACCGCTGCTGTCGATCGTGATTCCCACTCTCAACCGTGCGGCACTGGTGGGCCGCGCGGTCGAGAGCGCGCTGGCGCAGACTTCCATGGAGATCGAGGTGATCGTCTCCGACAACGGCTCGACCGACGAGACGCAGTCCGTGCTGGCGCGTTTGAGGGATCCACGCTTGCGGCACATCCGCCACGAGAAGACGATGCCGGCCACGGAGCACGGCAACTTCCTCATTGCGCAGGCCGGGGGCGAGTATTTTCTCGGCCTCTCCGACGACGACTACCTTGAACCGAGCTTTGCCGACCGCGTGCTCGACTTGCTGGGCCGCCGGCCCGACCTCGCGTTTGTCTACACCGGTTGCGTGATGCACTTCGGCGACGTCCCGGTGCGGTCGCTGGGTGGACCCGAGACCGAACGCGGCACCGACTTCATCGCCGCCTTCTATGCGGGGCGGCGCGAAGTCTGCTGGTGCGCCTGCGTCACCCGGGTCGCCGACCTGCGGCGCCTCGGCCCGCTGCCCTCGGGTCGCATTTTCGGCGACATGTTCTTCTGGACGCAACTCGCGTTCGAGGGCGACGTAGGCTGCGTCGCCGAGCCGGTCGCGCATTACATGTTCATGACGACCGACAACGTTTCGGGGGGGACACCGGCATCGATCTGGGGCGGCGAGACGCGCCTGCTGGCCGACGAGGTGCTGGCGCGATGGGCGCGCACGCAGGTCGAAGGGCCGCCAGCTGGCGTCCGGCACGATTGCGATCGGTTCGTGGCCCGATCGACCGCCAACCAGTTTGTCTGGACCGCTATACGCGGCGCGCGGCGCGCGCAGCTACTGCGCGACCTGTCGCGTTGCCTGGGTTTGTTGCACGGCGACCTGTCGGTGTGGCTGAGGGTTGCCGCTGGTCTGTTGCTGCCGCGGCAGTGGCAGCGACGCGTGTTGCTGGGCGCGGCAACAAGGCTCGCGACCGCGCGCGCAATTGACTCCACGCACAACAGTGTGCGGAACCGTCGGCGATAGATTGGGATGCCGGCTCGAAGGGCCCTTTGTGCGCGAACCCTGCTTGTGCCATCAGGTCACTTCTCTTCGTGGTAGTCATCGTCCACGTTGATGCGCCAGATCCGGTCCTTGTCGACTTTGCCGCTCACGATCTGGTCGGCCGCCTCCTTGGCAGTGAGCATGGAATGGTCCTGGTTGTTGTACCGGTGCATTCCGTTGCGGCCCACCAGGAACAGGTTCGGGACCTCGTCCACAGCGCTTCGCAGCTGGTCGAACTGCTTGTAGGCGTCGCCGAAGTAGCCGGGATAGGCCTTGGGCACGCGGATGACCACCGAGTCCAGCGCTTTGGCTGAGGTCACCAGTGCGATCTGCCGCATTTCATCCTGCGCGATAGCCCGCAACTCGTCGTCTGACGTGCGCCACAGGGGATCGGTCTCCACGCAGAAGAACTCCAGGCCCATCCACACGGTGCCCGGGTCAGCCACCATGAAGGGGCTCCAGTTGTTGAACACCTGCACACGCCCGACATTCACGCCCGGCTCCTGGATGTAGATCCAATTGTCATCGAGCTGCGCGGGCAGGTCTTCCTTGCGATACAGGAGGCCCACCGTGATGAAGTCGCGGTACTGCAACTGTTCGCCGATACGCCGCACGTGGTCAGGCCAGGCATCGGGCGACGCGGCCACGAGGTCCTTCATCGGCATGGTGGAAACCGCATGCGTGCATTCCAGGCGCGTGCGCGCGCCCGAGGCGTCCTCGATGTGCACCGCGCGAACCTGCTTGCCCTCGATCTCGACCTGGACCACCTTGCGCTCCATCAGGAGCTCGCCGCCACCGGCGATGAAGCGGCGCGCGGCCGCCTCCCACATCTGGCCAGGGCCGAACTTGGGGTAGACGAAGCTCTCGATCAGCGATGTCTGCGCGGCTTTGTCGCCGATGCCCAGCGCCGACTTCAGCGCATGCCAAAGCGCCTTGGTGATGGAAAGGCTCTTGATGCGCTGCGCGCCCCAGTCGGCACTGATCTCGCCGCAAGGCACGCCCCAGACCTTCTCGGTGTATTCCTTGAAGAACTGCCGGTAAAGCTTGCGGCCGAACCGGTTGACCAGGAAATCTTCCAGCGACTTCTCGGGTCGGATCGGCCAGATGCGGGACGCGACGTAGCTAAAGCCGAAGGTCACCGTCTTGTAAAGCCCCAGCTTGCGCAGCGTATCGACGTTCAGCTTGAGCGGATAATCGAAGAAGCGCCGGTTGAAGTAGATGCGCGAAAGCCGGTTGCGCACCAGCATCACGTCGTCGCCGTTCACGGGAGCAGCGGTTTGCGCCGGCAGGCCCTCGCGGGTCTGGCCCTTGTACTTGAGGAAGATGTCGGCGCCGGTGTGCACGATCGGCAGGACCGTCGCCCACCAGTTCATCACCCAGTCCGACTTGGAGAAGAACCGGTGGCCGCCGATATCGATGCGGTTGTTCTTGTAGTTGACCGTGCGCGAAATGCCGCCGACCTGCGACGCCGCCTCGACCACCACGATGTCGCGGATGCCCTGGGCCTGCATTTCCAATGCAGCCGTGAGCCCGGCCGGGCCGGCCCCGATCACCACCACTTTTTGCGTCATACCAGCGTGCTGTCCGGCGAGAACGACATCCCTGCCGAGCGGAACAGCAACAGCTTGCGCACGGCGAAGTTGAAGAGGAAAGTGGCGCCGGCCGCCATAAGCTTCACGAACTCGGGCACCAGGTGCAGGCGGTCCACGCCAATCCACAACACCGCCTGCGTGACTGCGAGGCCGCCCAGGCCGATGACGACGAAGGTCAGTGCCTCGAGCGCAGGGTGTTGGCGCATGGTGCGGCGCGAGAATACCCAGGTGACGCTGATCATGTAGGCCACGGTGGCGCCAGCGACGAAACCGGCGGTGGCGGCCGAGAAGTGGCCGACGCCACCCACGCGAAGCATCAACGAGAACACGGCCATGTCGGCGGCCAGTGCCAGCACGGAAGCCAGGCCGTACCTGAACAGCTCGCTGTTCGACAGCGATTGGAGCGAAAGGCTCTTCGCGCGCCCGTGGCCGGAGTTGGATGAAAGACTCACTGACGCTCCAGAGTGGCTGGGGGCACTTGGGTGGATGGAACGTCCGGACATTGGAAGTGGTAAGGGGTCACAGGCTTTTTTAGGGAGTCGAGTGTCGGAATCACCCATTTTCCCAAATTTCCGTACTCGGGGATCTGCGGAAGAACGAGGCAGGCCAATTCTTGTGGGGCGCACTTCTCAGGAGGGCGGGATAAGCTTCTCGGGGGCTCCAGAGTGCACTGCGCGGGGCGCGAAATCGCTGCACTGGTAAAGATAGTACGTCACCGCGCGGTCCAGACTGTCCCGCTGCGGGATATGCCAGCTGCCAAGGATGCCGTAATTGAGCCTGTGCGGCAAGACCAGATACTCCATGCGGCCCTTCGCCTCTTCGCACACCGTCTTGACGGCTTCCTCATCGGGTGCACACTTGTCCTGGTTCTTCTCGAACGCGTTCTGGAGCATGCAAATTGAATTCTGGAATTCGAGCAGGGTAAAGATCTTTTCCCGGCGCAGGGCTTCCTCCGCCGTGCCACGATTGAACAGTAGCCCCGCTTCCTGGTGGCCGTTCCAAAAGCTGGCGCGGCGCAGCACCAGCCAGGGCGTGAGCAATTCGTTGATCCAATAGACCTGGGCGCCGGGTTTCAGGCTCACCCCGAATGGATTGGTGTCGTAGTTCGCCTGTTCGACATAGCGGTTCCAGTTGCTGCGCCGGTCCCAGCCGGCAAGGGAAAGCCCGATCGCCAGCACAAGCAGCGCCACGGATGCGATTTGCGCTCTCGAAGTCCGGCTCGCCCACGATGGCACTGCCCACAGCAGCAGCAGCCCCAACGGCAAAGGGTGCAACACCGTCACCAGCAGGCCGTAAGGCGCTGACGGATTGTCCATATGCCGGCCCATCACGAAGAAAACGAACTTTGCATAAACGATGGCCACCGCGCCAGCCAAGGCCAGTGCAAGGAGCTTGCGCACCGGTGGCGTGACCTGCACCGCAATGCGAGGCCACGCAAAAAATAGCGGGACGATCAGCACGAGGGCCATCGGCGCCGCGAATCTTCCCATTGGCGTTCCCAGAACGACGGCGGCAAACAACAGGTACAGCCGCATCCGGTCCACGGCAGGGTCGCGCCACATTTCCCAACCCAGGAATGGAACGAGCGCCATCGCGGTCCACTTGATCAGCCAGTGAACGCGCCACAACTGCAGTCCTGTTGGGACAACAAGATGCAGCCCATCGCCCAGGATGGCCGCCGCGGCAAAGCACAGCCCTCCGGCCAGTAGCATCGCGTCGATCCAGCGTCGCAAGACGCCTTGCGCGCGTTCGCGCGCCAGCCAGAGCACAAGCACATCAACGCCCAGGGCAATCCAGCTGCCGGGCGGCCACAGGGCGAGGAAAACATGTTGGTTGGGCTCCACGATCCAGGACAACCATTGCGGGTCGTGCACTTCTTGCAGCCTCACGAAAGGGCCGACTCCGAAGAGGCCGAGCAACGCCACTGGAATCGCGAGCCAAGCGAGGTGCCACAGCCGGCGGTCCTTCTGGCAGGCCAGCACCCAGGCCAATACGAAGGCCGGCGCAGCCTGCAAGGGATGGGTACTGGCGGCCAGCACGAAAGCGAAAGCGGCCCACAGCCAGCGCTGCCGCACAACCAGCGCCAAGGCAAGCAGCAACAGCGGCTCAGCGAAGGTACGCCCGGTGACGAAAGGCTCTGCATACGCGAACACGCCCAATGCACCGTAGCTCGGCGGCATCACCAGGACGGCGAGCAGGCCCCAGTAGCGGTATCTCGCGGGCAGCAGCTCGCCCAGCAGGAACCAGGTTGCGGCAAGAAAAGCCGCAAGGCCCGCGATGATCAGTCCGATGGAAACAGCCTCAGGCGTGAAGTGCCCCATCAATTGCGCGAGCAGGCGGGGAAAGACGGTGAATTGCGCTTGCGACCCGTAGGCGAAGAACAGGTCGCTCTTGAACTCCTCGGGATGAAGTGTCAGCAGGGCCTGGCCGAAATAGAGAACGGAGTCGTGCCGGATCCCCGAGTACGGTTTGAGCAGGATCAACAGGCAAAGCGCCAGCAGTAGCGCCGCCAGCACCGTCAGTGCGCGTTCTTGCCTTGTGGCGGCGGATGTGGAAATCGGTTGCATGGCGCCGCTGGCGATCTGAAAAACGGGACCCGGATAGAAAAAAGAGGGGCAAGCCCCTCTTTTTTTTGAGATAGCGAACTATCAGGAGCCGCGGCAGGAACCGGGCAGGAACTTTGCCGGCATGTCGGTGCCGTCGGTCGACGAGCCGCAACGCCAGGCCTTGACCACGCCACCGGCGGTGGGCGGCGTGCAAGTCGTGGTGTCATCCGAGCAGGGCTTCAGCGTGACCTTCTTGGCGTCCACATCGCTCGCGATAGCTTGCGCTGTGACCGTGACCAAGCCGTTGGCGTCCGTCACGATCGAAGCGACGTACTTCGACGACGTGCCGCTGCTCTCGCAGCCCCAGTTGTTCGCGCTGGGCAGCGACGAGGCCGACTGCACGATTTCCGTGATGGTCGTGCGGCAGGCAGACGCCGCAAGAATCAGCTCGGACATCTTCGC
>JBKJOM010000079.1:0-5239 GCA_046595775.1 Ramlibacter sp. | reverse complement strand
CGCAGCGTATGCATCGGCGATCGGGGCGTTGCCGTGCCAACCGCATTCGACCAGCACGACCTGCTTGCCCGACTCGGCGGCCGCTTTTTCCAGCGCCTGGTACATGGCCAGCGGATGGGCCTTGGCGTGGAACGACAATCGCCCCAGGAACAGCACCACCATCGTCTCGGCATCCACGCCGATTTTTTGCCGGGCGCGCGCCCGGTCTTCAACGGTGAACTGAAAGTCCGTGCCATGGACACCCAGCGGGATCACCGGCAGTTGCGGCAGCGTGAAGCGGGTGGCGCCGAAGCGCTGCGCGAAATACTCCGACTGGGACCGCAGGACCGCCATCACGTTGTCCTTGACGGCGCTTGACGTGCAGATCAACGCATCCCAGGGATGGATCGGACCGCCTATGAGGCCCGCGATCGAGTCCATGGCCGCTGCCGACGAGGTGGTGTGCGTGATGCCGCACAGGCTCCAGGCGTCGTCGCCGTAGAAGCTGCGGCGCCATGCGTGCTCGGCGAGGCCGGGCCCCGGGTAGTACACCACCCCCGCATCGCGCAGCCGCGCAAGCCCGCGGTTATCGACGACGTGCACCGGCTCGGCCCGGCCCGCGTCCCGGGCCGCCTGCTCGAAGAGCGGCGCATGCTCCATCTGGTGGACCTGGGCCCACAACTGAGTCGCCTTGCTGTAGGCGAAGTAGCCGCGAAGGAAGGACTCACCTGCGGCATGCCGGCCCATCAAACGGGGCCCGCTGGTGGTGTAGGCCTCGGGGTGGAAATAGATCGCGGGGTTCATGCTTTGGCCTTGCGGGCGCGCATCACGAGCCAGGGTGTCGGGCCCGACCGCCACTCCCACACGGCGAGCAACTGGTCCAGGTGCGAAAGGTTCTTGAACCAGGCGGGCGCGTCATCGAGCCGGCGCTGGCCGTCGTCCTCGACGACGGTGACCTCGTGCGTGGGCGAAAAGCGCTGGATCAATAGTTGCGTGATGCCGGCGCTCAGGCACTCGTGCGATTCGACGATCAGGTCCATGCCGCACAGTGCCGGCGCGGAAGCCGGATCGAGCAAGTCGCGCTCGGCCCCTTCGATGTCGCACATCACCAGCACCCGCTTGGCAGCATAAGCGGCGAAGTCGCGCGGCTTGAACAGGCCGTGAATCTCGATGCGGCCTTCCACGCCATTCTTGCGCGCCAGCTCGCCGCACACTGCCTTCGCCCGGGGATTGATGTCGAACGCGAGGATGCGCGCGCCGGGCATGCGCCTGGCCATTCCCACCGCGTAGTAGCCTTCGGCACAGCCGATGTTCAAGACCACTTCGTAGTCGCCGAGCATTGCGGCTTCGACCGCCGGCTGCAGCGGCTGCTCGTAACAGCCAAGCAGCTTGGGCACGTGGCAGCCTTCGGCCGACGCCGCCAGGAAGTCCATGCCGGCCAGCGGGCCGCCCAGCACGCGCGTGCCCTGCTGCTGCAGGAAAGTGTTCTGGATCAGGGCGCTGCGCCACTTGCCCAGCAATCGCAGGCCGTTGTTCAGCTGCGCGGCTTCATCGGGGCCTGCAGCCTGCAGGTCGACCAGCAGGCGGGCGCGGATTTCGGAATGAAAGCTCATCGTAGTGGCGTCAGGCGACGGGGTAGGCCACGATCTTCGCGCCCTCGCGCACGACGCTGAAGCGCTGTGGCGCGAAGGGCTTCAACTCACCCGAGGCCACCAGGCCCTCGATCCGGTCGAGGCAGGCTTCGATGTCGTCCCAGGGCAGTTGCAGGCCGGAGAGGTTGTACTGCCACCAGGCCACACGTTGCAGGCGCTCGATCACCGCATCGGCGAAGCGCTTGCGGATCGGCCGCGCGGCCACGCCGCCGACGATGGTGTAAGGCTCCACGTCCTTGGTCACCACGCTGCCTGCGCCCAGCACCGCGCCGTCGCCGATGCGCACGCCGCTCTTGATCTTCACCGCCGATCCGATCCACACATCGTTGCCGATAACGGTGTGCCCCAGGTTGTCGTAGTGCGTGACAGGCGGCGTGTCGAACGGCGCGGCGAAGATGGCCTGGTACGGGAACGGCGATGTGGTCAGCCGCCCGGCGGGATGCGAAGAGAGGATGGCAGCACTGTCGCCGATGGAGCAATAGCGCCCGATCTCCACCTGGTACATGCCGCTCATCGGCGCGACATAGCTGAATGCCCCGCCGGTCGCACCGTTGAGAGCCGCGCCGGAGTAACTGCGAAACGGCGGCTCGAGGATCACCTTGCCCATCAGCAGCGTGCTCGAGTCGATGATGAGGCCGGTCATGGCGCCGGGGCTTTGGTCAGGCCCGCAAGGTTTTCCACCCACGCCAGTTGCTGGGGGAGGCAGACGGTGCGCAGATCGTAGTGCGCACGCGCGAACTCGCGCGCATTGGCGCCCAGCCGGGCGCGCTCCGCCGGGTCCGCCAGCAAGGCGCAGACTTCGCCGGCCAGGCCTTCGACGTCGAAAAAATCGGTGAGCCGGCCTGTTTCGCCATGCTGGATTGCCTCGTGCAAGGGGCTGGTGTCGCTGGCGACGATGGCGCACCCTGCGCTCATCGCCTCGATCAGGCTCCAGCTCAGCACGAAGGGGTAGGTAAGGTACACGTGCACGGTGGAGAGCTGCAGCAGGGCCACGAACTTGTCGTAGGGAATATGGCCGAGGAAGTGAACGCGCGACGGGTCGATGCGATCAGCCACCTCGTCCAGGTAAATCTGCTTGTACGTCTGGCCCTTGGGCGGGCGCGCGCCATAGCTCACGTCATTGCCGCCGACGATCATGACCCGGGCATTCGGCCGCTCGGCAAGGATCCTGGGCAAGGCCCGCATGAAGATGTGATAGCCGCGCGTCGGCTCGAGGTTGCGGTTGACGAAGGTGATGACCTCGCTGTTGCGGTCGAGATGCACCTGCCCGTTGTTCAGCGCCATCGCCACGTGGGGATTGGGCTGGACGGCTTGTGTGTCGATGCCATCATGGATCACCGTGATGCGGTCGCGGAAGGGCTGCGGGAAGGTGCTGGCCTGCCAGTGCGTCGGCGAAATCGCCGCGTCGGCGGTCTCGAAGTGCAGCAGGTTGTTGACGTTCTTCATCCGCAGGCGACAGGCGTCGCCCTCGTCCTGCACCGGAAACTCCAGGTCGAACCCTACGTCGCCTCCGACCGCGCGGTAGAAATATTCGCAATAGATTGCCAGCGGGGCGCCGGGCCACACTTCCTTCAGGAACAGGCTTTCGCCCCAGCCCGGATGGGCAAGGATCACCTCGGGTTCATAGCCGCCGTCCCTCAACTTCAGGGCCGCGCGAAAAGCCGCCTCACCGCGGATCACCTTTGTCTCCACGTCAGTCACCCACGGGTGCACGTTGGTCGATGTACCCCGGGCCGCCTTGTAGTGGACGACGCGCACGCCCGGCGAAACCGGGTTCTGGCTCATGGTGAACGCGACCACATCGTGGCCGGCCGCGACCAGAGCCGGGGCGAGGTGCTTGAACTGGCCGGGAAAGTTCTGGTGGACCAGCAGGATGCGCATACGAAGGTGGTTTGAACTGAAAAAAAAGGGCGGCACGCCGGGGCGCGCCGCCCGTTGTGGGCAACTCTACGCGATCCGCTTCACTTGGCCTTCTTGGCCGTGGGGAGCTGCGCCTTGAGCTGGGTGGCGAACACTTCCTGCGCAACGCGGGCAATGCCCATGCGATTGCGCAGTTCGGTGATTTCCTTCTGGACCAGTGCCATGTTGTTGATGGCGGACCTGGCCTCCTTGCTGAGGGAGGCAGCGTCGTACTTGACGCCGTCGATCGTCACGGTTTGCGAGGGGGCTTTTTCTGCCATGGTGATGAGTTCCTTTTTCTCTAGAAAAAATCCCCGCCTAAGCGGGGATTCGTTTGCCTCGGGTCCCGGGCCGAAGCCCGGGGCCGTTGGGATTAGATGCCGAAGCTGGAGTTGCCGAGTGTGTTGACAGCGACGCCGGTCAACGTCGCCAGAAGTTCCAGCGTGCCGTCGCTGTTGCTGTTGTAGTTGCCACCACCAAAGTTCAACTCATACACGTTGGCATTGCCGGCACCGTCATAGACCACCACTGCATAGTCGCCAGCGGCCAGATTGCTGATGGCGGCATTAAGCAGAGTCTCTACAACACCGCCGTTGGCAATGTCGATCGCCGTGCTTGAGTTGACGATCTCGATGACCGACTTGTTTGACAAGAGAGACAAGTCAACGTTGCCGTTTGTAGAGATTTCCAGGTACTGGGCGTTGAACTTCACGCCATTCAAGCGCAGGTCCAGGACGTCGCCGCCGATGCCCGTGCCGAAGCCAGTGATACCAACCGACGCGTCAATAACACCACTGTGAGCCGGATTGTTGATCACGATCGTGTCCTGACCACCCGCAGAAATGTTCACGTTCTGAATCGCACGGAAAGCGTCCGCACCACCGAACGTGATCACATCGTTACCAACGCCCGACAAGGTGTAGTTCTCGATGGCGTCCTTTGCCGTGATGGTCGCCGTGTCGGAGATCACCACCGTTTCAACCCCGACGCCGGTCGCCGACGTGAATCCGTTCCAGTTGGCAGCTGTCATCGTCGCCGTTGCACCGCTCGCCACATCGAGAGTCTCGAAGTTGCTCACAGTGGCACCAACGATGCTGGAGCCGTTGCCCATCTGCAGGATGTCCGCGCCACCGGTGCCACCGTTCAAGGTGCCCGTTGCCACGAAGGTGCCGACGTTCACCGTCTGGTTGTTCGCAGCATCGCCAGTCACGCTCTGGCCGGCATAACCCAGCGTGAACGATTCAGCGGCGTTGAGAACATACGTTTCGATGGCAGCGCTGCCGATCATGACGTTGTTGCCCGTGCCCACAGCCGAGATGGTGATCTGGTCGGTCAGGCCCGTCGCCGTGAAGAAGCCCGCGCCGATGGCGTCGTGCTGGCCTTCCGTCATCGTCACTGAGCCCACCACGTTGGCGGTTTCGAAGTTCGTCACCGTGGCGGCGGCGATGTTAGAACCCGTGGACAGGTCCAGCACGTCAGCGCCCGCGGCACCACCGTCCAGGGTCACTGCGCCGGTCAAGGTCAGGCCGGCCACGCGCACCGTCTGGTTGTTCGCACCGTTGCCCGTCACGCTCTGGGCGTTGTGGCCCAGGGTGAAGTCCATCGCTGCGTTCAACGTGTAACCGTCGACCGTGGTCGAAGACGCGCCGGTCATGACGCCAGGGGTTGAACCACCCGCCGACGTGATCGTGGTCGTGTCGCCGACTGCA
>JBKJOM010000033.1:0-8233 GCA_046595775.1 Ramlibacter sp. | reverse complement strand
TGACCACGGTCGACCCCAGCAGGAAGCGTCCCATCTCCGCGCCCTTGGCCAGCACGATGGCCTGGTCGTCGTAGCGCCATTCGCGGATCTCGCGGGTGCGCGGCGGGTTGACCACACCGTGCCAGACGGTGGCGACGCTGCCGACGATGGTGGCGCCGACCAGCACGTTGACGAACGGGCCGTGCTCGGTGTCGAAGACGCAGACCACGCGCTCGTTGCGCGCGAACAGGCTAGGCACGTGGCGCGCCGTGAGCGGGTTCACCGAGAACAGGTCACCGGGGATGTAGATCATCCGCGTGAGGCGCCCGTCGCACGGCATGTGGATGCGGTGGTAGTCCTTGGGCGCGAGGTACAAGGTGGCGAAGTGGCCGTGGTCGAACTGGTGGGCCAGTTGCTGGTCGCCGCCGATCAGTGCGCGCGTCGAATAACTGTGTCCCTTGGCCTGGAAAATCTGGTCGTGCTCGATCGGGCCGTACTGGCTGATCGCGGCGTCGACCGGGCAGATGAACGGGGCGGCCGAGAGCGGCCGTACGCCTTCGCGCAAGGGACGCGTGAAGAAGTCGTTGAAAGTCGCGTAGCTACCGATATCCGGGTTGGCGGCCTCCGCCATGTCGACCTTGTACTTGGCGACGAACCGGCGAATGATCCACTGGGTGATCGGGCCGCCGCGCAGGTTGGCGACCCAGCCGGCGAAAACGGTGAGCGCCCGCTTCGGGGCGAGGTACTGCGCGATGACGGCGGGGCGTTCTGACATGTCCGGATTCTAGGGAGTCCCGACGGCTTGTCATGCGCGAGACAGCCGTGTAAGCCGGAAAGAGGAACATCGCCCCCACGGCCCCGCGCCACCACCAACAAGGAGAAACGATGAAGCACCTCAGCGGCCTGGACGCCACCTTCCTGCACATCGAATCGGCCGAGATGCCGATGCACGTGGGCTCGCTCAACGTGCTGCGGCTGCCCGCCGGCTACGCGGGCGACTTCTACGAGGATGCCAAGGCCCATGTCACCAAGCGGCTGCACCTGGCCGACGTGTTCACCCGCAAGCTGGCGCTGATGCCCTTCGACCTGTCCAACCCGGTCTGGGTGGAGGACGAGGACATCGACCTGGACTACCACATCCGCCACATCACGCTGCCCAGGCCGGGCAGCAACCGGCAGCTCCAGCAATACGTGGCGCGGCTGCATTCGTCCCTCCTCGACCGCAGCCGGCCCTTGTGGGAATTCTTCATCATCGACGGCTTGAAGAGCGGCGAAGTCGCGCTCTACACCAAGGTGCACCACGCCGGCATCGACGGCCAGGCCGGGGTCGAACTGGGCAAGGCGATCCTCGACTTGAGTCCCGAGGGCCGCGAAATTCGCGCGCCGCGTCCCAAGCCGCGCCGCAACGAATACCACCTGGGCATGGCCGAGCTGGCCGGCGCCGCCCTGCGCAACACAATCCAGCAGTACATCAAGTTGCTGCGCATGTTGCCTGCCGTGGCGCGCGCCGCACGCGACGCCCTGCCCCCCAAGGGCGCCAACGGCAAGCGTGACTGGAAACTGCCCAAGGGCATGCAGCTGTTCGGACCGAGGACGCCCTTCAACGTGTCGATCACCAACCAGCGGGTCTTTGCCGGGCGCACCGTGCCGCTGGCCGAAGTCAAGCAGATCGCCAAGGCCTTCGGCGTGTCGCTCAACGACGTGGTGATGGGAACCACTGCGGGTGCCTTGCGCCGCTATTTGAAGGAGCTGGGCGAGTTGCCGGACAAGCCGTTGCTGGCGGGAGTGCCGGTCAGCCTGCGCGAGCAGGGCGACACCTCGGCCAACAACCAGGTCAGCATGGTGCGCATGACGCTGGCCACCGATGTGGCCGACCCGATCGAACGGCTGCGCAAGATCCAGGTTGCGTCCGCCGCCAGCAAGGCAACCATGGGGCGCTTCAAGGCCATCATCCCGACCGACTTCCCGATGTTCGGGGCGCCCTGGCTGATCTCCGGACTGGCCGCGCTGGCAGGGCGCTCGCGCCTGGTCAACGTGATCCCGCCGCCGATGAACCTGATCGTCTCCAACGTCGTCGGCGCGCCGATGCCGCTGTACTTCGCCGGCGCCGAGCTGACCAGCTACTACCCTGTGTCCATCCCTGCGCACGGCGTGGCGCTGAACGTCACGGTGCAAAGCTACAACGGCCGGCTCGACTACGGGCTGATCGCCTGCCGCCGCGCCGTGCCGGACGTGGCCGACATCGGCGACTTCATCGTCGCCGAGCACCGCAAGCTGATGGAGCTGGTCGCGGCGCAGGCTGCTGCCGTCGCTGTTCCGCCAGCGGCACCGGCCCTCAAGCTGGTGGGCAAGCCCGCCGCCAAGCGGCCCGCCGCGGCCAAGCGGGCACCGGCGAAGACGCGGCGCGCCAAAGCCACCTGACGCCTCCACGCGCCGGACCCGGCACAATCGACGGATGGATTCCGTCCTGTTCGAAGCCGCCGGGCTGCGCAAGAAATATGGCGACACCACGGTCGTCGATGACCTGTCGTTCTCGATAGCGCCGGGCGAATGCCTGGGCGTGATCGGGCCCAATGGCGCCGGCAAGACCACCACCATCCGGATGTGCCTGGGCCTCACGGTGCCCGATGCGGGCGTGATCAATGCGCTGGGCCTGTCGATGCCGCGCGACGCGCTGGCCATCAAGGCGCAACTGGGCGTGGTGAGCCAGTTCGACACGCTCGACCCGGACTTCAGCCTGGCCGAGAACCTGCTGGTCTACGGCCGCTACTTCGGCATGAAGGATGCGCAGATTCGCGAGCGCATCCCGAAGCTGCTGGAGTTCGCCGCGCTCTCGCACAAGGCCGATTCGAAACCAGGCGAGCTGTCGGGCGGCATGCGCAGGCGCCTGTCACTGGCACGGGCCCTCGTCAACGACCCGAAGCTGCTGATGCTCGACGAGCCCACCACCGGGCTCGATCCGCAGGCGCGGCACCTGATGTGGGAGCGGCTGCAAGTGCTGCTGCAACAAGGCAAGTCGATCCTGCTCACCACCCACTTCATGGACGAGGCTGAGCGCCTGTGCTCGCGCCTCCTGGTGCTGGACCACGGCAAGAAGATCGCCGAGGGCAAGCCGCGCGACCTGATCGCGCAGTACCTCGAGCCCGATGTGGTCGAGGCCTACGGCAACGGCGCGCTCGCGCTGGCCGAATCGCCACTGAAGCAGATGGCGGCGCGGGTGGAGGTAAGCGGCGAGACCGTCTTCTTCTACACGCAGGAAGCCAAGCCCTTGCTCGACGCGCTGGCGGCGCACCCGGGCTTGCGAACAATCCACCGCCCCGCCAACCTCGAGGACCTGTTCCTCAAACTCACCGGCCGACAGATCCGTGAGGACGCATGACCCACGACACGCCTTCGATCTGGCGCGCGCCCGACCTGTCGATGCGCTGGTGGCCAGTGTTCCTGCGCAACCTGCTGGTCTGGCGCAAGCTTGCGATCCCCAGCCTGGTCGGCAACATCGCAGAGCCGCTGATGTGGCTGGTGGCTTTCGGCTACGGCATGGGCGCGCTGGTGGGCACGGTGGCCGTCGACGGCACCCCCGTGCGCTACATCCTGTTTTTGGCGAGCGGTTCGATCTGCATGAGCGCGATGAACGCGGCGTCGTTCGAGGCGCTCTACTCCGCCTTCTCGCGCATGCACATGCAAAAAACCTGGGACGGCATCATGAACGCGCCGGTCAGCCTCGACAGCATCGTGCTGGCCGAGATGCTGTGGGCCGCATTCAAGGCCCTGTTCACGGTCACCGCCATCCTCGCGGTGATGCTGGCGCTGGACATCAGCCACAGCCCCAAGCTGCTGGCCGCGTGGCCGGTGCTGCTGGGCGTGGGCATCACCTTCTCGTGCATCGCGCTCATCTTCAACGCGCTGGCCAAGGGCTACGATTTCTTCACCTACTACTTCACGCTGTTCCTCACGCCGATGATGTTCCTGTCGGGCATCTTCTTCCCGCGCGAACAGTTGCCCGATGCGATCCGCGTGGTGTCGGACTGGTTGCCGCTGACCAACGCGGTGGAACTGGTGCGGCCGATGTTCATGGATCAGTGGCCGGCGCATCCGCTGCGCAACACGCTGGTGCTGGCGGCCTACACGGTGGCCGGTTTCTGGATCGCGCTGGCGCTCACACGCAAGCGCTTTCGCGCCTGACCCCGGTGACGCTGTCCGAAGCCTGACCGCTCCTGGCTGATTCCGCCGCGCCAGCTTCCGCCCGGCCGCGAATCTCCCTAGACTGGTGGCTCCATCCATAGGAGCCAACCATGGGCGTCGTGTCTGAACTTCCGCGTGCCGACGCGGAGCGCGTTTTTCCGCCGGCATTGGCGCAGCTACTGGCGCAGGCGTTTGGCGATCGCTTCACGGTAAATGGCGCGGTACGCCTGCAGCATGGCACCGACGAATCGGCCTACGCGCCCTGTCCGCCCGATGCGGTGGTCTTCCCGGAATCCACCGCGGAAGTGGCTGACATCGTGAAGCTCTGCGCCACGCACCGCATGCCGGTGATCGCCTTCGGTGTGGGCTCGTCGATCGAGGGCCACCTGCTCGCCATCCAGGGCGGCGTGTGCATCGACATGAGCCGGATGGCGAGCGTGATCGCGATCCAGGCCGAGGACCTGACTGCCACCGTGCAGGCCGGCGTCACGCGCGAGCAGCTCAATCGGGAACTCGCGCAGACCGGCTTCTTCTTTTCGGTCGACCCCGGCGCCAATGCGTCGATCGGCGGGATGGTCGCGACCGCGGCGTCCGGCACGAACACCGTGCGCTACGGCACCATGCGCGACAACATCCTGTCGCTCACCGTGGTCACCGCGCAAGGTGAAGTGATCCGCACCGCGCGCCGCGCACGCAAATCGTCGGCGGGCTACTGCCTCACGCAGTTGTTCTGCGGCTCCGAAGGCACGCTCGGCATCATCACCGAGATCACCGTCAAGCTACACCCGCAGCCCGAAGCCATCGCCGCGGCGGTAGTGAATTTTCCGGACGTGAAGAGCGCGGTGCAATGCGTGATCGAGGCGATCCAGCTGGGCGTGCCCCTGGCGCGCGCCGAAATGCTGGATGCACTTACCATTCGCGCGATCAACGCCCACAGCAAGACGTCGCTCACCGAAGTGCCCACGCTGTTCCTGGAATTCGCCGGCTCCGCGACACAACTTGAGGAGCAAAGCAGCGCGATGAAGGCGCTGTGCGAAGAGCACGGCGGCGGCGACTTCCAGTGGGCGACACGGCCCGAGGAGCGCAACCGGCTATGGACGCCGCGTCACCACGCGTACTTCGCGTGCCTGCAACTGCGCCCGGGGTGCCGCTCCATCACCACCGACGCCTGCGTGCCGATCTCGCGGCTGGCCGAATGCCTGGGAGAGACGGTGGCGGACATCGAGGCTAGCGGGATCACGGCGCCGGTGTTCGGGCACGTGGGCGACGGCAACTTCCATTGCTTGTTGCTGGTCGATCCGGCGAATGCGGAAGAAATGAAGACCGCCGAGTCGTTGGGCGAGCGGCTGATGCGCCGCGCAATCCGTTATGACGGCACCTGCACCGGCGAACACGGTGTGGGCCTGCACAAGGTCGGGTACCTGGAGGAGGAGCACGGCGCAGCGACAGTCGATGTCATGCGCCGGATCAAGCAGGCGCTGGACCCGTTGGGGATCCTGAACCCGGGCAAGGTGGTCCGGGTCGCGCCTTGATGGAGACGTTTAGCGGCGGCGCTGCGCCATCGGCGCTGCGTCCGAACGGCGTTCCGGCAGATGGCGGAACATGATCCGACCCTTGCTCAGGTCATAAGGCGAGAGTTCGAGCGACACGTCGTCACCCGCGATGATGCGGATGTGGTGCTTGCGCATCTTGCCGCCGGTGTAGGCGATCAGTTGGTGCCCGTTTTGCAGCACCACGCGGAAACGCGAGTCCGGAAGGATTTCTTCCACTCGTCCGCGCATTTCAATCAATTCTTCCTTGGCCATGGGCTCATCCTTATTCAGTGCTGGTAACCCAGCGGTTGGGCTGCTGCGTACAGCAACCGGTCGGGCCCATGGATCGTCAACGACAGGCGTTGGCGGCTGGACACTCGAAGGGTGTTTGCCGGCGGGCAGCCCGAAAGCGGGCCGGCGGTTGGGTTGAAAGCCAGGCGCGCAGGGCCACGCACCAGCCTCCATTATGCGCCCACTGTCGTTTTTGCGCCGCCACGCCCCTGTAAGCGCATGCCGCGACGGGATGTCCCGCGGGGTAGCCCAGCCATAATCGGGCACAACTTTAGCTACAGCTCGCAGATGGTCCTGTTCGAACTCCTGCTGTTGCTGCTGCTCAGCTCGGTGGCCCTGGGCTGGGTGGCGCGCCACTTCAAATTCCCGTACCCGATCGCCCTTGTGGCGGGCGGCGCCGTGCTCGGCCTGATCCCGAACCTGCCCGAAGTCGCGATGGACCCCCAGCTCATCCTGGTCGCGGTGCTGCCACCAATCCTGTACCAGGCCGCGCTGCTGACTTCGTGGACCGACTTCAAGGCCAATATCCGGCCGATCGGATTGCTGGCGATCGGGCTGGTGGCGGTGACGACGCTGGCCGTCGGCGCCGCGCTGAAGTGGATGGTGCCGGAGGTACCCTGGGCCGTGGCCTTCGTGCTGGGCGCCATCGTCTCACCGCCCGACGCGGTGGCGGCCACCGCGATCCTGTCGCGGCTGAACATGCCCCGGCGCATCGTGACGATCCTCGAAGGCGAGAGTCTGGTGAACGACGCGTCGGGCCTGGTGCTCTACAAGTTCGCCACCGCCGCGGTGCTCACCGGGGGCTTTTCATTCTTCGAGGCCAGCATTGACTTCGCGCGGATTTCGGCCGGCGGCATCGCGGTGGGCGTCGCGCTGGCCTTCGTCTACATCGCCATCCACGTGCGGCTGAAAGACCCGTTCATCGAGGTGCTGACGGTTCTCACGATTCCCTACACGGCCTACATGGCGGCGGAAACGCTGCACGTGTCCGGCGTGCTCGCGGTGGTGGCGGCCGGGCTGGTGCGAGGCCGTTACGCGCCGGAGATCGTGTCGGCCGAGATGCGCATCATGGCGCGCTCGGTGTGGAACCTGCTGGTGTTCCTGCTCAACAGCCTGGTGTTCGTGCTGATCGGCCTGCAGATGCACAGCGTGGTGGATGGCCTGGCGCGCTACCCCACCGGGCAGCTTGCCGCGATCAGCGTCGTGATCACGGCGGTGGCCGTGGGGGTGCGCGTCGGCTGGGTGTTTCCGGCGGCGTACCTGCCGCACTGGATCAACCGGCTGATGGGCAAGCGCGAGGCGGCGCCACGGCACAACGAGCTGTCCATCATCGGCTGGTGCGGCATGCGCGGCATCGTCTCGCTGGCGGCGGCACTGGCGCTGCCCGCGCAGTTCCCGCACCGCGAGCTGATCCTGTTCCTCACCTTCGTCGTGATCATCGCCACGCTGGTGGGCCAGGGCCTCACGCTCAGTGGCCTGATCCGCGGCCTGAAGGTGGGCTCGGACTGGAGCCTGCACGACGAGCAGTTGCGAGTGCGCGCCGCAATGAGCGCGGTGGCGCTGGCCGCCATCGACACGCAGCTGGCCACCGAAGGCGTGCCCGTACAGTGGGCGCAGTCGCTCAAGGCCGAGATCGCCGACCGCATCGCGCTCGTGGCTTCGTCCGAGAGCGGTGAACTCACACCACGCATGGAACTGCTCACGCGCCTGCGCCACGCGGCCATCGGCGCCGAGCGCAAGGAGTTGATCCGCCTGTGGCGCGGCAACGAGATCGGCGACGAGGTGATGCACCACCTGATGGAGATGCTCGATTACGAACAGGCGCGGCTGCCGGCAGTGGTCTTGGCATCGAGCGGCACGTCGAAGCCTTCGTCGATCGGGCCGCCCGAAAGCGACGAAGCCCGCATCGAGCCGCAACGCTGAAGGGACACCCATGGAACTGCCCAAGCACCAGCTCTCGATGACGCAGCGCCAGCGCCATGTGAACAGCTGCTTCTTCACGATGGTGGCGGTGGACGACGATCGCAAGCCCGTCGCCGTGCCGCAGCTGCAGCCGGCCAGCCCCGACGAGAAGCGACGCTGGGCCGCCGCCCTCATCGGCCGCGAGCTGCGCGCCGAAATGCGCGAGCGCTTCGCCAGCGTGTCGAAGGCCGCCTGATGGCGCACATCCGGCTGATCGAAGAGTTTCCGGAAGTCCAATGGCCAGCGATCGTTGCGCTGGCGGCAAGCATCGACGCCTTCAACGCCGA
>JBKJOM010000228.1:0-6063 GCA_046595775.1 Ramlibacter sp. | reverse complement strand
AAGACCCTTGGTGCGTAGACACGGGATGACCGCCTTCGGCTTTCCGCGAATGGCTGACGACGACTCAGCTGCAGTTCGGCGCGTGCGACTGCGCCTGATGCAGCGCATTGCCGATGAATCGTTGCGCGACCTCGCCTTGGTGCCCGGTGGCAGCGAGGGCTGGCACCGGCTTCTGCCCGGCATCGAGCGCAAGGTGTTGGACGAGCAGGACGGCGTGATCTCGTACTTGCTCAAGCTCGCGCCCGGCGCGGTGCTTCCGGTGCATCGGCACACGATCGACGTGGAGTGCGTGGTGTTGCAAGGCCGCTTGCGCATTGGCTCGCTTGATCTGGGGCCGGGCGCTTTCCACCGCGTCGAGCGCGACGTGCTCGTCGCGGATAGCACCACCGATGAAGGCGCTGTCATTTACCTGCGCGGCGCCACGCCCCAGGCCGAGCAACTGGATTAGGGCCTGTTAACACAAACCACGAAGTCCATCGACTACCAGCACGAAGCTAAAGAAGGCGAGGAACATCGCGTCGAGTTTCTTGAGGCGAGAGAAGATTCTGCGGAAGCCTTTCAGGCGTCGGAACAGCCGCTCGACTTCGTTGCGACGCTTGTACATCTCGCGGTCGTACT
Source organism: Ramlibacter sp. (assembly GCA_046595775.1). Lineage (GTDB taxonomy): Bacteria > Pseudomonadota > Gammaproteobacteria > Burkholderiales > Burkholderiaceae_C > Ramlibacter. Next base: position 5,445 of record JBKJOM010000228.1, on the reverse strand, counting down.
CCCACGGCTCGATGCGCGTTTTAAGCGGTGGCACACCGGGATGAAGCCCAAGTCCAGTGCCAGCTGGCGCGTATGGGCAAACAATGTTCGACAAGGGCGAACTGCTCGGGTGTGATCTCGATAGGCCTCAGTGTCTCTGGACTGCACGAACAATTCAATTAGTGTTAACACACCCTAGTTCACCCTCTCCTAATCGAGCCGCCCGCGCAAGCTATCCCGATACGTGCGGCTGCACGGAATCCGCTGACCGGTGTGCAGCAAAAGCGCCGCGTCCCCCCCGTCCTGCGGCTCGATCGCGGCGATCTGCGTGATGTTCACGATGTAGCTGCGGTGCACGCGCTGAAACCGGCCCGGGTCCAGCCGCGTCTCCAGTGCCGTCAAGGTCGACCGCAACGGATGGTCCCGGCCGCGCACATGCAGGTTCACGTAGTTGCCCCAGGCCTGCACCCACTCGATCTCCTGCGCCGGCAACAAATATTCCTTGCCGAGTTTCTTGACCAGGAAGCGCTCGGGTCGCGCGACCGGCTCCACGGCCGCTCCCTGGTCGGGCTCGGCAAGCAGGCGCGCCTCGCCCTTCAGGCGCCACAGCACCAGCCGATACAGCGCCAGCGTGGCCAGGATGCTGCCGTAGGTGCGCACGTCCTTCAGCCACTCGTAGGCCAGCTCCTTCGGCCAGAACCCGAAGTTGTACTGCTCGCCATGCATGGCGTAGGCGGCGTGGCGCAAACCCACCATCGCCACCACGTGGACGAGGCTGAAGACAACCGAGAAGCCAAGGTGGGCCGGCCAGTTTCGCCGCCATTCCTCCATGTTCAGCGGCCGGAACCGGTCGAAGGCGACCACCGCCGGCACCAGCGCCAACAGCACCAGGTTGCTCGACCACTCCCACACCACCGGCTCCCAGGGCTGGAATTTCAGGCCGACCCGCTGGATATCGATCCAGACCGTCACGCTGTTGGCCGCCGCGTTGACGCAGAACATCAGTACCCAGAAGGCGATTTCGGCCGGACGTTGCCAGCGCTCGTAACGCTCCAGGAATGTCGGTTGCTCGGCGGCTTCGGTCATCCGCGGATGCTACAGGCGAGGGACGGCGGGACCGCCCGAAATTGGTCACAGCGGCGTCACGGCTCATCCCCGAAGGGTCGCGTCCCGTCCCCTGCACCGCCCGCCAACCGGCGCCACGCCTAAGGTTGCGGCCCATGAACACATCGAACCGCCGCCTCGACCTGGACTGGATCCGGATCGCCGCCTTCGGCTTGCTCATCACGTATCACGTCGGGATGTATTACGTCAGCTGGGACTGGCACATCAAGAGCCCGCATGCCTCGGAGACCCTCGAGCCACTGATGATGGCCATGAATCCGTGGCGCCTCTCCCTGCTCTTCTTCGTCTCCGGCTGCGCCATGGCCTTCATGTTGCGCGGCGTGCCCGGCGAGCGGCTGGCGCCAGTGGCCTGGCATCGGACCTGGTTCCTGCTGGTGCCTGTGATTTTCGCGATGGTGGTCATCGTGCCGCCGCAGTCCTACTACGAGGTCGTGGAAAAGCTGGGCTACGGCGACAGTTATATGGATTTCTGGCGGCGCTACCTGGCGCGCGACCAGACCTTCTACCCCGGTGGCAAACATCTGGTCCTGCCGACCTGGAACCACCTCTGGTTCGTGGTCTATCTGTGGGTGTACACGGTGCTGCTGGTCGGGTTGAAGCGTTTCGCGCCGGCCGCCGGCTCGCGCTTCGCGGTCTGGTTTCGCGGTGGGCTCACAGGCTGCCGGGTGCTTGTGCTGCCGTGGATAGTGCTGGCACTGGCCCGGGTGTTTCTCTTTCCGCGCTTTGGGTCGACCCATGCGCTGGTCGATGACCTCTACAACCACGTGATGTACGGAACGGTGTTCGCCATCGGCTACGTCCTCGCCCGCGAAGAGGCAGTGTGGGCCTGGCTCGCGCAGCGCCGCTGGATCTTCCTTGGCATGGCAGGGGTGAGCTATGCGGAGTTCATGGTCTACGCCTTCAGCTTTTCCGACGCCAGCCCACCGCCCGAGGCCCTGCGGATGTTCGAGCGAGTCGTCTATGCCCTGCTGCAGTGGACGGCGCTCCTGGCCGTGCTGGCCTGGGGCGTGCGCCTGTTGCGCAACGTGGCCGACACCCCGGCACGGCGCTACCTGAGCGGCGCGGTGTTCTGCTACTACGTCGTGCACCAGACCGCAATCATCCTGGTGGCCCGCGCGCTGCTGCCCTTCGACCTGCCCGTGGCCGTCGAGGGCCCCTTGCTCGTGCTGGCCACCGTGGCCATCTGTGCGGCCAGTTTCGAGCTGGTGCGGCGCGTTCCCGGGGTGCGGGTGCTGTTTGGCATTCGCGCTCCAGCGCGCTAAACGCCCGCATTTCACGAACGGGCCGGGCCGTTTCGCGGCCCTTTCCCGTCGTTTCGTCCTTTCCCGGTCGCGGCCGCCGGGAGGCCCCGGCACAGTCCACTCCACGTCAACCGGGCGGCCAGCGGCCCCAACTGCACCGCGCCTGAACCTCTTTCAACCTTCGGAGAACACCATGCTCTATCACCTGCTTTTGAATCAACCCCAAGTCTTCGGCCAGATCCTGCGCAACACGCCCGTCTGGGTGTGGGGCCTGCTGGCCGTCCTGACCTGGGCGGGCCTCTCGCAAGCCCGAGCCCGCACGGCCAGCCTCGCCCGTATCGTCGTGATGCCGGTGGCGATGACCGCCCTGTCGATCTGGGGCGTGACCAGCGCTTTCGGCGCGTCGCCGATGTTCGGCTACGTGATGCTGATGTGGATGGTGATCGCCGCCACCACCTTTGCGCTGATCGCCTCCATGTCGCCGCCTGCCGGCGCGCAGTACGACGGTGCTACGCGCACCTACTCGCTGCCGGGCAGCTGGGTGCCGATGGCCCTGATCCTGGGCATCTTCCTGGTCCGCTACTGGGTGAACGTGGAGATCGCGATCCAGCCGCAGCTGAAAGGCGACGGCCAGTACACGCTGGTAGTGGGTGCCCTCTACGGTTTCCTCTCCGGCATCTTCGCCGGCCGCGCCGCACGCCTGGTGAAGCTGGCCGTGCGTGGATCGAGCACCCCCGTCATCGCCTGAACCCGCACATCAACCCAAGGAGAACCTCATGGAAGAAGAGCAACTCGAACGTCTCGCCCGCCGCCGCGCCGGCGCCAAGATGGGTTGGTACACCCACGCCACCGTGTATGCACTGGTGAACCTGTTCTTCTTCGCCATTGCCTACTCGCATGGCCGCAGCTGGCACTTCTACCCGGCGATGGCCTGGGGCTTCGGCCTGGCGATCCACGGCTTGGTAGTTTTCGTCCTTGGCCGTCATGGCACCGTGCACGACAGCCTGGTGCAACGCGAGCGTGATGCCATCCGCCGCCGCCAGACCTAGAATCGGCCCATCATGGAACCCAAGCTGTCCCCCGAAGAGATCGAGCGGCTGGCCAACAAGCGGGCCAACTCCAAGCTGGGGTGGTACATCCACGCAGGCGTGTACGTGCTGGTGAATTTGCTGATCTTCGCCAAGTCGCAATACGGTTGGGGCAACGGACGCTGGTCGCCCGAGCCGCTCTTGGGCTGGGGGTTCGGGCTGGCGATGCACGGGTTGGCCGTCTTCGTCATCGCCGGGGGCAGCAGCTTTCGCGAGCGCATGGTGCAAAAGGAGCGCGATCGCCTGATGGGCCGGCAAGACCGCTTGCCATGAAGATCGACTGGCTCAGCAAGCTCCAGCACCTGCTGGAGACGGTCGGCTTCAGCCTGGGCGTCGCCACCATCCTCTGGGTCATGTTGCCCAGCTCGGCCTACGGGCCCAACGCGGTGTACTCGCTGTGCATCGGCATCATCACCTGGACCATCATCGACGTGGGCCGCCATGCCTTCGCCTCCGCGGCGGAGACCGGCTGGCCGCAGGGCATGGCCGGCAACTTCCTCATCTTCGTCGGCATGGTCGGCGGCTTTATCGGTGGCTCGATTGCCACCAACTTCATCGGTAGCACTTTCAACTGGTTCAACGGCCCGGACCTGATGCGCTTCGAGGAGATGCGTATCGCCGTCATCGTCACCTTGATCGCGGGCGGCGGCGGCACGTTCTTCTTCTACAGCCGCAGCAAGAGCGCCTACCTCGAAAGGAAAATTGTCGAGACTCGCAAGCACGCCGACGAAGCGCGCCTGAAGCTGCTCGAGACGCAGCTGGAACCGCACATGTTGTTCAACACGCTGGCCAACCTGCGCGCGCTGATCGGCGTGGACCCGACGCGGGCACAGGTGATGCTCGACCACATGATTGCCTACCTGCGCGCCACGCTGAGCGGATCGCGGTCAGCCTCGCACAGCCTGCAGGAAGAGTTCGACCGCCTGCGCGACTACCTGGAGCTGATGACCATCCGCATGGGGCCGCGCCTTTCGTATTCGCTGGAGCTGCCCAAAGACCTGGAGCAGACCCGTGTGCCCGCGCTGCTGCTGCAGCCGCTGGTGGAGAACAGCATCCAGCACGGGCTGGAGCCCAAGGTGCAAGGCGGACGCATCCGCGTGACAGCCAGCCACGCGAACGGCAACGTGGTGCTGGAAGTCAGCGACACCGGCGTAGGCCCTTCGGGCAAGGCGACCGCGCACGGCAAAGGCTTCGGCATGAACCAGGTGCGCGAGCGGCTGGCAACCGTCTTCGCCGACCGCGCCCATCTCGACTTCGCCGCTGTGCCGGAGGGTGGCTGCCGCACCATCATCCGTTACCCTCTTGCGCCATGACAGATACCTTCGCAGCCACTGCCCTCATCGCCGAAGACGAGCCGTTGCTGGCCATGGCCCTGCAGGCGGAGCTGGCAAAAGCCTGCCCTGGACTGCGGGTGGTGGCAACGGTGGGCGACGGCGCTTCCGCCGTGCAACAGGCGCTGGCCCTCAAGCCCGACGTGCTGTTCTTCGACATCCGCATGCCCGGCCAGAGCGGGCTGGAAGCGGCAGCGGAGCTGGCCGACGAATGGCCGCAGGAGCCGCCCTTTCCCGCGCTGGTGTTCGTCACGGCCTACGACCAGTACGCGGTGCAGGCCTTCGAGACGCAGGCGCTGGACTATGTCCTCAAGCCGGTGCAGGCGCCGCGCCTGGCCCGCACGGTGGCCAAGGTGCAGCAGGTGCTGGCCCGGCGCGCGCAGGGCGGCGGCGATTACGAGGCCACGCACGGCCAGCTGCGCCACCTGCTCGGTCACGTGAACGCACCCGCGCCGGCGGCCGGTAGCCCGCTCAAGCTCATCCAGGTGAGCGTGGGCTCCAGCATCCGGATGGTGCCGGTGGAGGGCGTGGTGTATTTCGAGGCGGCTGACAAGTACGTGCGCGTGCTGACCGAAGGCCACGAGTATCTGATCCGCACGCCCCTGAAGGAGCTGCTGCCGCAACTGGACGCGCAGCGCTTCTGGCAGGTGCACCGTGGCACCGTGGTGCGGTCCGACGCCA
>JBKJOM010000128.1:0-4654 GCA_046595775.1 Ramlibacter sp. | reverse complement strand
CCCTGGCGGTCGGTGATCGTGATGATCGTGTTGTTGAAGGACGCGTGCACGTGGCAGACGCCGTCGGACACGTTCTTGCGGACCTTCTTGCGCACTCGCTGCGCGGCGTTATTGGCGGGGGCTTTTGCCATGACTGTTCTCTTTCCCGATTATTTCTTGAGGGCCTGAGCGGCCTTGCGCGGACCCTTGCGGGTACGTGCATTGGTGCGCGTGCGTTGGCCGCGCATCGGCAGGCCGCGGCGATGGCGGAACCCGCGATAGCAACCAATGTCCATCAAACGCTTGATGTTCATGGTTGTCTCGCGGCGCAGGTCGCCCTCGATGGTGAACCGGCCGATCTGGTCGCGGATCTTTTCGAGGTCGGCGTCCGTCAGGTCCTTCACCTTCTTGGAGTATGGGATGCCCGTGGCTTCGCAGATCTTGCGAGCGCGCGTGCGGCCAATGCCGAAGATTGCCGTCAGGCCGATTTCGGCGTGCTGATGCGGCGGAATGTTGATGCCAGCGATACGTGCCATGTGCGTCTTTCTCTAATCTTTATCCATCAGCCCTGGCGCTGCTTGTGGCGCGGATCGGTACAGATCACGCGGACAACGCCCTTGCGGCGGATGATCTTGCAGTTGCGGCAAATTTTCTTGACCGAAGCCGAAACTCTCATGTCGTTCTCCTAAAACTGTCTTGCCTACTTGGCGCGAAACACAATACGTGCCCGCGACAAGTCGTAGGGCGTCAACTCAACGGTGATCTTGTCACCAGGGAGGATGCGGATGTAGTGCATCCGCATCGTTCCCGAAATATGCCCGAGCACCACATGCCCGTTTTCCTTCGACATCTCACTCAGCCGTTCAGCGAGGTCTTGAAATTGGCTTTCTTCAGCAGCGATTCATATTGCTGCGACATCAGATAGTTCTGCACCTGGGCCATGAAGTCCATCGTCACCACGACGATGATCAGCAGCGAGGTTCCACCGAAGTAGAAAGGCACGTTGTACTTGAGGATCAGGAACTCGGGCAGCAGGCAGACAAAGGTGATGTACACCGCGCCGGCCAGCGTCAGGCGAACCAGGATCTTGTCGATGTAGCGCGCGGTCTGCTCGCCAGGACGGATCCCGGGGATGAAGGCGCCGCTCTTTTTCAGGTTGTCAGCTGTCTCGCGGCTGTTGAACACGAGCGCCGTGTAGAAGAAGCAGAAGAACACGATCGCGCTGGCATACAGCATCACGTAGATCGGCTGTCCCGGCGAAAGCGTGGCGGCAATGTCCTTGAGCCAGCGCATGCTGTCGCCCGTCGCGAACCAGCTGACGACCGTGGCCGGCAGCAGGATGATCGACGAGGCGAAGATCGGGGGGATCACGCCGGCCATGTTCAGCTTAAGCGGCAGGTGCGAGGACTGACCGCCGTAGACCTTGTTGCCCACCTGACGGCGCGCGTAGTTCACAAGGATCTTGCGCTGGCCGCGTTCGACAAACACCACGAAGTAGGTGACCAGGGCCACCAGCAGCACGATGAAGATCGCCACCAGGATGCTCATGGCGCCGGTGCGAACCAGCTCGAGCAAGCCGCCGATCGCATTGGGCAGGCCGGCTGCGATGCCGGCGAAGATCAGGATGGAGATACCGTTGCCCAGGCCCCGCTCGGTGATCTGCTCACCCAGCCACATCAGGAACATCGTGCCGGCGGTGAGGCTCACCACCGCGGTCATGCGAAACCCGAAACCGGGGTTCATCACCAGGCCGGCGGAGCCTTCCAGCGCCAAGGCAATGCCCAGCGACTGAAACAGTGCCAGGCCCAGCGTGCCATACCGCGTGTACTGCGTGATCTTGCGGCGGCCGGCTTCGCCTTCTTTCTTCAGCTGCTCGAACGTGGGCACCACGTAGGTGAGCAGCTGCATGATGATCGAGGCCGAGATGTACGGCATGATGCCCAGCGCGAACACGGTAAAGCGCGACAGCGCCCCGCCCGAGAACATGTTGAACATGGCCAGGATCCCGCCCTGCTGGCCCTTGAACAGCTGCGCCAGCTGGTCGGGGTTGATGCCGGGCACGGGAATGTGCGCGCCGATTCGATACACAATCAGCGCAAGCAACAGGAAGACCAGCCGGCGACGCAGGTCGCCGTACTTGCCGGTCTTCGCGATTTGTGCGCTAGTTGCCACTCGAGTCTTTCCTGGGATTCATTCAGCTTTAGTTGAGGCTGCCGCCGGCAGCTTCAATGGCGGTCTTGGCGCCCGCGGTCGCGGCGATGCCAGTCAGCTTGACGGCCTTCTTCAGCTCGCCCGACTTGATCACCTTGACGTTCTTCACCAGCTCGCCGACCAGGCCTGCTTGCTTGAGCGACAGCAGGTCAACTTCGGCCACACTGGTCGAAGTCACCAGGCGCTCGAGGGCCGACAGCGTGATCTGGCCGTTGTACTTGGCCGATTGCGACTTGAAGCCGCGCTTGGGCAGGCGGCGCTGCAGCGGCATCTGGCCGCCTTCGAAGCCGACCTTGTGGTAGCCACCGGCACGGGATTTCTGGCCCTTGTGGCCACGGCCTGCGGTCTTGCCCAGGCCCGAACCGATGCCGCGGCCGACGCGGCGGCGGTTCTTCTTGGCGCCCTCTGCGGGCTTGATGGTATTGAGGTCCATGATCAGAGCACCTTCACCAGGTAATCGATCTTGTTGATCATTCCGCGCACGGCGGGGGTGTCCTGCAGTTCGCTCGTGGAATTGAGCTTGCGCAGTCCCAGGCCGCGCACGGTGGCGCGGTGGTCGGCCTTGGTGCCGATCGGGCTGCGCACCAGCTGGACCTTGACGGTCTTGGATTGTTCTTTTGTCATTGCAATGACTCCGGTCAGGCGGTGAAGATTTCTTCGACCGACTTGCCGCGCTTGGCTGCGACATTGCCCGGGGTCGTGGAATTCCGCAGCGCGTCCAACGTGGCGCGAACCATGTTGTAGGGGTTGGTCGAGCCGTGGCTCTTGGCCACGATGTCGGTAATGCCCATCACTTCGAACACGGCGCGCATCGGGCCGCCGGCGATGATGCCGGTACCCTTGGGGGCGGGAGCCATGATCACGCGGGCCGCGCCGTGATGGCCGGCGACGCTGTGGTGGAGGGTGCCGTTCTTGAGCGACACCTTGGTCATGTTGCGGCGGGCTTCTTCCATCGCCTTCTGCACGGCGGCGGGCACTTCCTTGGACTTGCCCTTGCCCATGCCGACGCGGCCGTCACCATCGCCAACCACGGTGAGTGCGGCGAAACCGAGGATACGGCCACCCTTGACCACCTTGGTCACGCGGTTGACCGCGATCATCTTCTCGCGCATCCCGTCTTCGGGACCGTCACCTTGGGGTTTCGCTTGAATTCTTGCCATGATGTTTATCCGTCCCGGTTAGAACTGCAGGCCCGCAGCGCGCGCGGCATCGGCCAGCGCTTTGACACGGCCGTGGTACGCGAAGCCGGCGCGATCGAACGCCACCTTCTCGACACCGGCGGCCTTGGCCTTCTCGGCGATCAGCTTGCCCACCTGCTCGGCGGCCGCCTTGTTGGCGCCCTTGCCGGAGCCGCCCAGCGACTTGCGCAGGTCGGCTTGTGCGGTGGAGGCCGTGGCCAGCACCTTGCTGCCGTCCTCGGAGATCACCGTCGCGTAGATGTGGAGGTTGGTGCGGTTCACCGTCAAACGCGCGACGCCCTGCGTCGCGATCCGGATGCGGGTCTGGCGCGAGCGGCGCAGACGTTGCTCTTTTTTGGTCAACATGGCCTGCTCCTTACTTCTTCTTCGTTTCTTTGATGGTGATCTTCTCGTCCGCATAGCGGATGCCCTTGCCCTTGTAGGGCTCGGGCGGGCGGACCGCGCGGATTTCCGCGGCGATCTGGCCGACGCGCTGGCGGTCGGCGCCCTTCACGATGATCTCGGTGGGCAGCGGCGTTGCAACCGTGATGCCCGCGGGCATGTCGATGTTGACCGGGTGCGAATAGCCCACAGTGAGGTTCAGCTTGGCGCCCTGGGCGGCGGCCTTGTAGCCCACGCCGACCAGGTTCAACTTCTTCTCGAAGCCCTTGGTCACACCCACCACCATGTTGTTTACCAGCTGGCGCATGGTGCCGCTCATGGCATTGGCTTCACGCGACTCATTGGCCGGCTCGAAGGACAGCTTGCCATCCTTGCTCACGACCTTGACCAGGGCATTCTGGGTAAGCGACAGCTGGCCGCCCGTACCCTTGACGTTGATCTGGTCATCCTTGATCTGCACATCCACGCCTTGCGGGACGGCGACCGGCATTTTTCCGACTCGGGACATTTTTCTGATCCTTCCCTTAGGCGACGTAGCAGAGAACTTCGCCGCCGACGCCGGTTGCCCGGGCCTTGCGGTCAGTCATCACGCCTTGCGGGGTGGTCACGATGGCCACGCCCAGGCCGTTCTGGACCTGGGGAATGGCATCACGGCCCTTGTACACACGCAGGCCGGGGCGGCTCACGCGCTCGATGCGCTCGATCACCGGGCGGCCGGCGTAGTACTTCAGCGCGATCTCGAGTTCGGACTTGCCGCCCTCGTTCTTGACCTGGAAGCCGTCGATGTAACCCTCGTCCTTCAGGACCTGGGCGATCGCGACCTTGACCAGGGCATTCTGGGTAAGCGACAGCTGGCCGCCCGTACCCTTGACGTTGATCTGGTC
>JBKJOM010000163.1:0-9896 GCA_046595775.1 Ramlibacter sp. | reverse complement strand
CCGCGATCGAGAAAATCTGCCCGGAGGCGAAGAACCTCCTCGTGATTCCCGAGAACCACACCCGCAATACCTTCTACCTGAGCAACCTGGCCCAATTGCAGCGCATCTTCCACATGGCCGGGTTGAATGTGCGCATCGGCTCCATCAGCCCCGATATCAAGGAGCCGACCACCGTCGACCTGCCCGGCGGCGGCACAGTGTTGCTCGAGCCCGTGGTGCGGACCAAGCACCGCCTGGGGCTGAAAAATTTCGATCCCTGCACCATCTTGCTGAACAACGACCTGTCGACCGGCATTCCCGGCATCCTGGAAGACGTTCACGAGCAGTACCTGTTGCCTCCCCTTCACGCCGGCTGGTCGGTGCGGCGCAAGAGCAACCACTTCAAGAGCTACGAGGAAGTGTCCAAGCGCTTCGGCAAGCTGCTGGGAATCGACCCGTGGCTGATCAATCCGATGTTCAACCATTGCGGCCAGGTGAACTTCGCCGAAGGCACGGGGATGGAATGCCTCACCACCAACGTGGACGCGCTGCTGGGCAAGGTCCGGCGCAAGTACAAGGAATACGGAATCAACGAGAAGCCGTTCGTGGTGGTGAAGGCCGACAACGGCACCTACGGCATGGGCATCATGACCGTGCGCGACGTGAAGGACCTCGATGAGCTCAACCGCAAGACGAAGAACAAGATGGCCGTCATCAAGGACGGGCAGGAAGTGCAGCAGGTCATCATCCAGGAAGGCGTGCTGACCAACGAGCGCATCAACGATGCCGTGGCCGAGCCGGTGGTCTACATGATGGACCGCTACGTGGTCGGCGGCTTCTACCGCATCCATGCCGACCGCGGACAGGACGAGAACCTGAACGCACCGGGCTCATCGTTTGTCCCGCTGGCTTTTTCGGAGAGTACGCGCTTACCGCAGCCGGGGGAGAAGCCCGGCGCCAGTGCGCCCAACCGCTTCTACATGTATGGTGTGATCGGCCGGCTGGCGATGCTGGCCGCAAGCTATGAGCTCGAAGCTACCGACCCTGAAGCCGAGACCTACGACTAATCGCGCTGACGCTCGTTGTTGCGTTGCAACATTCGCCGTGACGGGCCGGGGCCGGGCGCACAATAGCGATCCCAAAAGATACGAAGCCCCGCCGGTCCGAAAAGAGGCCAAAACCGGGCGCCATCAGTGCAGAAATCGAAATCATCGCTTGCGGCGCTGACCCTCGGCGCCATCGGTGTCGTCTACGGCGATATCGGCACCAGTGTTCTGTACGCGGTCAAGGAGGTCTTCGGCTCCGGCCACGTCGCCTTCACGCCCGACAACGTCTACGGGATCCTCTCGATCTTCTTCTGGACGCTGACCGTCATCGTCTCGCTCAAGTACGTGGTGCTGGTGCTGCGGGCGGACAACAACGGCGAAGGCGGGCTGGTAGCGATGCTGGCCCTGGCCTCGCAGGCGGTGAAGGACAAGCCCGAGCTGCGGCGCGTCCTGCTGGGCGTGGGCATCTTCGGCACGTCGCTGTTCTATGGCGACGGCGTGATCACGCCGGCGATCACGGTGCTCTCCGCAGTCGAGGGCCTGGAAGTGGTCTCGCCGATCTTCAAGGAATGGGTGGTCCCGCTTACGCTCGTGATCCTGCTGGCCCTGTTCGCGGTGCAAAAACGCGGCACCGCCGGCATCGGCCGCTTCTTCGGCCCGGTCACGCTGGTGTGGTTCGCGGTGATCGCCGTGCTGGGCATCTCGCACATCGTCAAGCACCCGGAAATCCTGCTGGCCCTCAACCCGCAATACGCGGTGCTGTTCATGTGGCGCAACCCCATGGTCACCTTCGTGATCCTGGGCGCGGTGGTGCTGTGCGTGACGGGCGCCGAAGCCCTGTACGCCGACCTCGGCCACTTTGGCAAACGGCCGATTCGCCTTGCCTGGTTCACCGTGGTGATGCCGGCCCTCACGCTCAACTACTTCGGCCAAGGGGCGTTGCTGCTCGCCAACCCGGCCGCGGTGAAGAACCCTTTCTTCCTGATGGCGCCGGACTGGGCGCAACTGCCCCTGGTCGTGCTGGCCACGGCGGCAGGCGTGGTCGCGTCACAGGCCCTCATCACCGGCGCGTTCAGCGTCACCAAGCAGGTGATCCAGCTGGGCTACCTGCCGCGCCTGAATATCCAGCACACCAGCGTGCGCGACACCGGGCAGATCTACATCCCGGCGGTGAACTGGGGCCTGTTCGTCGCGATCGTGATGGCCGTGGTGATGTTCCGTTCGTCAACCAACCTGGCGGCCGCGTACGGCATCGCCGTGACGCTGGACATGCTGATCACCACGACGCTGACCTTCTTCGTGATCCGCTATGGCTGGAACTACCCGCTGCCCCTGTGCATCGCCGCCACTGCCTGCTTCTTCGTGGTCGACGTCACGTTCTTTGCGTCCAACATGCTCAAGCTGCTGCAAGGCGGCTGGTTCCCGCTGATGATCGGCGGCGCGGTGTTCACGCTGATGATGACCTGGAAGCACGGGCGGGAAATCCTCAACGAGAAGTTGCGTGCCGATGCCATCGACCTCAAGAGTTTCCTGGAGGCGGTGTTCGTGAGCCCGCCGACGCGCGTGGAAGGCACCGCTGTTTTCCTCACCGGTGAACCCGGCACCGTGCCCAATGCGATGCTGCACAACCTCAAGCACAACAAGGTGCTGCACGAGAACAACCTGTTCGTCACCGTGCGCAACCATGAGGTGCCATGGATCGGCATCAACAAGCGGGTGGAGATCGAGCCGCTGGGGCACCACTGCTGGCAGGTCATCCTGAATTACGGCTTCAAGAACGATCCTGACGTGCCGCGCGCGCTGGACCAGATCCGCGGCCAGGGCTGCGACCTGGATCGCATGAAGACCAGTTACTTCCTCTCGCGCGACACCGTAATCCCGACGATCGGCGGCGGCATGGCGCCGTGGCGCGAAAAACTGTTCGCGCAGATGCATCACAACGCCAGCGCGGCGGCGGACTTCCTGCGGCTGCCGAACAACTCCGTTGTGGAGCTGGGGTCGAAGATCGAAATTTGAGCGTTTTCTCATGCGGGCAGCCGGACGCAGAGGACGCGAAGGATTCGCAGAGGCCTGGGGCGCGTCAGGGCAATTTGTGCAACAGTAGCGCACAGTCTCCTGCCGAACCCATGAACATCCTTTTCGTTGCCGACCCCCTGGAAGTCTTCAAGACCTACAAGGACACCACCTTCTCGATGATGCGCGAAGCCCATCGACGCGGCCACTGCATCGTCGCGTGCGAGCCCTGCCACCTCGGCTGGGAATCAGGCGCCCCAGTCACGGCAGCCGTGCGTGAGATCGAGCTGACCGGTGACGAGCAGGACTGGTTCCGCGTGATCGGCACGCCGCGCAAGGCGCTGAAGGCGTTCGGCGCCATCATCATGCGCAAGGATCCGCCTTTCGACAGCGAATATTTCTACGCCACGCATTTGCTCGAGCAGGCCGAGCGCGAGGGAGCACGTGTCTTCAACAAGCCGGCGGCGCTGCGCGACCATCCCGAGAAGCTCGCGATCATGGAGTTCGAGCGCTTTTGCAGCCCGACACTGGTGACGCGCGATGAATCCGAGGTCAAGCGCTTCCATGCGACGCACGGCGAGATCATCCTGAAGCCGCTGGACGGCATGGGCGGCATGGGCATCTTCCGCGTGGGGCCGGATGGGCTGAACCTCGGCTCGATCATCGAGACGCTCAACCATCACGGCGTGACAACGATCATGGTGCAGCGCTTCGTGCCGGAGATCGCGCAAGGCGACAAGCGCGTGCTGGTGATCGGCGGCAAGACTGTGCCTTTCAGCCTCGCGCGGATTCCCCAAGGCAGCGAGATCCGCGGCAACCTCGCGGCCGGTGGCAAGGGGGTGGCGCAACCGTTGTCGGCGCGCGACCGCGAGATCGGCGAAGCCATCGGCCCGGTACTCAATGAGCGGGGACTCCTGCTGGTGGGGCTCGACGTGATTGGCGACTACCTCACCGAGATCAACGTCACCAGCCCGACCTGCTTCCAGGAGATCACGCAGCAGACCGGGTTCGACGTTCCCGCGATGTTTGTTGATGCTCTCGAGGCTGCATTGGCGCACTGAAAGTCGGACTCCCGTACGCAGAAGACGCAGAAACTACGCAGAGGACGCAGAAGAACAGCCAAGAAAATTATTTTTGGAAGTCCTTTTGCGACCTCTGCGTACGGGAGTCCGATCCCCGTCAGCCCACCATCTCGCCGTCAGAGAACACGCGCAGCTGGCCGGACTCGAAGGCCGTCCACTCCTCGTTGGTGGTCAGTGGTGCGGTCACCACGACGGCGACCTTGTCCTGGGGCGTGGTGTTGCGCGCGAAGTCGATGGACAGGTCTTCGTCGGCCAGCTGTGCATGGGCGAACGGATGCTGGCGCTCAACGAAGTAGAGATTGGTGGAGCAATGCGCCCACAGCGCCTGTCCGTTGGACAACAGGAAGTTGAAGGTGCCGTGCTTCGCAATGGCGGGGGTGAGTTCGCGCAACGTCAGGGACAGCTCCTGCACGCTGGGTACGCCGGCATGCGACTTGGCCAATTCCTGCATCAGCCAGCAAAACGCGCGCTCGCTGTCGGTGGTGCCGACCGGCTTGAAGGCTGCATGCAGACGGGGATGAAAATTCTCGAGATTGCCGTTGTGCGCGAATACCCAGTAGCGGCCCCACAACTCCCGCACGAAGGGGTGGCAGTTCTGCAGTGCCACCTCGCCTTGTGTGGCCTTGCGGATGTGCGCGATGACGTTGCGGCTCTTGATCGGGTAGCGCCGAATCAGCTCAGCCACCGGCGACTCGCAGGCCGGCTGGTGATCAACGAAGTGGCGCAGGCCCACGCCCTCAAAGAAGGCGATGCCCCAGCCATCGGCATGCTCATCGGTGCGCCCGCCGCGCTGGGCGAACCCGCTGAAGCTGAACGTCACGTCCGTGGGCGTGTTGCAGTTCATTCCAAGCAGTTGGCACATGGCGTTATTTTGGCTTCGCGCAGGCCGGGCAGATGCAGTCCTTGCCGCGGGCGTCGGCTGGGATGCGCGCAAGCAGGTCGGCGCTGAAGTCGATCTGTGTGCACCAACAGGGCGGCTGCTGGATGCCGGTTTCGCGCTCCGCTTCCATTGCGCAGCGGTTGGACTGGCCGCATACGGGGCAGCGCGTGGTTTCGGTCGCGATGACGGGCTTGGCCATGCGAACAGTTTAGGGGCTAAGTCCGCGCGTCAGCCGAAGTGCTCCGCCGCGAGCGTGAAGTAGAAGGTCGCTCCCTCGCCCGGTGTGCCTTCGGCCCAGATCCGACCGCCGTGGCGATGTACGATCTTCTGCACCAGGGCGAGGCCAATGCCGGTGCCCTCGAACTCGCTGGGTGCGTGCAGGCGCTGGAAGGCGCCAAACAGGCGCGAGGCATGCGCCATGTCGAAACCTGCGCCGTTGTCCGCGACGAAGTACACGGGTTCGCCGTTCTCGCCGATATTGCTTCCGACGCGGATCTGGGTACGAGGCTGGTTCGCGGAGAACTTCCAGGCGTTGCCGACGAGGTTGGCCATCACTTGCGCCAGCAGGCGCGGGTCGCCTTGCGCAAACAAGTGGTCCGGCACCTGTGCTTCACTGCCCGGGCGCGGCTCTTTTTCGTGCAGCTGCTCCAGCACGCGCCGCGCCGCTTCGGCCAGGTCGACCTGCTCCCAGCGCAGGTGCACGCGCGACAGGCGTGCCAGCGACAGCATCGCGTCGGTCAGGTCGCTCATCTGCCGTACACCCATACGGATGCGCCCGAGGTAATGCCGCCCTTGCGGCCCGACGGTGTCCGCGCACAGCGAAGCCAGCGTATGGCTGAAGCCATCGATGGATGTGAGCGGCGAACGCAGGTCGTGCGCGATCGAATACGCGAAGGCCTCGAGCTCGGCGTTGGCGGCTTCGAGCTGCTCGGTTCGCTGCTGCACGCGCCCTTCCAGGTTGGTGTTCAGCCGGGCCACTTCGTCTTGCGCGCGACGCAGCTCGGTCACGTCGGTGATGAAGCCCTCCAGCGCGACAACGCCGCCGTCCGGACCTCGGACGGCGCAACCACGCTCCCACACCCACTTGACCTTGCCGTTGGCGGCAGCAATGCGGTAGGTCATCTCGAAGGGAAGGTCCTGTGCGGTCGCTGCCTGCACCTCGGCCCACACTCGCTCGCGGTCGTCTGGATGGATCAGGTCGCCGTACCGGACCACCCGCGAGGTCAGCGTGTCAGGGCGGTGACCTGTCAGTCGGTACGAGCCTTCGCTCACGAATTCCATGGTCCAGTCGCGGTCGTTGTGGCATCGGTAGGCCATGCCGGGCAGGTTGCCCATCAGCGACGCCATGGCGCGCTGGCTCTCGCGCAGCTCATCCTCGACGCGACGCTGCCGCGCGATCTCGGCCTCGGGGTCGACGGAAGCGGATCGTTTCATGACGGATGCCGGCACTCTAGCGCAAGCGCCACACCGCGCCAATGGCGGGCGTTTACG
The DNA here is from genome assembly GCA_046595775.1 of Ramlibacter sp. Lineage (GTDB taxonomy): Bacteria > Pseudomonadota > Gammaproteobacteria > Burkholderiales > Burkholderiaceae_C > Ramlibacter. The sequence continues at coordinate 3,405 of JBKJOM010000163.1, read as the reverse complement.
GCGTGCCGGCCTTCACCTTCAGCCGCCAGGCATGCAGCAGGGGCTCGGTGTAACCCGAGGGCTGTTCCTTGCCCTTGAACACGAGGTCGCACGCGGCCTTGTACGCAGCGGATGTGTCGAAGTGCCCGGCCATGGGCTGGTAAAGCGGGTCGCCCGCGTTCTGCTGGTCCACCACCGCGGCCATGCGTTCGAAGGTCTCGGTCACTTGCGCCGGCGTCACCACGCCATGCTGCAGCCAGTTGGCAATGTGCTGGCTGGAGATGCGCAGCGTGGCGCGGTCTTCCATCAGGCCCACGTTGTGGATGTCGGGCACCTTGGAGCAGCCCACGCCCTGGTCGACCCAGCGCACCACGTAGCCCAGGATGCCCTGCGCGTTGTTGTCGATTTCCTGCTGGCGCTCGGCCGGCGTCCATTTGGCCTCGGCCACCACCGGGATCTGCAGGAGGCCCGCAAGGATGTCGTCGCGCTCGGCGTCGGCGTCGATCTTCTCCAGCTCCTTCTGCACTTCCGCCACGTTGACCTGGTGGTAGTGCAGCGCGTGCAGCGTCGCGGCCGTGGGCGAGGGAACCCATGCGGTGTTGGCACCGGCCCTGGGGTGCGCAATCTTCTGTTCCAGCATCGCGGCCATCAGGTCGGGCATGGCCCACATGCCCTTGCCGATCTGGGCGCGGCCGCGCAGTCCGCACGACAGGCCGACCAGCACGTTGTTCTTCTCGTAGGCCTGGATCCACGCGCTGGTCTTCATGTCGCCCTTGCGGAACATCGGTCCCGCCAGCATCGCGGTGTGCATCTCGTCGCCGGTGCGATCGAGGAAGCCGGTGTTGATGAAGGCTACTCGCGCGGCGGCCTCGGCGATACAGGCCTTGAGGTTGACGCTGGTGCGGCGCTCCTCGTCCATGATGCCGAGCTTGACCGTGTTGGCCGGCAACCCGAGCAGTTGCTCGACGCGGCCGAACAATTCGGACGCGAACGCCACTTCGGCGGGGCCGTGCATCTTCGGCTTGACGATGTAGACCGAGCCGGTGCGTGAATTGCGAATGCTGTTGGCACCGCGGCCATTCAAGTCATGCAGCGCGATGGTCGTGGTGATGACCGCGTCCATGATGCCTTCCGGGATCTCCTTGCCGTGGTTCCAAAGGATCGCGGGATTGGTCATCAGGTGGCCCACGTTGCGCAGGAACATGAGCGAGCGGCCATGCAGCACCACGTCGCCGCCCATCGGACCGTGGTACTTGCGGTCGGGGTTCAGGCCGCGCGTGAAAGTCTTGCCGCCCTTGGCCACTTCCTCGGTCAGCGTGCCCTGCAGGATGCCCAGCCAGTTGCTGTACGCGAGCACCTTGTCCTGCGCATCGACAACCGCCACCGAGTCTTCCAGGTCGAGGATGGTGGAGAGGGCCGATTCGACGATCACGTCGGCAATGCCGGCCGCGTCGGTCTTGCCGATCGCGGTGTTGCGGTCGATGCGGATGTCCAGGTGTAGGCCGTTGTGCTGCAGCAGGATCGAGGACGGGTTGCCTGCATCGCCCTGGTAACCGACGAACTGGAACGGTGACTTCAGGCCCGTGGTCGCGCCGTCCGTGAGCGTGATCGAAAGGTTGCCACCCTCGGCGCGATAACCGGTGGCGTCCTTGTGCGAGCCGTGCGCGAGCGGCGCGGCCTGGTCCAGCACTGAGCGAGCATAGGCGATCACGCGTTCGCCGCGCACCGGGTTGTAGCTGCCGGCTTTTTCGGCGCCGCCGGATTCGGGGATCACGTCCGTGCCGTACAGCGCGTCATACAGCGAACCCCAGCGCGCGTTCGCGGCGTTGAGCGCGTAGCGGGCGTTGAGGATAGGCACCACCAGTTGCGGGCCGGCCTGCAGCGCGAGTTCGGCATCGACGTTGGACGTCGTGGCCTTGGCACCGGCCGGCGAAGGCACGAGGTAGCCGATCTGTTCTAGAAAGTCGCGGTAAGCCGCCATGTCGCGGATCGGCCCGGGGTTGGACTTGTGCCAGAGATCCAGTTCCTTTTGCAGGCGGTCACGCTCGGCGAGCAAGGCCGCGTTCTTCGGCGCCAGGTCCTTCACGATGGCGTCGAAGCCCTTCCAGAAGCGCGTGGCGTCCACGCCGGTGCCGGGCAGGACTTTCTGTTCGATGAACTCCACCAGTTCGGTGGCGACTTCGAGGCCGTGCAGGCGCATGCGGGTGGTCATATCTCTCTCCAGGGGGACAGCGACAAATCGAAATCAGAAGAACGCGAGGACGTCGCGCAGTGAGTTGCCGGTGCGGGTGGGCTGGGTGCCCAGCGCCTCGAACGGCAGTTGGTAGCGGTTGACCCAGAGCGTGCGGTAGCCATACCAGGTGGCAGCCAGCGCGTCCCAGGCATTGCAACTGACGAAGGCGATGCGTTTCGGCTCGAGGCCGGTGGCCTTCGGGCCCAGCGCATAGGCATCGGGATGGGTCTTGTATTTGCGCACGGTGTCCACGCTTAGAACGTGGTCCAGCAGCCCTTCCAGGCCCGCGCTGCGGATCGCAACGCCGAGCATCCCGGGGTCGCCATTGGAGAGGATCCCGGTGGTGATGCCGCGCGCCTTCAACGCCGTCAGCACGTCCCGGGTTTCGGGAAAGGCCGAGAGATGCCGGTACTGGTTCATCAGCCGTTCTTCGTCAGCCGGCGCGATTTTCAGCGCGAGGCGCTGGCACGAGTAGCGCAGGGCGGCCTGCGTCAGCTCCCAGAACGGCTGGTAGTGCGCGCCGTTGTCGCTGGTGGTGACCAGGCGGGTGTATTCGATCTGCTTGTCGCGCCACAGCACCGACAGCGCATTGCCCTGACCCGGGAACAATTGTTCTGCGAGCAGGCCCACGCTGTACACGTCGAAAAGCGTGCCGTAGGCGTCGAAGAGCACAGCCCGGGGTTGGTCCATGGCCGTACTGTATTGGGAACCTCGGCGCCTATTAAGGCCGAGTTAGTCCGTTGATTTGTGACTTGCTTGTGGCTAATGGCGCGTCGATTGGCGAAAGTCGGCCCGGGTCGCATGGAAGAAAATGATCAACGTGCCAAACAACCTGCGAACCAACCCTCCTCCCGAGCGCCACAAGGCACTGCCTTACGCCGGCATCCGCGTTGTCGAATTCACCCATATGGTGATGGGGCCGACCTGCGGGATGGTGCTGGCCGACCTCGGCGCCGAGGTGGTCAAGGTCGAGCCGATCACCGGTGACAGCACGCGCAGGCTGCTCGGTTCGGGCGCCGGCTTCTTCCCGATGTTCAACCGCAACAAAAAGAGCGTGGCGCTGGACCTGCAGCAGCCCGAGGGCCTCGAGGCGGCGCTCAGGCTGGTCGCCACGGCCGACATCGTCAGCGAGAACTTCAAGCCGGCCACGATGAAGACGCTGGGCCTGGACTACGCCTCGCTGCAAAAGCTCA
>JBKJOM010000253.1:0-8601 GCA_046595775.1 Ramlibacter sp. | reverse complement strand
GCCAGCATCTGCTGCTCGCCGCCGCTCATCGTGCCCGCGAGTTGCGCCGCGCGTTCCTTCAGGATCGGGAACAGGCCGAACATCTCCTCGATACCGCGCGTCACTTCATGTTTGTCGGTGCGCGTGAAGGCACCGAGCTCCAGGTTGCGCTTGACCGTGAGGCGCGGGAACAGGCGCCGGCCTTCCGGCACCAGCGACAAGCCCATGGGCACGCGCTGGTGCGCGGGCTTGCCCTGGATCGCTTCGCCGTTGAAGGTGATGGTGCCGGCGTCGGCTGCGTTCAGCCCTGCCACCGCGCGCAGGGTCGTCGACTTGCCGTTGCCGTTGCCGCCCACCAGCGCCACGATCTGGCCCGATTCGACCGTCATCGTGACGTCGGAGATCGCCAGCACGCGGTCGTAGCTCACCTTGAGGTTCTTGATTTCCAACATCACGCATCCCCCAGGTAAGCGTGGATGACCGCGGGATCGTTGGACACCTGCTCGGGCGTGCCCTCGGCGATCTTGCTGCCGCGGTCCAGCACCACGATCTTGTCGGCGATCGGCATGATGCCTTCCAGCACGTGCTCCACGATCAGGCAGGCGATGCCCTGGCCGCGAATGCGCAGCACCACGTCGACCGCCTCCTTCACCTCGGACGGATTCAGGCCCGCCATCACTTCATCCATCAGCAGGATGCGCGGCTTGATGGCGAGGGCTCGAGCCACTGCCAGTCGACGCTGCTCGCTGATGGTCATGCTGCCGGCGGGCTTGTCCGCGTGGCGCTCGAGGTTGACAAAAGCCAGCAGCTCCATCGCCTTGCTGCGGGCGGCCTGGACCTGGCGCTCCGACAGCATCGCGGCCGTCATCACGTTCTCGCACGCGGTCATGCTTGTGAAGGTGCGGGCAATCTGGAAGGTGCGAGCCACGCCGGCACGGGCGCAGGCCTCGGGTGGCTGCCCTCCGATATCTCGGCCGCCCAGCATGATGGTGCCGGCGCTCGGCGCGAAGAACCCGGCAACGCAGTTGAACAGCGTCGTCTTGCCTGCGCCGTTCGGCCCGATCAGTCCCACGATCTGCCCGCTGTCCACGGTGAATGTCACGTTCTCGTTGGCGGTGATGCCACCGAAGCGCTTGCTGACGTTGTTGACTTCGAGCAGCTTCATGGCGCGACCTCCACCTTTGCCGGCGCGGCCGCCTCTGCCGCAGCAGCGGGCTTGCGGCGCCTGGCCCGCAGGTTGTGCCACCACCCCACGATGCCCGTCGGGTAGAAAACCGCTACGCCGATGATCAAGCTGGCGTAGATGATGATGTCGGTGCCGCGGCCCGAGCCGCCGAAGGCGATGCGCGTGAACTCTTCGATCGAGGTAAGAACCACCGCACCGATCACCGGCCCGAACAGCGTGCCGACACCGCCCAGGATCGACACCAGCGCCATCTTGATCGACAGCGAGGTGGAGAGCACCGAGTTCGGGTCGATGTACAGCTCCTTCTGCGCGTAGAGGCTTCCGCCCAGCGCCGTGAAGAAGGCGCTGACGCCCAGGGCCACCTGCTTGTAGCGCGCGATGTTGATGCCGATGCTGCGAGCTGCATCCGGCTCGTCCTTGATCGCGCGGAAGTAGTAGCCCAGCCAGCTGCGCTCGATCCAGGCATTGACGCCCAGCGTGACCAGCAGCAGGGCAAGGGCCAGCCAGTAATAGGGCTGCTTGGTCGCAAAGTTGAGCCAGGCCCAGCCGGTCCTGTCCATCGGCACATAAAGGCCGACGGCCGCGCCGCCGTAGTCCCATTCGGTGAAGAAGATCTGCACAAGCTCAGCCACGGCGATGGTGGCCATCGCGAAGTAGTGGCCCTTGAGGCGGAAGCACGACCAGCCGAATGCCACGCTCAGCGCCGCGGCGACGGCGCCGCCGCAGGCCATGCCGATCCACGGATTGACGCCGAACTTCACCAGCAGCAGCGTGGAGGTGTACGCGCCAAGCCCGAAGAATGCCGCGTGGCCCAGCGACACCTGGCCGGCGTAGCCACCAACGATGTTCCAGGAGACGCCCAGCTGCGCCGCCATCAGCACGAGGATGGCCAGGTTCAGGTGCGAGGCGTCCACGAAGATCGGCAGCACCAGGGCGATGCCCAGTCCGGCCAGGGGGAGTGCGAGTTGTTTCATGGTCGTGCTCATGCCTTGCCCAACAGGCCTTGAGGGCGGAACATCAGCACGCCCAGGAACAGCACCAGCACGATCGCCAGCTTGTATTGCGGGCCGAGCAGCAGGCCGCCCATCACCTCGATTACACCGACCAGGATGCCCGCCATGAAGGCGCCGGTCACGCTGCCGAAGCCCCCGAGGTTCACCACCACAAACGCCAACAGGATGAAGGTCGCGCCGACGTCCGGGAAAATCGGGAAGAAAGTGGCCAGCAGGCCGCCCGCCGCGCCGGCGCAGGCGGCGCCGATGCCCCAGGCGAGCGAGAACATCTTGTGCGAGTCGATGCCCATCAGCCTCGCGGCATCCTTGTCGGAAGCCGTGGCTTCGAGCGCCGCGCCCAGCTTGGTGTGGTTAAGGAAATACCAGATCACGCCCGTCACCAGCACCGCGCCCAGGCCCGCGACAATCTGCGGCTTGCCAAGCGACAGCCCCAGCAGGCTGACGGTGCCAGAGACCGAGGAGTTACCGATCGAGCGGTAGTCGGGCTTCCACAGGAACTGTGCCACGCCGCGCAACAAGTACATGATGCCGAAGGTGGTGAAGATCTGCGACAGCATCGGCGCGTTGGTGATGCGCGAGATCACCAGCTTGTACAGGAGCACGCCGAACGCAAACAGCATCAGCACCGTGAGCGGCAGCGTCAGCAGCGGATCGAGCGCATAGAGCGCGAAGAGCCAGAACGCCGAGTACATGCCCAGCATCAGGAACTCGCCATGCGCGAAGTTCACAATGTCCATGACCCCGAAGATCATGGTCAGGCCGATGGCCACGAGCGCATAGATCAGCCCGATGAGCACGCCGGAGGCGAGTGTCTGGAGGAGTATTTCGGGGGTCATGGTTCAGGCCTTCAATTCGGGGACAGGGACGCAGAGGACGCAAAGACTACGCAAAGGACGCAAAAGAATTTCATAAGAAAATTTTTGGAAGTTCCTTTTGCGTCCTCTGCGAATCCTTTGCGTCCTCTGCGTCCGGCTGCCCGCATTGGTTTACTTCCGCTGGTCCCACTTCGGCATCGGCCAGATCACTTCGCGCGACGCCATGCTGAACGGCCAAACCGTGTTGTACTTGCCGTCAACCACCTGCACCAGGATGCCCTGGCCCAGCGTGTTCTGGCCGGTGGCGTCGAACTTCACGCCCTTCCACGGCATGATCAGGTTCTTGCCGGGGATGTCGGTGGCCACCAGCGCCTTGCGGATCGCCTCGGGCTCGGTCGAGCCGGCGCGGTTGATCGCATCGGCCAGCACCATGAGGCCGGTAAAGGTGCGCGAGCTGTTGCCGGTGAAATTGATCTTGTTCTTCGCCTGGAACAGGTCGTTCACCTGCTTGATCAGCGGGTTGTTCTTGGCCAGGTCCAGCGCCCACACTTCGCGCGTGATGATGTACTCGGCATCCTTGCCCAGCGTCTTGATGAACTCGGTGTCGGTGAAGCCGGCGTTGTTGGCCAGGATCATGTCGGGGCTAAAGCCCAGCTCCTTGTACGTCTTCATCGACAGGATCGCGTCGGGCGTATAGGACGACTGCAGCACCAGGTTCGGGCTGGCCGCCTTGAGCGACTGCACTTCCGAGGTGAGCTGCGTGGTCTTTGAGGGATACGACACCTGCTTGACCAGCTCGTACTTGTACTCCGGCGCCAGCTTGGCCTGGAGCTTGCCGCTTTCCGTGCCCCACAGCCCGTTCTCGTTGAGCGTGACGATGCGGCCCGGCTTGATGCCCTTCTTCGCTTCGAGTTCGCGCAGGAACTCGAAGGCGTTGTGCACGAACAGGTCGTCGTGCGGCGTTGTGCGGAAGAACCACTTCAGGTTGCGCTGCGTCAGCGTGGCCGACGACGACTCGGGGTTCAGGAACGGGGTGCCGGCGCGCTCGGCGGCCTGGCTTGCAGTGGCCGTCACGGCGCTGTTGTAAGCGCCGACGATCGCGACCACCTTCTCCTGCGTGATCAGGCGCTCGACTTCGCTGGCGCCGGTCTGCGGGTTGGCCTGGTGGTCGGCGAACACCAGCTTGATCTTCGCGCCCTTCAGGCTGGGCAGGCCCTTGCCGGCCGAGAACGGCAGGTCGGCAATGCCGGGCGCGCCGTTGTTGATGATGTCGGCCGCGAGCTCGAGCGCGCTGCGCAACTCGCCGCCGACGGAGGCGGACGGGCCGGTGAGCGGGTAGACCACGCCGATGCGCACTTCCTGCTGCGCCTGCGCGGCGAACGAGAGGCCCAGGGTCGCGGCCAGGATGGCTGCGCGGGGCTTGCTGAACAACTTCATCGATTGGCTCCTGTTGCGAAAAAAACCGGCCGCTTTGGACGGGATGGGCGGATTGTGTTTTTCGCGGGCCCTTAACTCAAACGAGAAATTTTTTGCTCACGTCATCGATTTTTTTGATGACAAGGCGGAGCGTGCGGGTTTTCCCTTGGTGGCCTTCGCTGGAGACGCATGCCGGCGGTCGATGTAGCGGAACACCTCTTCCACCACGGTTTCGACGGCATGCGACGTCGGATCGGCCCGGAAAGTGGCGAACACGGGGAGGGGCTGCAGCGCGGTGTCGCACTTGAGGATCTTCAGCTCGCGGTGCTCGACCAGTCGCTGGGCGGCAGCCAACGGCAGCGTGGCCACACCGAAGCCACCTTCGACGAGTTGCGTCATTGCCGAGATCGACGAGATGGTATGCAGCCGTTTCGGCTGGAGCCCCGCCTGCCGGAACAGGTCGACCAGCGCCACATGCGGCTGCGAGCCTCGCTGGAAGGTGAGGATGTCCACGTCGGTGAGATCCGAGAGGCGGTACAACCGCCGGCGCTGCTGCCGCGCGTTGCCGACAAAGACCATCTCCATCGGCGGCAGCGTGCGACTGCGCAGGCCCTCCATCGACGCGGGCAGCGCGGCGAAGATCAGGTCGAGCGCGCCGCGCCGGATCTGGTCGAGCAGCACCGGTGTGGTTTCCACGGTCATCTCCAGCTCCAGCCCCTGGTGGTCGTTCTGCAGCTTCTCCACCATCGGAATCAGCCACGAGTGCAGCACCGACTCGATCGCGCCCAGGCGCAGTGTCATGGCCTGCGGCGCGCCCGAGCCCATCTCGGCCTTCACTTCACGCTGCAATTCCAGCAGGCGCTGCGCGTAGGTGACGAAGCGAAGGCCCGCAACCGTCAGGCGGAACTGCTTGTCGCGTCGGTCCAGCAGCAGCGCCCCCAGCTCTTCTTCCAGCGCTGCGATCCGGGCGGACACCGCCGACTGCGTAAGAAACAGTTTCTCCGCCGCACGCGTCACGCTCTTGAGTGAAGCCACCCAGTAAAACGCCTCGACGAAGCGCATGTTCACGCGTGTTCCCCGGGGCCGCCCCAGTGAAACGGCGCCATCAGCAATGGCGACTGCAGCAGGGACCAGGTGCGCAGGCCGGTTGCTTGCTCGATCCGCCGTGCATAGGGCGGCATGTTGGTGCATTCGAGCACCAGCTCGGCCAGGTGCGGCGCGCGCTTCTTCAAACGCACGGCCGCATCCACCACATCGCGCGCGACGGCGTCGAAGTCCATGGATGCTTCATTGCCCAGGAAAGTCCGCGCGAACGCGCTCTCGCGTTCCATGCCCTCCACCAGCACGTCCTGCATCCGCCCTGCGGACACACCCGCTGCCTCCAGGAATTCCTCACCCAGGTGCTTCGCGCTCACGGTGAGCACGCCTACCTGCTCGTTCTGTTCGAGCAGGCCGGGCAGCAGGAGCAGGCTCGACGTGACCACCGGCACGCGCGCCGCGGCCTGCAGTTGCTGCTGCAGCAGCACGAGGAACCCGCAGCTCGTCGTGATCGCCGCAGCGCCCTCCCGCTCGAGCTCACGCATGACATCGCAGCAGGGAGCGAGCAGGCCGGCTGCCCGCTGCCCCGCCGCGTTCTGTACTGCGTGCTCAGGCTTTGCATTGCGCACCACGCGCGTCATCGCCGGCACACGAAAGGATGCAGGGTTGCCGATGTCGCCCACCAGCCGCGGAAAACGCGTGTCGAGCGCGAGCACGCCCAGGAAGCGCGTGCCCGGGGTTAAAACCGATGGCGCTGGCGCGGCAATTGCATTTATCCTTTGACCTTCTTCCTCGTCCATCCCCCGCATTCTCACGGAGAGACCATGAAATTCAAACTAGCCTTCATGTCCGCACTGCTCGCGGTGGGCACCACGGCCTTCGCGCAGACCAAATGGGACCTGCCATCCGGCTATGCCGCGAGCAACTTCCACACCGAAAACCTTGTCCAGTTCGCGAATGATGTCGACACTGCAACCGGCGGCAAGCTGAAGATCACTGTCCATGCAAATGCATCGCTCTTCAAAGCACCGGAAATCAAGCGCGCCGTGCAGCAAGGCCAGGCGCAAGTCGGCGAGATCCTCATTTCCAACTTCGCGAACGAATGGCCGATCTTCGGTGCCGACGCGCTGCCATTTCTGGCCGACAGCTACGACGCCGCGCTGAAACTGTGGAAAGTCCAGCGACCCGTGGTCGAGAAGAAGCTGGCTGAACAAGGAATGATCGTTCTCTACGCCGTCGCGTGGCCGCCGCAGGGCATCTATTCGAAGAAACCCCTGAATTCGGCTGCCGACCTCAAGGGCATGAAATGGCGCGCGTACAACCCTGCCACGTCGCGCATTGCGGAGATAGTCGGCGCACAGCCCGTCACGGTGCAGGCTGCGGAAGTCAGCCAGGCATTTGCCACTGGCGTGACCGAAAGCATGATGAGCAGCGGCTCCACCGGATGGGACGCCAAGCTGTATGAGCACGTCAAGTATTGGTATGACACCCAGGCCTGGCTGCCGAAGAACGTTGTCATCGCCCATAAGGCTTCCTTTGACGCTCTTGACGCACCGACGCGCCAGGCGGTGCCCAAGGCCGCCGCGGATGCCGAAACCCGCGGATGGGCCAATAGCCGCAAGGCCAACGGCGAGACGCTCGACAAGCTCAAAGCCAATGGCATGCAGATCCTGCCCCCCAGCCCGCAACTCAAGTCAGACATGAAAAAGGTCGGCGATACCCTGCTCAAGGAATGGCTTGAGAAAGCCGGCCCCGAGGGCAAGGCCCTGATCGACGCCTACCAGAAATAATTCGCGACATTCAACCTGAAGGCACATCCCGCGGCGCTGCACCAGCGTGCGCGGGATTTTTTCTGATGCGCAAAACCCTTGACCTGCTTTATGACGGCGCCGCCTGGCTGGCGGCCCTGGCGATGATCGGTGTCCTGGTGATGGTGCTGCTGTCCATCATCAGCCGCCAGGTCGGCTTCCATGTGCCCGGCACCGATGCCTATGCGGGCTACAGCATGGCGGCCGCCGGCTTTCTCGCACTGGCCCACACGCTCAAGCACGACGAACACATCCGCGTGACGCTGATTCTCGGCCGCTTGAAGGGCCGCGCGCTGCATGCGCTGGAGCTGTGGGCGTTGTCGGCGGCGGTCGCGCTCGCGGGCCTGATGGCTTTCTACTCGGTGCGCCTGGCCTGGCAGTCGCACGTGATCAACGACATCTCCACCGGCAGCGACGCCACGCCGCTGTGGATTCCGCAGCTCGGCATGGCGGTGGGCGCAGTCGTGCTGCTGGTCGCCTTCATGGACGAATGGTGGCTCGAGTACACGGGCCGCCGGCGCGTCGCGCAATCCGAAGAGGCGCTGCATCATGAGTGACGTCGCCATCACCGCCTTGCTGATCGTCACGCTGTTCGCCTTGCTGGGCAGTGGCGTATGGATCGGCTTGACCCTGGCGGGCGTCGCGTGGATCGGCATGCAGCTTTTCTCGTCGCGCCCCGCCGGCGACGCGATGGCCATCACCGTCTGGGGCTCCGCATCGAGCTGGACACTCACCGCCCTGCCCCTCTTCGTGTGGATGGGCGAGATCCTGTTTCGCACCAAGCTGTCGGAGAGCATGTTCAAGGGCCTCGCGCCCTGGGTCACCCGCCTGCCCGGCCGCCTGCTGCACACCAACGTGATCGGCTGCACCATCTTCGCCGCCGTGTCCGGCTCTTCGGCGGCAACCTGCGCCACCATCGGCAAGATGTCGCTGCCGGAGCTGTCCAAGCGCGGCTATCCTGAAGAGATCACCATCGGCTCGCTGGCCGGCGCCGGAACGCTGGGCCTCCTGATCCCGCCCTCGATCATCATGATTGTGTATGGCGTGACAGCCGATGTATCGATCGCGCGGCTCTTCGTCGCCGGCATCTTTCCGGGCATCTTGCTGGCATCGCTTTTTTCGGCGTACCTTGTCGTCTGGACACTGTTGAACAAGGAGAAGGTTCCGCAACCCGATGGCACGATGACTTTCGGGCAGCGGGTACACGAATCACGGCACCTGATCCCGGTGATGCTGCTGATCGGCTGCGTTCTGGGCTCGATTTATAGCATCACCGGGATCAGGTGCCGTGATTCGTGTACCCGCTGCCCGAAAGTCATCGTGCCATCGGGTTGCGGAACCTTCTC
>JBKJOM010000242.1:0-5109 GCA_046595775.1 Ramlibacter sp. | reverse complement strand
AGCTCACCACGCGCGCCGCAGTGAACACATCGCCCGAGCCGTTTTCCAACATCGGCATGTCGCTGCTGGAAGACGGCTTCGTCGTCTTCATGTTGTGGCTGTCGGCCACGCATCCGGCGATTTTCGCGATCACCTTGTTGCTGTCGATTGCGCTGTCGATCCTGCTGATGGTGCTGCTCTTCAAATTCCTGCAGGTGGTGGCGCACCGGCTGGCCGATTTCTTCAGTGGCCAACGGCTACCGGAAAGACAATGATGTTCAAGAAGATTTTGATCGCCAACAGGGGCGAGATCGCCTGCCGTGTGGCGGCGACTGCGCGCCGTATGGGCGTGCGCACGGTCGCTGTGTACTCCGACGCAGATGCGAACGCCAAACACGTCGCTGCCTGCGACGAGGCTGTGCACATCGGCGGCAGTGCGCCCAAGGACAGTTACCTGCGCTGGGAGCGGATCATCGACGCAGCCCAGGCCACTGGTGCGCTGGCGATCCACCCGGGCTACGGTTTCCTCAGCGAGAACGAGGATTTCGCACTGGCCTGCGCGAAGGCGGGCATCGCTTTCATCGGCCCGCCCGCATCGGCCATCAAGGCCATGGGCCTGAAGGCCGAGTCCAAGCAATTGATGGAACGCGCCGGCGTGCCGCTGGTGCCGGGCTATCACGGGGCCGGGCAGGAGCCTGCGATGTTGAAGACCGAGGCGGATCGCATCGGCTATCCGGTGCTCATCAAGGCCAGCGCGGGTGGCGGCGGCAAGGGCATGCGCGCGGTCGACAAGGGCGAGGACTTCGACGCCGCGCTGGCATCGTGCAAGCGTGAGGCGATCAACAGCTTCGGCGACGACGCGGTGCTGATCGAAAAGTATGTGCAGCGGCCGCGCCACATCGAGATCCAGGTCTTCGGCGATATGCACGGCAACTATGTGTACCTGTTCGAGCGCGACTGCTCGGTGCAGCGCCGCCACCAGAAAGTGCTGGAAGAAGCACCCGCACCCGGCATGACCGAAGCGATGCGCCAGCAGATGGGCGAAGCCGCGATGTCGGCAGCGCGCGCGGTGGACTACGTCGGCGCCGGCACGGTCGAATTCATCGTCGAGCAGCGCGAGGGTGCCATGAATTTCTTCTTCATGGAGATGAACACGCGCCTGCAGGTGGAGCATCCGGTGACGGAAGCGATCACCGGGCTGGACCTGGTCGAATGGCAATTGCGGGTGGCGGCGGGCCAGCCGTTGCCGCTGAAGCAGGAGCAGCTGCAGATCCGCGGCCATGCCATCGAGGCGCGTATCTGCGCCGAAAACCCCGACAACAACTTCCTGCCGGCGACCGGTCGACTCGACGTGGCGCGCTGGCCTGTGCATGTGGCTTTCGAGCGCGGCGATGTCCGCATCGACGCCGGTTTCGGCGAAGGCGACGCGATTTCGCCGTTCTACGATTCGATGATCGCCAAGTTGATCGTGCATGGCGACACACGCGAGCAGGCGCTGGCGCGGCTCGACGAAGCGCTGGCGCAGACGCACATCGTGGGCATCGCCAACAACGTGCAGTTCCTGCGCCATGTGGTCAAGAGCCCGTCGTTCGCGAACGCCGACCTCGACACGGCCCTCATCCCCCGCGAACAGGCGGTGCTGTTCAACCAGCAGCCGCTCACGCTGGCACAGTCGGCCGCCGCCGCCATCGCCAACACCGTGCTGGAGGAGCGCAAGCTCGAAGCCAGCGACCCGTTCAGCCGCCGCGACGGCTGGCGCTCGCATGGCGTGACCACGCGCCGCTTCGAGTTCGACTTCGGTGGCGAACACTCGAAAGCCGAACTGGCCTACCTGCACGACGGCGCCATGGTGCTGACGGTGGGCAACGTGTCGGGCGCGCTGTCTTTCGCTGCGGCGCCGCAAGGCATCGACGTCCACTTCGCGGGCCAGCGTTTCACGGCGTCGGTGTTCGCGAGCGGCGAGACCGATTACGTATTCACTGGCGGGGGCGCGGCGCAGATCGTCGCGATCGACCTTCTGGCGCATGCGGGCGAAGGCGTGGTCGAGGGCGGTCGGCTCACGGCACCGATGCCCGGCAAGGTGGTGTCGTTCGCAGTGAAGGCGGGCGACAAGGTCAGCAAGGGACAACCGCTGGCGGTGATGGAGGCGATGAAGATGGAGCACACCATCGCGGCGCCGCTGGACGGCACCGTCGCCGAAGTGTTGTATGCGCCGGGCGACCAGGTGGCCGAGGGTGCGGAGTTGTTGAAGCTGGCCCCCTGAGTCGGCGTGACAATGGGCTGATGCGAATCCTCTTCTACGCCACCCAGACCAAGGCGCAGCCCTGGGTTGACGGCCTGCGCGCGGCGCTGCCGCAAGCGACCGTCGACGAGTGGCAACCCGGCGCGCCTCAGGCCGACCACGCCGTGGTGTGGTCGCCGCCCCAGCAGTTCCTCGACGAGCAGCCTGCGCTCAAGGGCATCTTCAACATCGGGGCGGGCGTGGATGCCTTGTTGCGCCTGAAACTGCCGCCGAAAGCGCTGCTGGTGCGCATCGACGACGGCGGCATGGCGGTACAGATGGCGGAGTTCGTCTGCCATGCCCTGATCCGACACTTCCGCGAACTCGATCGCTACGAAGACGACATCCGCGAAGGCAAGTGGTCGTACCGCAAGCCGCTGACCCGGGCCGACTTCCCGGTCGGCATCATGGGACTGGGCGTGCTGGGCCAGCGGGTGGCGCAGGCGGTGCGCCACTTCGAGTTTCCGGTGCTGGGCTGGAGCCGCACGGCGCAGGACATCCCCGGTGTGCGCTGCCTGTCCGGGCAAGTGCAGTTCGATGAGTTCCTGCGGTCCACCCGGGCGCTGGTGTGCCTGCTGCCGCTCACGCCCGACACCGAGAACATCATGAACCGCGCGAACCTGTCGCGCTTGCTGCCCGGCGGCTACGTGATCAATGTGGCGCGCGGCAAGCACCTGGTCGAAGAGGACCTGCTGGCACTGCTCGACAGCGGGCAGCTTGCCGGCGCAACGCTGGATGTGTTCCGCACCGAGCCGCTGCCCGAAGGCCATCGCTTCTGGAAGCACCCGAAGATCACGGTCACGCCGCACACTTCAGCGCGCACCTTGCGCGACGAGACCATTTCGCAGATTGCGGGCAAGCTGCTGGCGCTGGAGCGGGGTGAACCCGTTCGCGGCGTGGTTGATCCGCAAAGAGGATACTGATGCCCACCATGAAACTTCCTGGCCGAGTCAAGCTCGTCGATGTGGGTCCGCGCGACGGCTTGCAGAATGAAAAGCAGCCCGTGCCCGCCGAGATCAAGATCGGCCTGGTGCACCGCCTGCAGGATGCGGGCCTCACCGAGATCGAGGTGACCAGCTTCGTCTCGCCCAAGTGGGTGCCGCAGATGGCGGATGCCACCGAGGTGATGGCCGGCATCCAGCGCAAGCCCGGTGTGCGCTACTCCGTGCTGACGCCCAACATGAAGGGTTTCGAGGCGGCAGTGCCGAGCCAACCCGACGAGATCGTGGTGTTCGGCGCGGCGAGCGAAGCATTCAGCCAGCGCAACATCAACTGCTCCATCGCCGAGAGCATCGAGCGCTTTGCGCCGGTGGTCGAGGCCGCGAAGGCCAAAGGCATCTACGTGCGCGGCGCCATTTCCACCGCCGTGGGGTGCCCTTACGAGGGCGAGATCGCGCCCGAACGGGTCGAGCTGGTCGCGCGCCTGATGAAGCAGATCGGCGTGCAACACGTCGGCGTGGCCGACACGATCGGCGTCGGCACGCCGCGCAAGGTGCAAGCGGCGCTCGAGGCCGCGCTCAGGCACTACGACATCAACGACGTGTCGGGGCACTTCCACGACACCTATGGCCAGGCGCTGGGCAACACGCTGGCAAGCCTCGAGATGGGCGTCTGGCAATTCGACACTTCGTCGGCCGGGCTGGGCGGCTGCCCGTATGCCAAGGGCGCGACCGGTAACGTGGCGACGGAAGACGTCGTCTATATGTTGCAGGGTCTGGGCATCGAGACCGGCATCGACCTGGACAAGCTGGTCGACGCAGGCCAGTACATCAGCGACTTCCTGCAGCGCAAGCCGAACTCGCGCGCGGCCACGGCGATATTGAACAAGCGGGCGGGCTGATGTGCGGGGTTGAACTGACTTCCCTGCCCGAAGGCGTGCAGCGCGTCGCGCGACTGCTGCAGGAGCAGGGACATCCGCACGCTCCCGTGATGCTCGACGACCTGGAGCGTTTGACCGGCGCACCGGTGGCTGACGTGGTGCAGGCGACCTTGCCCTGATGGCCGGCAACGAGTACGTTGCGAAGCAGTCGCGCCGGGTTGCCGCCGGCATGTTCGACGAGGCGCCTTCGCCCTGCGTCTCGGTGTGCCGCATGGACGACAAGGTGGCGTTCTGCGTGGGCTGCATGCGGACACTGGACGAAATCGCGGCCTGGGGACGGATGGCCGAGGAAGAAAAGAAGGAAGTGTGGAAAGCGATTGGTGAGCGCATTGCCCTCACCCCAACCCTCTCCCAGAGGGAGAGGGAGGACGACAAATGAAACACATCACGTTCTATCTCGACTTCATTTCGCCCTACGCCTACCTGGCGTTCGAGAAACTGCCCGAAGCGCTACAGGGTTTGACGTACAGCGTCGAGTACAAGCCGGTGCTGTTCGCGGCCCTGCTGCAGAAACACGGGCAGCTCGGCCCGGCCGAGATCCAGCCCAAGCGCGACTGGACCTACCGCCAGGTGCTGTGGCTGGGCCGCGCCAACAACATCCCGATCCAGTTGCCGGCGGCGCATCCTTTCAATCCGCTCGCATTGCTCCGGCTGGCGCTGGCCTGTGGCGCAGACGGCAAGATCAATCGCTACGTTGCCGAAGCGATCTTTCGCCACGTGTGGCGTGGCGGTGGCGACGCGGGCGACACGCAGCGATTCGAGGGCCTGAAGGAAGCCCTGGTGCCGCAGCGTGATCCCGCCAGTGACGCGGTGAAGGCGGAACTGAAGGCCAACACCAACGAGGCCCTTGCGCTCAACCTGTTCGGCGTGCCGGCGATGTCGGTGGACGACAAGGTGTTCTGGGGCTTCGATGCGCTGCCGATGCTGCGCGCGTGCATCGAAGGCGATGCGTGGTTCGAAGGCAGTGAAT
>JBKJOM010000319.1:0-27447 GCA_046595775.1 Ramlibacter sp. | reverse complement strand
AGCGTCTCGGATGCTTGTTGATCAAGCCACGCCGCTACGGCGGAGTCGCTGTTGCGCCGCATCGGCTCTGATACGACATTGGTGTCAAGGATGATCACTTGAAGTCGGCGGGCTCTGTCGGGGTCGGGTCGCGCGAGATCTTCAGGTCGATGCCACCGTGGCGCTTGCCGAAAGCCGCAAGTTCGGCGCCGATCTTGACCCGGGCCTTTGGCAGCACCTGCTGCTCCAGAATGGCCCGAATTTCGGCCTCGGTGCTGCGCCCGTGCTGGGCAGCACGCAGCTTCAACGCACGATGTGTTGCTTCTGGCAGATTGCGGACGGTGACGACGGGCATGTGACTTCATTAAAGTGGCATTGCTAGCAATGCTAGCACTTTTCCAAGAGTGATTTCAATTGATGCGACCAGGCGGCCGGTTGCAGAGGGTGAAATTTCCGATTGAGGCGTCTTGCCCAAATGGCGCGCAGGCTCGTCTCTACTTGCCCTGCGCGTACCACTCCCGATTCACGAACGCCACCCCCGCCTCCACCTTCTCCCCCGGCCTCGGCGTCACGATCGCAACCCCCGCTGCCTTCGCCGCCTTCACGCTCCGCAATATCGGCTCGTCCCACGCGTGATATGCCAGGTTGAACGTGGCCCAGTGCACCGGCAACATCGTCTTGGCGCCCAAGTCTTGGCTCGCGCGCACGGCATCCTCGGGGTTCATGTGGATGTTCTCCCACGCGCCGTAAGCGCCGACCTTCACCATCGCAAGGTCCGGCGCGCCGAGCCGCTCGCGAATCTCCTTGAAGTGCCCGGCATATCCCGTGTCGCCGCTGAAGTACAGCGAGTGGCCCGGGCCCTTGAGCATCCAGGATGACCACAAGGTAGAGTTGTCCATGCTCTTGCGGCCTGAGTAGTGCCGCGCCGGCGCGCAGTGGATCGTCACGCCGCGCACCTGTGCGCTCTCCCACCAGTCCATGTCGTGCACCTGCGCAGCCGGGATGCCCCAGCGTTCGATGTGAGCTCCGATGCCCAGTCCCACGTAAAAGTGCGTGCCGCCGCGCCCCAGCGCCCGGATGGTGTCCATGTCGAGGTGGTCGAAGTGGTCGTGCGAAATCACGACGGCGTCGATGTTCTTCAGCTCCTCGATGGCCAGCGGCGCCGGGTGCAGGCGCGCCGGACCGATGAACTGGAACGGCGACGTGCGTTGCGAGAGCACCGGGTCGGTCATGATCCGCACGCCGTCAATCTCCAGCAGCACCGTCGCGTGCCCGAGCCAACGCACGCGCAGTCCGGGCGGCACGGGCCGCGCCAGGTCGGCTGCCGTCACGCGCTCGATCGGCACTTCGAAACGCGGCTCGCGCACCTCATCGCCCATGTACGACTGCAACTCGCTCAGAGCCGTCAGGTTGCTCACATAGGGCGGCGTGTTTTCGAAGCGCTCGCCGTGGAATTGCTTCGATGCGCGCATGCGCTCCAGCAGCGCCGGCCCGGGCTTGCCGCCGAAAGTGGGTAGCTGGAACACCGCCCATGTGGCGGCCACGAGCAGCACGCCGATGGCGGCCAGTACCAGGACTGCTCTCTTCAACCGTTTCATGCAGGCTCCCGGTGAGGACAGCCCGCATGGTACTGGCTCACTCGCTGAGCACCCAGCCCACCGCCTCGTCCTTGCCGGCGAAAAGCCGCAGGTCCAGCCCGCCCTTTCTTGCTTGCGCCTCGACCACGCCGGCGATCTTTTCCGGCTGGATGAATGCGGCCACCTTCTTCATTCGCGCGAGGTGCTGCGCCATCATCGCGCCGACCTGCGTGCGCTCATGCTCGCCCAGCCAGCCAACCAGCCCGGTCAGGTCGAGCACCAGCCGATCAGCCTGTTCCCCGGCCAGGGCTGCTTCGAGCTGCTGCAGGCCGTTCGACCAGGCATCGACTGAAACCAGGCCACTGAGGCCGGCAAGGATGAAGCCTTGCTGCGGGAAAACGCGAAGCTGCAGCATGTGCTTTGATGAGTGGTAGTGAACCATCCTATTTTATAAACAGTGCTGATCCTGTTCTGACGTCCAAAGGCCCTCCTCCATGTATTCCCCCAACTCACACATCTCACTTCGCCGCGTCGGAAACATTGCGCCCTCCCCCGACGGCAAATGGCTGGCAGTCGCGGTGCAGCGGCTCGACCGCGATGGCGTCAAGTACCTGTCGGACCTCTGGAAGGTGCCTACCGACGGTGGCGCCGCGGTGCAGCTCACGCGGGGCGAGACCCGGGATGCCGCGCCGTGCTTCCGGCACGACGGCGCTCTCGGCTTCCTGTCGAACCGACAGCCCAACGAGATCAAACCCGACGAGGACGCCGAGAAGCGAATGCAGGTGTGGCTGCTGCCCGCCGACGGCGGCGAGCCCCGGCAGCTCACCGATGAGCCCCTGGGGGTGGAGGGTTTCAAATTTGCAGCCGGGGCGGATCGCATGGTCCTGTTCGCCCCGGTGCTCCCGGGCATCGAGCACGACAAGCAGCGCGAGACCGCCGCCGACCGTGCGAAGAAGGGCACCAGCGCGCGCAATTTCCGCAGCCAGCCGGTTCGCCATTGGGACCGCTGGTTGCACCAGAACGCCGATCGCGCCAACACCCACATGCTCGTCTGCGACGCGGAAGGCAAGCATCGTGCGGACCTGACCCCAGACGCGGTCTCTGAACTGGCCATCGAGCCGCAGCTCGACATCACGGCCGATGGCAAACGCGCCCTGGCCATGTGGCGCGTGCCGGGCGAGGACCGCATCGACGACCATCACATCAAGGTGTTCGACCTCGATGCGCGCACCAGCAAGCTGCTGCCGCAAGGCGGCTCGGTGTCGTCCGACAACGCGCGCTTCTCGCCAGATGGCAAATGGATCGCCGCGCTGCGCGACAAACGCAGCCGCGAATTCATCATCAAGCCGACCATCACCTTGTTCGACGAACAGGGCAACGCCCGCGAGCTCACGCGGGCCTGGGACCGCTGGCCGCACATCTGGGATTGGTCGGGCAGCGGGCAGGAATTGCTGGTCACCGCCGACGATGAAGGCCTCGCATCGGTTTTCGCTGTGCGGGTGGACACCGGCGAGGTGCGCCGCCTGACAGCCCGCGCGGCTGGGGGCGCGCACAGCGAAGTGGCTTCGCTCAAGCAAGGCGGCTTTGCGTGCGTGCGCTCGAGCCTGCTCGACGCGCCCGAGTGCCATCTGCATGCGGGCCAGGACGAAGCCGCCGCCACGCCGCTCGCGCGCCTGTCCGGCTTCACGCCCGCCCATGACTGGGCTGAGACCGAGAGCATCACGACGATGTCCACCGACGGCACGCCGATCCAGAGCTGGATCACGCGGCCCAAGTCAGCGAAGAACAGCCCGGTGATGCTGTGGATCCACGGCGGCCCTATGACCATGAGCGGCGACGGCTGGCACTGGCGCTGGAATCCGCTGATGGCGGTGGCGCAGGGTTACACCGTGGTGCAACCCAACGCGCGCGGCTCGACCGGCTTCGGCCAGGCGTTCATTCAGGGCATCTGGGGCAACGTGTGGGGTGGTCAGTGCTTCCAGGACATCATGGCCGTCACCGATGCGCTGGAAAAGCGCGACGACATGGACGGCTCGCGCATGATGGCGATGGGCGGCAGCTTCGGTGGCTACATGACCAACTGGCTGGGCACGCAGACCGATCGCTACAAGTGCCTGATCACGCACGCCAGTATCGTGACCATGGCCAACTTCACCGGCGTCACCGACCACCCGGGCTTCTGGTACATGATGAACGGCAGCGAGAACCCTTACCAGGACCCGCTTAACTTCGACCGCTACGCGCCCATGCGGCACATCGCCAACTGGAAGTCACCGGTGCTGGTGATCCACGGCGAGCAGGACTATCGCTGCCCGGTCAGCGAAGGGTTGATGCTCTTCGAATCGCTGCAGTACCACGGCGTCGACAGCGAGCTGCTGATCTTCCCCGATGAGAACCACTGGATCATGAAACCGAAGAACATCGTGGCCTGGCACGAGAACGTGTTCGACTTCGTGAAGAAACACATGGCCTGACTGCGGGCCAGCCCACAATGAGGTGAAGGTGGCGCCGAAAAACCTGTCACAGTCGGGCTATCTGAAACACAAACGGGGGCACCATGACCAAATCCGCCAGCAAAGCAACCATCGCCGCGCCGGAATTCAAGCCGCCCACCGAACACGAACTCGAAGTGGATCACCTGATGCGCGCCACCGGACGCAGCCGGGTGCAGGTTCTCAACGCCATCAAGGTGAAGGGGCCTGAGCGCGTAGCCGTGCTCCGCGCGCTGGGTTCGCGGTAACTCCATCGGACAGGTCTCCCCGCCGGCCGAAAGCTCGCTGGTCCGTCCATGACGCAACAAGCCGATCCGCCGTCCAGCGGCGCGCGCGCGTTCCGTTTGAATGTCTCGCAGGAAGTCCTGGACGACCTGCGCGAGCGGCTGGCCCGTACCCGCTGGCCTGACGAGGCGCAGGGGCTGCCGCCGTGGCAGGCGGGCGCCAGTCTCGGCTACATGAGGTCGCTCGTCGACCACTGGCAAAACGGTTTCGACTGGCGCACCCACGAAGCGCAGCTGAACGAATTGCGGCAGTTCACCGTGCCGATGGATGGGATCGACCTTCATTTCATCCATGAACAGGGACGCGGCCCGGCGCCGCTCCCGTTGCTGCTGTCGCATGGATGGCCAGGCTCGGTGCTGGAGTTACGGCGGCTGATTCCCATGTTGACCGACCCCGTGCGTTTTGGCGGCGACGCCGCCGATGCATTCACGGTGGTGGCTCCTTCCCTGCCCGGCTACACGCTGTCCTTCAAGCCAGGACAGGCGGCCTTCGGCGTGGAGGAAATCGCGGATGTGTTCGGCCGGTTGATGACCGACGTGCTCGGTTATCCCCGGTTCGCGGCCCAGGGCGGCGATTGGGGCGCCTTCATCACATCGCGGCTGGGCTACATGCGGCCCGATAACGTCATCGGCATCCATCTGAATCTGCTCGCGGTGCGGCGCGATTCCCAAATGCTGCGCAGCGAGGACGAAGGCGAAAAGCAGTTCGGGGGGGAGCTTGCGCAGTTCCTCAAGGAAGAAACCGGCTACCAGTGGATCCAGGGCACGCGGCCGCAAACGCTGGCGTTCGGGCTGACCGATTCGCCGGTGGGGCTGGCTGCCTGGATCGTCGAGAAATTCCGTGCCTGGACCGACAACGATGGCGATCCGGCCAGCGCCGTGCCGCGCGACGAGATGCTGGCCAACATCACGCTGTATTGGGCGACCGGGGCGATCGGCTCGTCGTTCTGGCCCTACTACCACCGCATGCACCGGCCCTGGCCGATCCCCGCAGGCGACACGGTCGATGTGCCGATGGGCTATGTCGAGTTCCCGCGTGAGATCCTGCGGCCCCCGCGGTCGGTGGCACAGCGCACCTACTCCGATATCCGCCGTTGGACCGTTGCACAGCGCGGCGGCCATTTCGCGGCGATGGAGCAGCCCGAAGTGCTGGCGCGCGAGATTCGCGAATTCTTCCGGCCGTTGCGGCCGGGCGGGTAGTCATCCCTACAATCGGTCCAAGCCTTGCGTGGCCGTCGCAACGACAGGCAACTAAGGAGCAGACCGGATGGACTTCGACCTCTCCCCCGAATTGCGCGACCTGCGCGACCGCACGCGCCGCTTCATCGCCGAACAGGTCATCCCGATGGAGAACGACCCGCGCCAGAGCCGCCACGGGCCCGCCGAGGAACTGCGGCGCGATCTGGTGGCGCGTGCCCGGACAGCCGGCCTGCTCACGCCGCATGCTTCGAAGGAAATGGGCGGCCTCGCGCTCAGCCACATCGCCAAGGCGGTGATGTTCGAGGAAGCCGGCTATTCATGGCTCGGCCCGACCGCGCTGAACATCCACGCCCCCGACGAAGGCAACATCCATCTGATGGAGGAAGTCGCGACGCCCGCGCAGAAGGAAAGGTGGCTGCGCCCGCAGGTCGCAGGCCACACGCGCTCGTGTTTCGCCATGACCGAGCCCGACCCGGGCGCGGGCGCCGACCCGTCGATGCTCACCACCACCGCGGTGCGCGACGGCGACGATTACGTGATCAATGGCCGCAAGTGGTTCATCACCGGGGCGGACGGCGCGGACTACGCCATCATCATGGCGCGGATGGAAGACGGCTCGGCGACGATGTTCCTCACTGACATGAATCGTCCCAGCATCCGGCTCGAACGCAGCATGGACGCGCTGGACAGCTGCTTCACCGGCGGCCACGGCGTGCTGGACTTCGAGAACCTGCGCGTGCCCGCTGCCGACGTGCTGGGCGAAGCCGGACAGGGCTTCCGCTACGCGCAGATACGGCTGGCGCCGGCGCGGCTCACGCACTGCATGCGCTGGCTGGGCCAGGCCCGGCGAGCAAACGACATCGCCGTCGAATACGCGAGCCGCCGCCAGGCCTTCGGCAAGCCGCTCGCCGAACACGAGGGCGTCGGCTTCATGCTCGCCGACAACGACATCGACCTGCAGACCGCTCGCCTGCACATCTGGCACACGGCCTGGTGGCTGGACCAGGGCCACAAGGGCGGCTTCGAATCCAGCCGCGCCAAGGTGGCTTGCTCGGAAGCGCAGTGGCGCGTGGTCGACCGCTGCGTGCAGATCCTGGGCGGCCAGGGCGTCACGGCAGAGACGCCCGTGATGCGCATCTTCATGGACATGCGCGCCTTTCGCATCTACGACGGTCCGAGCGAAGTGCATCGCTGGAGCATGGCGCGCAAGATCGTGCACAAGGCCGAGAACGGGTGAGTTGCCCGCTCGCCGCCTTCAATCGAACAGGTCGGGATCGGAGCGTGTGATCGCGTCGTAGATGGCAACCGCCTGGCCGGCCTCGGCCGCCGCTCAGCCGCGAGTCGATCGAGGGCCTGCGAAGCAAGCGCGTGATCTGACCGGGTGCCGGCCTCCCCAAGAAGTTGCTACTCGACCTTCGCCCCGGAGAACTTAACAATCTTTGCCCACTTCTCGGTCTCGGCCCGATGCAGTGCCCAGAACTGCTCGGGCGTGCCGGGAATCGGCACGCCACCCAGGTCCGCCAGCTTCTTCTGCATTTCGGGGTCAGCCAGTGCCGCGTTGAATTCGCGATTGAGCCGCGCGATCACCGCGGGCGGCATGCCTTTCGGCGCAGCCGCGCCGAACCACGCGCTGGCTTCGTAGCCGGGCACAGCTTCGGCGATCGAGGGGATATCAGGCAGTACCGGGGAGCGCTGCGCGCTCGTTACGGCCAACGCGCGCACGGAGCCGCCGCGGACGTGTCCGATGATTGAGGGCATGTTGTCGAAGATCACATCGACCTGCCCGCCGATCAGGTCCGTCGTCGCGGGTCCAGCACCCCTGTAGGGCACGTGCTTCATATCCACGCCGGCCATGAACTTGAACAGCTCGCCCGACAGGTGGACCGAAGTGCCTGAACCGGACGAAGCCATGTTGATCTTGCCCGGGTTCTTCTTGGCGTAATCGATGAATTCCTCCAGATTCTTCGCCGGGAAGTTCTTGGTCACCGTCAACACGTTGGGCACCCGGATGATGCCGGCCACCGGCACCAGGTCATTGAGGAAGTTGAACGGCAGGCTGGGATAGAGCGTGGCATTGATCGCGTTGGCCGGGTTCACCAGCAGGATGGTGTAGCCGTCGGGCGGCGCTTTCGCCGCCATGTCGGTGCCGATGTTGTTGCCGCCGCCGGCCTTGTTCTCGATGAGGATCTGCTGGCCCAGCTTCACGCCGAGGTATTGGCCCATCAGGCGCGCAAGCAAGTCCGTGGTGCCGCCGGGCGGATAAGGCACGATCCACTTGATCGGCTTGGCGGGGTACTCATCCGCCGCATGGGCGGTGATGAAGCTGCATGCGAGCAGCAGGCTCGCGACAACCATGTGGAATATGCGCATCATTGATCTCCTGCCAACGGCAACCAGTGGTGAGGTTAGGGTCGCACGCTGCCTCGCGGTTGGGGGAAAGCCCGGATAGCCGAAAGTAGTGCTGCGCGCCAGGGTGACACTTCCCGGGGGTTTCCACCGTTGGCCGCCGGCCGATGACGGTTGATAACACGTCGGCTCCCTTCCAAAAGAACAAGACCGAAACGAGATCAATGGCCCAGTCGACCGCGCAAGCCCTCCTGGAAGTTTCGGACGTTACCGTCCGCTTTGGCGGCATCACCGCGCTCGATCGCATCTCCTTTTCGGTGATGCCGGGCCACATCACCGGGCTCATCGGGCCCAATGGCGCCGGCAAGACCACGCTCTTCAATTGCCTTTCGCGGCTGTACACGTTCAGCGAAGGCCGCATCCTCTTCGAAGGCTCGCCGCTCACCGATCACGCCGCCCATCGCATTGCCGCGCTGGGCATCGGCCGCACATTCCAGAACCTCGCGCTCTTCCGCACGATGACCGTGCAGGACAACGTGATGCTGGGCGGCCACTGCCGCAGCGCCAGCGGCTTCTTCTCCAACGCGCTTCGGCTGCCCCATGTGCGGCGCGAGGAAAAAGACCTCAAGGACCGGGCGTTCGAGGCGATCAAGCTGCTCGACCTGACATCCGTCGCACTGCGCCCCGTATCCGACCTGCCCTTCGGCACGCAGAAGCGCGTGGAGCTGGCGCGGGCATTGATGAGCAGGCCCAAGCTGCTGCTGCTCGACGAGCCGGCCGGCGGGCTCAACCATGAAGAGGTCGATGTGCTCAGGCTGTTGCTCCGGCGTATCCAGTCCGAACTCGCCCTCACCATCCTGCTGGTGGAGCACCACATGAACCTGGTGATGCGCGTGTCGGACCAGGTGGTGGCGCTCGACTTCGGCAAGAAGATCGCCGACGGCACGCCGGCCGAGGTGCAGGCCAATCCGGATGTGATCCGCGCGTATCTGGGGGTGGAGCAATGAGCACGCCACTGCTCCAGGTCCGCGGCCTGCACGCGCAATATGGCCCGACCCATGTGTTGCACGGTATCGACTTCGATGTGGCCGAAGGCGGCATCACCACCATCCTGGGCGCCAATGGCGCCGGCAAGACCACTACGCTGCGCGCGATGTGCGGCATGGTCAAGACGCAAGGCCAGGTGACCCTCTCCGGCGAGCGCATAGACGGCAAGGCCACCGAGGACATCGTGCGGCGCGGTGTCGCCCATGTGCCGGACGGCCGCGGCACGTTCATGCACCTCACCGTGGAAGAGAACCTGCGCATGGGCGCCTACACGCGCCGGGACAAGACGCAGGTGGAGCAGGATTTCGAGCTGATGTACACGCGCTTTCCCCGCCTGCGGGAGCGGCGGAAGCAACAGGCGGGCACGCTATCGGGTGGCGAGCAGCAGATGCTGGCCGTCTCGCGCGCACTGATGTTGCGCCCGCGCTTGCTGCTGCTCGACGAGCCTTCCTTCGGGCTGGCGCCACTCATCGTGCAGGAGATGTTCGAGATCTTCCGGCAGATCAACAAGGACTCCGGCACCAGCATGTTGCTGGTGGAACAGAACGCCGCCATGGCCTTGCGCCTGGCCGACCATGCCTACCTGCTGGAGACCGGCCGCGTGGTCATCTCCGGCACCGCCGAATCGATCCGCAACGACGAAGCGGTGCGCCGCTCGTACCTGGGGTACTAGAAAAACATGGACCTGTTGATCCACCAGATCCTCTCCGGCCTTGCCACGGGCGGCATCTATGCGAGCGTGGCCCTGGCCCTCGTGATGATCTACCAGGCCACCCACCTGGTGAACTTCGCGCAGGGCGAGATCGCCATGTTCGCCACCTACATCTGCTGGTCGATGCTGCAGGCGGAAGTGCCCTACTGGGTGGCGTTCGTCCTCACGGTGATCATCGCCTTCGTCGCCGGGGTCGTGATCGAGCGGGTGATCATCCGGCCGGTGGAGAACTCGCCGGTGCTCTCCGTGGTGATTGTTTTCATCGGCCTGTTGGTGATCCTGAACAGCGTGGCCGGCTGGATCTTCACGTACACCATCAAGCCTTTCCCGAGCCCCTTCCCCGCCGAACCGCTGTTTGGCAACTCGTATGTCACCTCGCACGAACTGGGCTCGATGGCGGTGACGCTGGTGGTGCTGGGCCTCGTCTTCGCATTCTTTCGCTACACACCGCTGGGCCTCGCGATGCGCGCGGCGGCGCAGAACCCCGTGTCCAGCCGGCTCGTGGGCGTGCGCGTGGGATGGATGCTGGCGCTGGGGTGGGGGCTTGCTGCCGCGATCGGCGCCGTGGCCGGAATGATGGTGGCGCCCATCGTGTTCCTGGAGCCGAACATGTTCGGCGGCATCCTGATCTATGCATTCGCCGCCGCGTTGCTGGGCGGCATCGACAGCCCCGGCGGCGCCGTGATCGGCGGCTTCATGGTGGGCGTGATCGAGAACGTCGTCGGCGTGTACCTGGGCACCGAGCTCAAGCTCACGGTAGCGCTGGTCATCATCGTGGGCGTACTGGTTCTCAAGCCTTCGGGCCTCTTCGGCAAAGTGCACGTGGCGAGGGTATGAACATGGAACAGGAAGACTTCCGCCCGCCACCGCGCCGCGCCCTGACCCGCAACCAGGTGATCGGCGTGGCACTGGCGCTGGTCATTGCCTGCGCCCTGCCGTTCATCCTGGGCAACTACCGAATCTTCCAGCTCACGCTGGCGCTGTCTTACGCTATCGCCCTGCTCGGTTTGAACATGCTCACCGGCTACAACGGGCAGATCTCGCTGGGGCACGGCGCGTTCTTCGCCATCGGCGCGTACACGGCTGCTGTGCTGATGGACAAATTCAACGTGCCGTATTGGGCCACCATTCCTGCGGCGGGCGCGGTGTGCCTGGTCGCGGGCTTCCTGTTCGGGTTGCCGGCACTGCGGCTCGAAGGCCTGTACCTCGCGCTGGCCACCTTTGCGCTGGGCGTCGCGATGCCGCAGATCCTCAAGCACAAGAGCCTGGAACACTGGACGGGCGGCGCGATGGGTGTGGTGATCGTCAAGCCCGACGCGCCCGAGGGCATCCCGCTCTCGCAAGACCAGTGGCTGTACTTCTTCACGCTGTTTTGGGTGGTGGTGCTTTTCTTCGCGGGCTGGAACCTGCTTCGCGGCCGTGTGGGCCGGGCCATGGTGGCCATCCGCGACCAGCCCATCGCAGCGCAAGCCATGGGCGTGGACACCGCGATGTACAAGTCGGTGACCTTCGGCGTCTCCGCGCTGTACACCGGCGTGGCGGGCGCGCTCTCGGCGATCGCGGTGCAGTTTGCGTCGCCCGATTCGTTCCCGGTGTTCCTCTCGCTCATGTTGCTGGTGGGCGTGGTGGTGGGCGGGCTGGCTTCGATCTCGGGCGCGTTCTACGGCGCCATGTTCATCCAGTTCATCCCGAACATCGCCGACGAGATTTCCAAGGCTGCGCCGTGGGCGATCTACGGCGTTTTCCTGATCGGATTCATGTACCTGATGCCTTCGGGTGTCGCCGGCCTCATCCAGATGGTGCGCCGGCGTCTTTTCGCAATGTCCTCCAATGGAAAGGAAGCAAGATGACCACCAACCAGACTCGACGCAAGACCCTCGCGGTAGGAGCGGCGGCGCTCGCCGGACCGTTCTTCATCCAGCGCGCATCGGCGCAGGGCAAGGGCGAAATCAAGCTCGGGCAAACCATGCCGTACAGCGGCCCCGCTTCGGCCTACGGCACCATCGGCAAGCTGCAGCAGGCCTATTTCAAGAAGGTCAACGCCGAAGGCGGCATCAACGGCCGCATGATCAACCTGATCTCGCTGGACGACGGCTACAGCCCACCCAAGGCGGTGGAGCAGGTGCGCCGGCTGGTCGAGCAGGACGAAGTGCTGGCGCTGTTCCAGACGCTGGGCACGCCCAGCAACTCGGCGATCCACAAGTACGTCAACGCCAAGAAGGTGCCCCATCTCTTTTTGGCCACCGGCGCGACGAAGTGGAACGACCCCAAGAACTACCCCTGGACTTTCGGCTTCAACCTGAGCTACCAGACCGAAGGCGAGGTCTACGCCAAGTACATCCTGAAAAACAAGCCCAACGCAAAGATCGCCATCCTTTACCAGAACGACGACTACGGCAAGGACGTCCTGGCCGGCGTGAAGAGCGTGCTCAAGGGCGACAAGGCCAAGATGATCGTGGCCGAGTCGACGTACGAGGTGACGGACCCGACGGTCGACTCGCAGATCCTGACGCTCAAGGCTTCGGGCGCCGACACCTTCATCAACATCACCACGCCCAAATTCGCGGCGCAGGCGGTACGCAAGGTTTACGACTCCGGGTGGAAGACGCTCCACATCCTGAACAACGTGGGCGCGAGCATCGGCTCGGTGCTGACCCCGGCGGGGCTGGACAAATCGATCGACATCATCACCGTCCAGTACTACAAGGACGAGTCCGACCCCGACTGGAAGAACGACAAGGCGATGCTTGAATGGCGTGGCTTCATGGGCGTGCACTACAAGGACGGCAACGTGTTCGACGCCAGCAACGTCTATGGCTACATCGCCGCGCAGACCATGGTGCAGGTGCTCAAGCAATGCGGCAACGATGTCTCGCGCGAGAACATCAAGCGGCAGGCCGAGAGCCTGAAGAATTTCCGCTCGGAACTGCTGCTGCCGGGAATTTCGCTCAACACTTCGGCCACCGACCATGCGCCGGTGAAGCAGGCCCAGTTGTCCAAGTTCAACGGCAAGCAGTGGGTGCGGTTCGGCGAGGTGCTGGGCGGCAGTGCGGCCTGATCGGCCCGCGTGAAGGATGGCGCATGATGGGCGAGTGAGCAATCCCCTCCCACCCACCAAGCGCCGAACCGTCCGCATCGCAGACCTCCGGGGCGTCGCGCGCCTCGTGGTGCAAGGCGTCCAGGGTGTCACCCACATCGCGCAAGGGCTGCACGGCAGCATTGCGCGAGTGGCGCCACCCTTGGGCGCTTCGCCGGTCAAGCCGGTCGGCGGCATCGCGGGCTTTGTCTACGGCGCAGTGCGCACCACTAGCGCAGTGGTTGGGGCCGGCCTGGAAGCAGCCCTGGCAGGCGCGCAAGGCCTGCTGCAGCCCGGTACCGGCGACGACGAATCGGCACCGGCACGCGACGCCCTCGTCTCCGCGTTGAACGGCGTGCTGGGTGACCACCTGGAGCGCACCGCCAACCCACTGGCGATCCCGATGGCGCTGCTGCCTGCCGATGCCGCGGGCGCGAAGCTCATGGTGTTCATCCATGGCCTCTGCATGAACGACCAGCAATGGGCTGTTGACGGTCACAATGCCGCTGCCTCGCTGGCCACGGATCTGGGCGCCACTGCAATCTACCTGCGCTACAACACCGGCCGCCACATCTCGACCAACGGAGGCGACTTCGCGGCCCTGCTGCAAAGACGCATCGCCGCGTCACCGGTCCCGGTTGAAAGCATCATCTTCGTCGGCCACAGCATGGGCGGCCTGGTCGCTCGCAGCGCGCTCCACGCGGCGCAGCAAGCTGGCATGGCCTGGCCCGGCCTGTTGCGGGCGATGGTGTTCCTGGGCAGCCCGCATCATGGCGCATCGCTGGAGCGCGGCGGCAACTGGTTGCACCGCGGGCTCGGCGTCAGCCCCTATATCGCGCCCTTCGCGCGGCTGAGCGGACTGCGCAGCGAAGGCATCACCGACCTGCGCCATGGCAACCTGCTCGATGCCGACTGGGCGGCCGACAAGTACGCGCCCGGCGACGAACGCACGCCGGTGCCCTTGCCAAATGGCGTCGAGTGTTATGCAGTGGCGGGCACGATCAAGGATGCGGCCGAGGACAGCCCGCTCGGTGACGGCCTGGTCACCGTCGACAGCGCGCTGGGCCGGCACAAGCAACCCGCGCGGGACTTGCAGTTCGCGCACGATCACACCTTGGTTGCGCGAGGCGTCCACCATCTCGGCCTGCCGGGCAGCCCGGTGGTGTACCAACGCCTGAGGCAGTGGCTGGCCTGAGCCGGAAGGCGGCACAGGCCGCCTGCTTCTTCAAGGTAAAAATCGATTTGCGTTTTTACCTTGAAGAAATCGCAAGGTCGAAGCAAGCCGACAATACGGCTTCGATGCAAATCTCCCAGCTACTGGACCAGCTCACCGCCGCCGGCGCGGGCCCCAGCCACGCCCGCCGGGTGCTGCGCCTGTGGTCCAACGCCCTGCCCCAGTCGCACGGCAAGCGGAAGCCTGAGCACTTCTACCCCGCGTCGTTGCTGGCCGCGATGCCCGCCATCGAGGCCAGCATCGAGTCGATCGCGCGCATCCAGTCCGAACATCCGGCGGCTGACGGCTCGGAGCGGCTGCTGGTCGAACTGGCCGATGGCCAGGCGGTGGAAAGCGTGCTGCTGCCGCGCGATGGCGTGTGCATCTCCTCGCAACTGGGATGCGCCGTCGGCTGCCTGTTCTGCATGACAGGCCGCGATGGCTTGTTGCGCCAACTGGGTTCGGCCGAGATGGTGGCGCAGGTGGCGCTGGCGCGGCGCAAGCGCCCGGTGAAGAAGGTGGTGTTCATGGGCATGGGCGAGCCCGCGCACAACCTCGACGCGGTGATGGAGGCCATCGAATTCCTGGGCACGGTGGGCAACATCGGCCACAAGAGCATCGTGTTCTCGACCGTGGGCGATGCGCGCGTGTTCGAGCGGCTGCCGCAAGGGAAGGTGAAGCCCGCGCTGGCGCTATCACTGCACACCACCAAGGACGAACTGCGCCGCGAGCTGCTGCCGCGCGCGCCGCGCCTGTCACCCGCGGAGATCGTCGAAGGCGGCGAGCACTACGCGCGCGCGACCGGCTATCCGATCCAGTACCAGTGGACGCTGATGGAAGGCGTGAACGACGGCGACGACGAGATCGAAGGCATCGTGCGACTGCTGGCGTGCAAGTACGGCGTGCTGAACATGATTCCGTTCAATGCAGTGGACGGCAGCGGCTTCAAGCGGCCTTCGTGGGAGCGGTGTGCGGAGATCGCGCGAACGCTGCAACGGCGAGGGGTGCTGACGAAGTTAAGGCAGTCGGCGGGGCAGGATGTGGAAGGAGGGTGTGGGCAGTTGCGGGCGCGCGTGGGGCAGATGCCGGGACATCGAGTGGTCTCGCTCACACCGGTCCGAGCCTAAGGCAGGAAGCCGACTCGGACTCCCAAGGAATAAGCAGCATATGGCTAGACCGCAATCTGCCATCCTTTGGTCATTCCGCCGTGATCCCATTCCTGCGAATCAACTCCCCATACTTCGCCAGCTGCGCCTTCGTCGCCACCCCCAACTCCTCCGGCGTAGTCCCCCGCGGCGTCAGCCCTTGGGCATCCAGCTTCGCTTTCACCTCCGGATCGTCCAGCGCCTTCTTCACTTCCAGCGCGAGCCGGTGCGTGATCTCTTTCGGGGTTCCGGCGGGCGCCATCATCGCGAACCACGAGTTGAATTCGAAGCCCGCCAGGCCAGACTCGCCTACAGTCGGCACGTCGGGGAATTGAGGCATGCGCTTGGGCGTGGTCACGCCGAGCAGGCGCACCTTGTTACCCGCAATCAGCGGCTTGACGGTGCTGATGCCCTGCATGGCCGTCAGCACCTCGCCGCCGCCCACGCCCACTGCGGCCTGCGTCGCGCCCTTGTAGGGCACGTGCTGCATCTGGATGCCGGCCTGGCTGGCAAACAGCGCCATCGCGATGTGTTGCGGGCTGCCGTTGCCACCCGATCCGTAGTTGATCTTGCCCGGCTCTTTCTTCGCGGCGGCGATCAGGTCGGCGGCGGTTTTCTCGGGCGCGGTGGCTGTGACCACCAGGCCCCACTCCACCGTGGCCACGAGCGAGATCGGCTCGAAGTCCTTGATGATGTCCCACGGCATCTTGGCCGTCATGTTGGGCACCATGGTCATCACGCTGTCGTTGAAGCCGCCCAGCGTGTAGCCATCCGGCGCGGCCTTGGCCACGTTGCCTGCGCCGATCAGGCCGGCCGCGCCGGGCTGGTTCTCGATGACGATGCCCACGCCCATGTTGCGCGCCATCCGCTCGGTGACGATGCGGGCGGCGTTGTCGACGGCGGAGCCTGCGGCCAGGGGGACGATGACTCGGATGGGTTTGCTGGGGTACGCCTGCTGCGCATGGACCAGCGGCGCGGCGAGTAACGCCGCGATAACGAGAGGGGCGAACTTCATGTGGGTCTCCGATTCATGATTCTTGCAGCAGCGGCACGCCCAATTCGCGGGCGAACTTGTCGAGGCTTTCCAGCAGCGTAGGCGGTAGCGCGATACCGTCGCGCTCGTTCGCGACGCGCTTCGCGTGGCTTTGCTCGCCGGGCAACCAGATGCGGTCCACGCCCGGCATGCGCTCGGCACTACGCATCTCTCGCACCAGTTTGTCGATGCGCGCCTTGAACTCTTCGACCTCGCCGAATGCGTCGGGGTCGATGACCAGGATCGCCTGGCCAGTGTTGGTGGTGGTGAGGTCGTCCTTGTTGAAGTCGATCACCTCGGTGCCCATCGCCGCGCCGTTCAAGGTGCCGGCCAGGATGCCGACGATCAGCGCCAGGCCGTAGCCCTTGTAGCCGCCGATCGGCATCAGGAAACCTTCGTCCGCGCGCTTGGGGTCGGTGAGCGGCTGGCCAGTGCGGTCGATCATCCAGCCGACGGGCATCTGCTCGCCGCGTTGCGCCTTGGCTTTGACCTTGCCGTAGGCCGCGACGGTGGTCGCCATGTCGAGCACCACGGGCGGCTCTTCGCCGGCCGGCAGTGCGACTGCGATCGGGTTCGTCGAGAGCAACATGTCCAGGCCGCCCCAGGGCGGCAGGTGGTTGGCGTTGCCTACGGCGAAGTACATGCCGATCATGTCGTGCTTCAACGCCATGCGCGCATACAGGGACGCAGGGCCAGCGTGGTTGGAGAGGCGCGATCCGACCCAGGCCACGCCGCAATTGCGCGCTTTCTCGATAGCCATCTGCGTGGCGCGCTGCATCACGAGGTGGCCCATGCCGTTGTCGCCATCGAGCAGCGCCATGCCGGGCTTTTCTTTCAGCACCCTGATGCTGGGCCGCAGGTTCATGCCACCGGCACGGATGCGGCGTGCGTAGGGGATGAGGCGAATCGCGCCGTGGCCGTCCGAGCCTTGCGCCTCGGCCTCGGTCATCAGGTCGCCGACGATGGCTGCGTCATCGGTCGGCAGGCCCAGCTGCTCCATCGATTGCGTGAGGAAGCGGCGCAGTTGCGCCACGGCAATTCGGTCAGTCATCCCGCCATTGTTTTCCGCAGCGCGAGCACCGCGCAATCGGGGCTACTGAGGACAGGACATGACAACTCTCGTTGTACTGCGCCTTGCGCGGCGGCCACGGAGAACTGCGCCAGGATCACGGCGTCGCAGCTTCCGAGCGCGCGCGAGGCGTGGGCAATCTTGCGGTGATGATCTTCCGGGCGGCCTTGCGCCAGGTCGTCCATCGCCTCGGGCACGAACACGCATTGCAGGTCCACAAAGATGCCGCGCTGCGTGGCCAGCGCCAGCAGCTCGTCGCTCATCGAGCCGATGGAAGCCTGGAAGGTGGCGATGAGCCCGAGGCGCAATTGCTTGCCGCCTGCCGCGAGGGCGAGCGCCTGGTCGAACATCGCCTCGTTGGGCTTGAGCGTGGGCACGCCGCTGATGCTCGCCGCCGCTTCGATAGCAGGACCGAATGCGGAGCAGGTGAAGAGGATGCCGTTGCAACCTGTGACTACCGCGTAACGCGCGAGTTGTTCGAAGCGGCCCATCATCGCGGGCGTGAGCTCGCCGTCGCCGTCGCGCGCGCGGTCGGCCGACAGGCTGTCATCCAGCAGATTCGTGCGCTGCGCATCGGGCCAATGGCGCGTGAAGGCGCTGTTTATCGGCTCGATGGCCAAGGCGGTGGCGTGGATCAGGGCGATGCGTGGCATCGCGTCAACCTTGCGTCTTGCGCCAGGCCTCGTACTTCGCCTTGTTCTCTTCATTGGGCGGGTACAGGCCGGGCAGCTTCGCGCCCTTCTCCACCTCGGACATGATAAAGTTCTCCAGGTGCTCCTGCTCGGTCGCCAGCGCGATCACTTCGTCCAGCAAGGCCGCAGGTATCAGCACCGCGCCGTCCTGGTCGACCACGATCACATCGTTGGGGAAGACGGCGACGCCGCCGCAATCGATCGGCTCCTGCCATCCGACAAAGGTCAGGCCCGCCACCGAGGGCGGCGCGGCCGTGCCCTGGCACCAGACCGGCAGTCCGGTGCCCAGCACGCCCTGGATGTCGCGCACCACTCCGTCGCTGACCAGCGCCGCCACGCCACGCTTGGCCATTCGGGCGCACAGGATGTCGCCGAAGATGCCTGCGTCGGTGGTGCCCATGGCACCGACCACAGCGATGCAACCAGAAGGCATGGCCTCGATCGCGGCGCGGGTGGAGATCGGTGAGCCCCAAGATGCGGGGGTTGCCAGGTCTTCTCGTGCTGGCACGAAGCGCAACGTGAAGGCGCGGCCCGCGATGCGAAGCTGGCCGGGAGCCAGTGGCCGGGTGCCACGCAACCACACATTGCGCAAGCCCTTTTTCAGCAGGACGGTGGTGAGCGTGCCTGTGGAGACGCGCAGCAGCGCCTGCACCTGGGCGGGGTCAAGGGAAAGAGATTGGACTTCGTTCATGGCGGCCAGTATAGGCAGGCCGCGAGTCCGGGGGCGCGCTAGTCGTGGCGCCTTTTGGACTTGCCGGCCTTCATGGGCCCGACCGCTTTGCGCATGGCCATCAGCAGGCCCAGGGCCACGACTGCACCGCCAATCGCCATGCCGACGGTTGCGGCGTTAATGCTCTTCTGCATTGCAGGACTGAGCAAGTAGACGGCGATAAATTCGCCACCCAGGAAAGCGCCGAAGACGCCGACCAACACTGACTCGATCCGCATGACGATGGTGCCTTCGCCACCGCTCAAGCTGGCCAGAAAGCCGAGGATGGCGCCGATGACGCACCAGACATACGGAGCTATGAAGGTTCCCCTTGCCATGGGAATCATGGAGTCCCATGTTGACAGGTCCGGTGTCGAAACGGAGATTTTATTTTTTTGGCAACATCGGGTTAATGACAGCTGCTGCCGCCTTGCGTGAACAAAGCCTTTTGCACGGCCCGGTGCTCCCCGTGCTTTCGCGGCTGGCGCTGCCCAACATCCTGGCGATGGTGGCGGTCTCGGCCACCAGCATCGCCGAAACCACCTACGTCGGCATCCTTGGCCGCGACTCGCTCGCCGCCATGGCGGTGGTCTTTCCGCTGGTGATGCTGATGCAGACACTTTCGGGTGGCGCGATGGGCGGGGGCGTGTCGTCTGCCATCAGCCGCACGCTGGGTGCGGGCGATGTGGCAGGCGCGCAGTCGCTGGCGCGACACGCAGTGGCCATTGGCTTGGGCGCGGGACTGGCTTTCACGCTGGTGTTTTTCCTCTTCGGAGACGCGGTCTTTAGGCTGCTCGGCGCCCGCGGTCAGGTGCTGGACGAAGTGCGCCGCTACGGAGTGGTATTTTTTCTTGGCATCACGCCGATGTGGCTGGCCAACATGTTGTTGTCGATCCAGCGTGGCACGGGCGACATGCGCGTGCCCGCCGCCACGATCCTGTGCATCGCGATCACGCAGATCACGTTGGGCGCGATCCTCGGGCTGGGCGCGGGCCCCGTGCCGCGTCTTGGCATGGCGGGCGTCGCGCTGGGCCAGTTCATCGCGGGCGTCGGCGGTTGCGCATTCCTGTTGCGATACATGGCGTTGCCGCAGCGCAGGGTGAGGCTAGGCATGGACGGTTGGCAACTGAAGCGCTCGCGCTTCTGGCAGATCCTTCGCGTAGGTCTGCTGGCGTGCTTGTCGCCATTGCAGACCGTGCTCGCAGTGATGGTGATGACGGCATTGGTTGCGCGGCTCGGTGTCGATGCACTGGCCGGTTACGGCATCGGCACACGCCTGGAGTTTCTTGCGATCCCCATCGCTTTCGGTGTTGGCGTTGCCACGCTGCCGATGGTGGGCATGGCAGTGGGCAGCGGGGATGTGCCCCGGGCACGGCGTGTGGCCTGGGTCGGCGGCGCCCTGTCGGCCGCGATCACGGGGGTAATGGGGCTCATCGTTGCAATGTGGCCGGTGCTGTGGGCGGGCCTTTTCACCGACAAGCCGGAAGTCATCCAGGCTTGTGCGATGTACTTGCGCTTCGCGGGCCCGGCCTTCGCATTCTTCGGGCTCGGCCTCACGCTTTACTTCGCTTCGCAGGGCGCGGGCAAGGTGCTGGGGCCAGTGCTCGCGGGCACTCTGCGCCTGGCCGTGATCGTCATCGGTGGCTGGTTGTTGAGCGCGAATGGCGCGCCGGACTGGGCTTACTTTGCATTGGTGGGCGCGGCCATGGTCGCGTACGGAATTGCAACGTCGTCGGCGGTTTACCTGACACGCTGGGGCGTCAGAGCCGGCTGATGCGCCGATGGCGTGTTGTCCGACAGGCGGCTCGGCAGTCGAGAGGCAATCTGGTGAGTGAGTAACCGGCTGCATCAGCGCCGCGCTCATTCGAAACACCAGACCCAAAGGAGATCATCCATGTCCCAGAGCAATCCCGAAAACAAAGATCCCATCAGTGGCACCCCCGGTGCGCATCCGCTTGGCACAGGCTTGGGCGCGACGGGTGGCGCGGCTGCTGGAGCCGCAATCGGCTCGATAGCCGGCCCGATCGGCACGGTGGTCGGCGGCGCCATCGGCGCTGTCGCTGGCGGACTCGCCGGCAAGGGCGCCGCCGAGGGCGTGAACCCCACGGCTGAGGACACCTACTGGCGCGACAACTACACCAAGACGCCGGGCTACAAGGGCGACTACACCTACGACGACTATGCCCCGGCGTACCGCTCCGGCTACACCGGTTGGGAACGCGCGCAAGCGGCCGGCGAGACCTGGGACGCGTACGAGCCCAAGGCCCGTAGCGACTTCGAGCGCTCCAAGGGCAAGTCGCGCCTGAACTGGGAAGAAGCCAAGGACGCCTCGAGAGCCGCGTGGCACCGCGTGGAGCGGGCTATCCCCGGTGATGCGGACGGCGACGGCCGCTGATCGCCAGTTACTGCTGACGAACCAAACGGGCCCTGCGGGGCCCGTTTCTTTTTCCGATAGCGCGGGAGTTGCAGTTGCGAGTGTCGGGTGCCGGCAAGGCGTGGGCAGCGGAGCTATTGGGGCAACCTGAAGGTGCGGCAGAACGTATCGACCATGGCCCAGATCAACTCGAAAGGCGACAAGCGCTAAAGTCTCGCGTGCGCCGCCAGTTGGCGCGAAGGAGACTCACTTGTTCCGTTCCGCATTCCAAGGCGCTGCCGCGCTCGCGCTGCTCGCTTCCTGCGCCGCGCCCACTTCAACGCCGCCTGCCCCGGCCGGCTCCACCCAAGCGTCCTCGGCCGGGTCGGCCATCACCACCGGCACGGGGCTGGTGTACCAGTCGCTGGTTGAAGGTTCGGGCACATCACCCGCATTCAGCGACAAGGTCCGCGTTCATTACCGCGGCACGTTGACCAACGGCACGGAGTTCGACAGCTCGTACAAGCGCGTCCAGCCGGCCGAGTTCGCGCTCAACCGCGTGATCAAGTGCTGGACCGAAGGCGTGGGCATGATGAAGCCCGGCGGCAAAGCCCGCCTGACCTGTCCCCCGGGCATCGCCTATGGTGAACGCAACGTCGGCGACGGGCTGATCCCGCCGAACTCGACGCTGATCTTCGAGGTGGAGCTGATCTCGATCGTCCGATGAAGCTTCGCTCCGCGCGCGTATGCTGGCGCCATGAACCTGGACACTCCAGTTCTTTGCCATCTCGTTGCGCTCACCCGGATTCTCTAGAACGACAAGGTCCATGAACTACTGGCTGATGAAGTCCGAGCCGCAGGAGGTTTCGGTCGACGATGCAATCGCGGCACCCAAATCCACCGTGGCATGGACAGGCGTGCGCAACTACCAGGCGC
Organism: Ramlibacter sp.; assembly: GCA_046595775.1. Classification (GTDB taxonomy): domain Bacteria; phylum Pseudomonadota; class Gammaproteobacteria; order Burkholderiales; family Burkholderiaceae_C; genus Ramlibacter. The sequence continues at coordinate 5,584 of JBKJOM010000319.1, read as the reverse complement.
GCAACTACATGCGCGACCAGATGCGCGTGGGCGACGGCGTGCTGTTCTACCACTCCAGTTGCGCGGAGCCGGGTATCGTCGGCATCGGCAAGGTGGCCTCGACGCCTTATCCCGACCCGACGCAGTTCGAAAAGAAGTCCAAGTACTTCGATCCGAAGTCCAGGCAGGAAGAGCCGCGCTGGCAACTGGTCGATGTGAAGGTCACGAAAAAAATTCCCAACATCACGCTGGCGCAGCTGCGCGAGCGGCCCGAACTGGCGCAGATGCTGATCCTCAAGCGGGGCAACCGCCTCTCGATCACGCCGGTGGAACCCGGACACTGGAAAGCAATCGTCGGAAAGGACAAGCCATGAAAATCGCAACGCTGGCCCTGTTGGGCGCAACCCTCATCGTGGGCTGCGCGAGCGAGCCTGTGGCACCGCCCTCGCTGTCGCCGGCTCGCATCGCGGCCATCGTCGGCGCGCCCGACCGCAGCGCAGGCGACCGCAACAACGACCTGCGCCGGTTGCCGCGCGAGACGCTCGAATTCATCGGCCTGCGCGAAGGCATGGTCGCGATGGACGTGAGCGCGGCACGCGGCTACACGACCGAACTGCTGGCGCGCGGCGTGGGTCCCTCGGGCAAGGTGTACGCGCAGCGCCCGCCGCCGGTGCCGAACCAGGCAGCGCCCGCGCAGCCGGAAGGCGCCGCGGCCCCGCCGCCGGCCAACGCGCCGCCGCCCCTGCCCACGCTGGCCGAGCGCATGCGCAACCCGGCCCTCTCGCACATCGTGGCGGTGTTGCGGCCCTTCGACGACCCGGCCCCCCCGGAGGTGGCGGACAACGCACTCGACGTGGTGACCCTGATGTTCAACTATCACGACTTCGGGCACCTTGGCGTCGATCGGGCCAAGGCCAATCGCGCGATCTTCAAGGCACTGAAGAGGGGCGGCTCCTACGTGATCGCCGACCACGCGGGCCGCGACGGCACGGGCATTGGCGAGGCAGGCACGCTGCACCGCGTGGAGGAGGCCTTCGTGATCCAAGAGGTGGAAGCGGCGGGCTTCAGGCTGCATTCGAGGGGCGACTTCCTGCGCAACTACAAGGACCCGCGCGACAAGAACACGCCCAACCCGCCGATGCCCAAGGATGAATTCGTGCTGAAGTTCGTCAAACCATGAACTCCGTCATAGACTCCAAACCACCCCTGCCGCCCTTCACCGCCGAATCCGCGCTGCACAAGGCGCGCCTGGCGGAAGACGCCTGGAACTCGCGAGACCCGGACCGGGTGGTGCAGGTCTACACCGAGGACACGCAATGGCGCAATCGCGCCGAGTTTCCCGTGGGCCGCGAACAAGTGCGGCAGTTCCTGCAGCGCAAGTGGGCTCGCGAACTCGACTACCGCCTGATCAAGGAGGTCTGGGCCTTCACTGCCGAACGCATCGCCGTGCGATTCGCGTACGAGTGGCATGACGATTCGGACCACTGGTTCCGTAGCTACGGCAACGAGAACTGGGAGTTCACCGACCAGGGCCTGATGCGAAGGCGTTTCGCCAGCATCAACGACATGCCAATCCAGCCGCAAGAGCGCAAGTTTCAGTGGCCACTGGGGCGCCGCCCCGACGATCATCCCGGCCTGTCGGAACTCGGCCTGTAAGGGCGACCATGCATGCCGATGCGCTCTGGCGAGACCAGCTCGGGCTGCTGCTGGAGTCCACTGGCGAAGGCATCTTCGGCATTGACCTGGAGGGCCACTGCATGTTCATCAACCGGGCCGGCGCTCGCCTGCTCGACTGGGAGGCCAAGCAGGTGCTGGGCCGCAACATGCATGAGCTCACGCATCACTCGCACGCCGACGGCTCGCACTACCCCGACACCGACTGCCCGATCTTCAACGCCTTTCGCCGCGGCTTGCCCTGTCGCATCGACACCGAGGTGTTCTGGCGGCGCGACCGCACCTCGTTCCCGGTGGAGTACTCAAGCTATCCGATCATGGATGGCGCGCAGGTTCGCGGCGCGGTCATCACCTTTGTCGACATCACCGAGCGAAAGCTCGCGCGCGATGCCTTGCACAGGGCCGTGGCTGAGCGCACGCGCGAACTCTCGGAGGCGCTCGACCAGCAGCGCGAGCTGGCTGCGTATTCCGAGACGGTGCGTGAAGAAGAGCGCACGCGAATCGCCCGAGAAGTGCATGACGAATTGGGTAGCCTCCTGGTCGCACTGAAGATGGACGTGAACTGGTTGGACAAGCGCCTGTCGGAGCAAGCGGCGCGTGATGCGGGGGCGGCTCAGGCCATGCGCGAGCGCATGCGCAGCAAATGCGCCAACATGAGCCAGCTGATCGAGAACGCGGTTGACAACGTCGGGCGCATCATCACCGACCTGCGGCCCAGCATCCTGGACCATCAGGGCCTGTGGGCCGCGCTCGAGTGGCAGGCCCAGGAGTTCGGACGCTCTACCGAACTGGTCCTCGACTGGCGGATGCAGCCTGCCCTGCCGTCGTTGCCCGAACCCATGGCCCTGGCAGTTTTCCGGATCTTCCAGGAGATGTTGAGCAACGTGGCTCGCCATGCCGAGGCCTCGCGGGTGGCCGTTCATATCGAGCTGGCCGGGCATGTCCTGCAACTGGCAGTCGCTGATGACGGCCATGGTGCAGGCGTCGATGCGTTCGAAGCGCCGACCGCCTATGGCGTGATGGGTATGCGGGAGCGGGCGCGGCACTTCGGCGGCCACCTCACGATCGCGAGCGAGCCCGGCCAGGGCTCTACCTTCACCCTGTCGCTGCCGGTGCCTCATGGCTGACCGCATCCGCGTACTGCTTGGCGACGATCACCGCATCGTTCGCGAGGGCCTCAAGCAGGTGATGGCCGACGCGCCCGACATCGAGGTCACCGCCGAAGCGATTGATGGCGACGCAGTGCTCGATGCCGTGCGCCGGTTACAGGGACGGGATGGGCTCGATGTCGTACTGCTGGACATCGCGATGCCGGGGCGCGACGGCCTGGAAGTTCTGCAGTTGCTCCGCAAGGACTGGCCCCAATTGCCGGTGTTGATCCTCAGTACCTACCCGGAGCGCCAATACGCCGTTCGCTGTATCAAGCTGGGCGCCGCGGGGTACTTGAACAAGAGCGCCGACGCGGATGACATGATCGCCGCAGTGCGTAAAGTGGCAGCGGGCGGCGTGTACGTTTCGGCCACGACGGCGGAGTCGCTGGCCAGTGCGGTCGGCGGCGGTGCGGCTATCGGGCCGGAGTCGCTCTCGCACCGAGAGCACCAGGTGTTTCGCCTCCTCATTTCAGGGCGCAGCGTGAGCCAAATCGGTGCGCAACTGCAGCTGGCTCCGAACACCGTCAGCACGTATCGCGCTCGCATCCTGGAAAAGACCGGCACCAAGAACGACGTCGAACTGGCACTCTTCGCCGAAAGGCACGGCAAACCTACGGGCCGGGGTGATTTGTAGGGCGGCCCCTACACGCCCTCGACATTTCTGCCGCGATTTACGACGGTTGGCACGCCCCGTCCCTCAGCAGGCTCGCCACTTGCACAGAAGGTTCATCTTTCAAGAGGTGCACCATGTCCGACCTACCGAACGCCTACGATGCCGACCGTCCGCTGAAGCTGCGCTGTGCCTGCGGCGGCGACCACGCGCCAGCGGAACACGCAAACGCGCAGGCCATGTCGCACCACTTCATCGAGGACACGCTGGTGAAAGCGCTGTTCCCGGTGGATGCGGTCCGGCGCGGTTTCCTGCGCGCTGTCGGCGCCAACACCGCGCGCGCCGCCATTGCTTCGGTGCTGCCGATAGGCGCGCTGCAGGCGATGGCGCAGGACAAGGGGCCGCTGGAGAAGAAAGACCTGAAGATCGGCTTCATCGCGATCACCTGCGCGTCGCCGCTGATCATGGCGGACCCGTTGGGCTTCTACCGGAAAGAAGGCCTGAACGTCCAGTTGAACAAGACGGCAGGCTGGGCTCTCATCCGCGACAAGATGATCAACAAGGAGCATGACGCGAGTCACTTCCTGTCACCCATGCCGCTGGCCATGACCATGGGCCTGGGCTCCAACCAGGCGGGCATGAATGTGGCCAGCATCCAGAACACCAACGGCCAGGCGATCACGCTGCACGTCAAGCACAAGGACCGGCGTGACCCGAAGAGCTGGAAGGGTTTCAAGTTCGCGGTGCCCTTCGAGTACAGCATGCACAACTTTCTGCTGCGCTACTACCTGGCCGAGAACGGCATCAACCCCGAGACCGACGTGCAGATCCGCGTGACGCCGCCGCCGGAGATGGTGGCTAACCTGCGAGCCGGCAACATTGATGGCTTTCTCGGACCGGATCCGTTCAATCAGCGGGCCGTCTACGACGAGGTGGGCTTCATCCACATCCTGTCCAAGGAGATCTGGGACGGCCATCCGTGCTGCGCATTCGGCGTGAGTGACGAGTTCATTCAGAAAAACCCCAACACCTTTGCGGCGCTGTACCGCGCCATCCTCACCGCCTCGTTCATGGCCAGCCGGCCGAACGACCGTGAGCTGATCGCCAAGATCATCGCGCCGGCCCAGTACCTGAACCAACCTGAGACTGTTCTCACACAGGTGCTCACCGGCAAGTTTGCCGACGGCCTGGGCAACATCCGCACCGTGCCCGACCGCGCCAACTTCGACCCGGTGCCGTGGCAGAGCATGGCGGTGTGGATGCTCACCCAGATGAAGCGTTGGGGCTACGTCAAGGGCGAGGTCAATTACAAGCAGATCGCAGAAAAGGTGTTCCTTCTCACCGACGCCAAGAAGTACATGGCACAGGCCGGCTTCAAGCCGCCGGAAGGCGCGTACCCCAAATTCAAGGTGATGGGCAAGGAGTTTGACCCCGCCCGGCCTGAGGAGTACGTCAAGAGCTTTGCCATCAACAAGATGAGCGCTGCGTGAAGTCCATCAACTTCAAGGCGGGCCTGGTCTCGCTGCTGCTGTTGCTGGTTTTCCTGGGCATCTGGCATGTCGCCACGCGACAGGCAATCGTTGGCAGCGGACCGGCGGGCATGACTGCCGAGCAGCTCGCGTACGCCAAGATGATGGGCAAGGACGTGGGATCGCAGAAGACCACGGGCTTTCCCACGCTGGCGCAGATGGGCAGTGCCGTAGCGAAGCAGCTGGCCGACCCCTTCTACGACAACGGCCCCAACGACAAGGGGATCGCGATCCAGCTCGCTCACTCGCTGGGTCGCGTGGGTCTCGGGTTTTTCTTCGCCTGCATGGTGGCCGTGCCCCTGGGATTCGTCATCGGAATGTCGCCGCTGTTGCAAAAAGCGTTCGATCCGTTCATCCAGGTGCTCAAGCCCATCTCACCGCTGGCGTGGATGCCGCTCGCGCTCTACACCATCAAGGACTCGTCGATCTCCGGCGTGTTCGTGATCTTCATCTGCTCGGTCTGGCCGATGTTGATCAATACCGCGTTCGGCGTTGCATCGGTCAAGCGCGAGTGGCTGAATGTTGCGCTCACGCTCGAGGTGAAACCCATGCGAAAGGCTTTCCGAGTGATCCTGCCGGCCGCCGCGCCCACCATCTTCACCGGCATGCGCATCAGCATGGGCATCGCATGGCTGGTGATC
>JBKJOM010000186.1:0-3104 GCA_046595775.1 Ramlibacter sp. | reverse complement strand
GAAAAAAGGCGGCGGCTCTACGCGAAACGGGCGGGATTCCCAGCCCAAGATGCTCGGCGTGAAGGCTTTTGGCGGTGAACTCATCAGCGCCGGTTCCATCATCGTGCGCCAGCGCGGCACCAAGTTCCATCCCGGCACCAACGTCGGCCTGGGCAAGGACCACACCTTGTTCGCCCTGGTCGAAGGCCACGTGGCCTTCAAGATCAAGGGTTCGATGAACAAGCAGACAGTGAGCATCGTCCCGGCCTGATCGATCACTTCGATCGAGCATCGAAGCCCCGACTTGTCGGGGCTTTATTTTTTATACTGACTGATCATGAAATTCGTCGACGAAGCCTTCATCGACATCTCCGCAGGGGATGGGGGGAACGGCTGCGTCTCGTTCCGGCATGAGAAGTACAAGGAATTCGGCGGCCCCAACGGAGGCGATGGCGGCCGCGGCGGCCACGTCTTCGCGCTGGCCGATTCCAACCTGAACACCCTGGTGGACTTCCGGTTCTCGCGCCGCCATGACGCCAAGCGCGGCGAGCACGGCATGGGCTCGGACATGTTCGGCGCCGCCGGCAGCGACATCGTGCTGAAGATGCCGGTAGGCACCATCGTCAGCGACGCCGAAACCGGTGAGGTGCTCTATGAGCTTCTCACCCCCGGCGAGCAGATCATGATCGCCAAGGGCGGCGACGGCGGCTTCGGCAACATGCGGTTCAAGAGCTCGATCAACCGGGCGCCGCGCCAGAAGACGCCCGGCTGGCCCGGCGACAAGAAGAGCCTGAAGCTCGAATTGAAAGTGCTGGCCGACGTGGGCTTGCTGGGCATGCCCAACGCGGGCAAGTCGACGCTGATCTCCGCCATCTCCAATGCGCGGCCCCGCATCGCCGACTACCCGTTCACCACCCTCCATCCCAACCTCGGCGTCGTGCGCGTCGGCCCGGAGCAAAGCTTCGTCGTCGCCGACCTGCCCGGACTGATCGAAGGTGCGGCCGAAGGCGCGGGCCTCGGCCACCAGTTCCTGCGCCACCTGCAGCGTACGCGGCTGCTGCTGCATGTGGTGGACCTGGCGCCGTTCGACGGGGTCGATCCCGTCAAGGAAGCCAAGGCCATCATTGGGGAACTGAAGAAATACGATGCGTCGCTCTACGAAAAGCCTCGGTGGGTGGTGCTCAACAAGCTGGACATGGTGCCTTCCGAAGAGCGCGATGCGCGAGTGAAGGACTTCATCAAGCGCTTCAAGTACAAGGGGCCGGTGTTCGAGATCTCCGCACTGACACGCGAAGGCTGCGAGACGCTGGTGAAGTCGGTGTTCCAGCACATCCAGTCGCTGCAGATCGCCGAGCAGCCGCCCGAGTACATCGACCCGCGTTTCCAGGATGGCTGACTCGGGGCATTCCACTGTGCTGCGCGACGCGCACCGTATCGTCGTCAAGGTCGGATCGAGCCTGGTGACCAACGATGGGCGTGGCCTTGACGAAGCCGCGATCGGGGAGTGGTGCCGGCAGCTCGCAGAACTCGCGCGCGAGGGCCGGGAGGACATCATGGTTTCCAGCGGCGCCATCGCCGAAGGCATGAAGCGCCTGGGCTGGACCACGCGGCCGCACGAAATCAACGAGCTGCAAGCCGCGGCCGCTGTCGGCCAGATGGGCCTCGCGCAAATGTACGAAACCAAGTTGCGCGAGCAGGGCATGGGCTCGGCGCAAGTGCTGCTCACGCACGCCGACCTGGCCGACCGTGAGCGCTACCTGAATGCGCGCTCCACGCTGTTGACGCTGCTGCGATTGAATGTGGTGCCGGTCATCAACGAGAACGACACGGTTGTCAACGACGAGATCAAGTTCGGCGACAACGACACGTTGGGCGCGCTGGTTGCGAACCTGGTGGAAGCCGATGCGCTGGTGATCCTCACCGACCAGAAGGGCCTGTACAGCGCCGATCCGCGCAAGGACCCTGCGGCCACTTTCGTGCAGGAAGCGCGCGCCGGCGAAGTGGCACTCGAGGCGATGGCGGGCGGCGCGGGATCGAGCATCGGCCGCGGCGGCATGATCACCAAGATCCTGGCCGCGAAGCGCGCGGCCGGCTCCGGCGCATCGACCGTCATCGCCTGGGGACGCGAGCCCGATTGCCTGCTGCGCCTGGCACGCGGCGAGAGCATCGGAACGCTGCTGATAGCTCCTACTCAGAAGAGCCAGGCGCGCAAGCGCTGGATGGCCGATCACTTGCAATTGCGCGGTTCGGTCACTGTCGACGAAGGCGCCGTGGGCAAGGTGCGGACCGAAGGCAAGAGCCTGTTGCCGATCGGGATGACGGCGGTCGAAGGGCACTTCTCGCGAGGCGACGTGATCGCGGTGCGAGACCCGCAAGGCAATGAGATCGCGCGCGGCCTGGCGAACTACGCAAGCGGCGAGGCGCGCCTGCTGTGCCGCAAAGCGTCGAACGAGATCGAAAAGCTCCTCGGCTACGTGGCCGAGCCGGAGATGATCCACCGCACCAACCTGGTCGTCACGCGCTGAGGCCAACTTGCACGGTGGTCACGGCGCGTGCTTTTCTTCGGGCACCTGCTGTGCAATGCCGGCTTGCGGATCTGGCTCGAACGTGCCGCCCGGTGGCAACTCGAAACCCGGGGCATGCATGGGGTCGGGTCCGTACTCCTGGCCTTCGTGATCGCGTGATCGCATGCCGCTGCGCAAGTAGCGATTGCGGTGATCGTGTCGCGGAAGAAAACGCGCGAGCTCGGTCAGCGCCATCTCGTACACACCGCGCTTGAACTCCACCACCACATCGAGCGGCACCCAGTAGTCGTTCCAGCGCCAGGCGTCGAACTCGGGATGGTTTGTCGCGCGCAGGTTCAGGTCCCAGTCGTGGCCCGTCAGTTGCAACAGGTACCAGATCTGTTTCTGGCCCTTGTAGTGGCCGCGCGCGTCGCGGCGAATGTACCGGTCAGGCACCTCGTAGCGCAACCAGTCACGGGTGCGGGCGATGATGCGCACATGCTCGGCCTGCAGGCCCACTTCTTCGTGCAGCTCGCGGAACATCGCTTGTTCGGGTGTCTCGCCCCGATCGATGCCCCCTTGGGGGAACTGCCAGCTGTGGGTGCGTATGCGCTTGCCCCA
>JBKJOM010000330.1:0-23670 GCA_046595775.1 Ramlibacter sp. | reverse complement strand
CGTCGATGTAGTCGGCGCCCGCGCCGGTTGCAATCGTGTCGTTGCCGCCGTAGCCGTACACCGCCAGATTGCCGGAGGTATTGCCGCTGGCGGCGCCGACCACGAAAGCAGTCGCGTCGACGGTATCGGCCGTGCCGCCCAACGTCACAACAGAGATGCCAGCCGCCTGGGCATTGGCTGCCAGGGTGAAGTTGTCTGCCGACACGAAGCTGTTGCCGGCCGTCCAGATTTCTTCCATGGACGTCACGTTGAGGAACGCTGCATCAGTGACCGTGCCGTCGGTGGTGATGTAGTCGTAGCCCGACCCGCCGGCGACCGTATCGCCGGAATCGAGGTTGAAGCCAAAGACAAACCAGTCGCCATCGCTTCCGCCAGTGACATTGAAGTCTTCGTCGATTCCGTTGAAAACGCCGTCCAGCGCCCTGGTGTCGACATACAGCCAACTGCCGGACATGCCGGAGCCGTCGATGGCCAGCACGCTGCGGGTGGGATCGCCGCCAGGCTCGAGGTTGCCGTAGGTGCCGGCAATGATGACGTCAACTTCGCCGGAGCTGGCATTGGTGTCCGTGATCACCAGACGCTGGACGCCCGAAACCAGGCCGCCGAGGGTCAGCGTGTCAAGGTCGTACGTGAAAAGACTGCCATCGCCGGGGTGCAGGAACTCGATCGTGTCGGTGCCGGTTCCGCCGATGACGGTATCGGAGCCGTCCACCAGATCGCCTCCGCTGACCACCAGGCGGTCGTTGCCGGAGCCGAGGTCAACGCTGTCAACGCCCGTGCCGATCGACACTGTGTCGTTGCCGGCACCGGTGCTGACCGTATCGCTGCCAGCGGCAGCGGACACGGAGTCATTGCCCATGCCGGTGATGATCGAGTCACTTCCGGAGCTGCTGTTGATGGTGATCGAACGTGTCAGGACGTCGTCGCCGTGCGGACTGGGATCGCCAGCCACGTCGCTGCCGAAGCCGCCGGTATACGGGTTGGGGTCATTGCCCAGGAACGTGAGCTTGCCGGTACCGGTGAAGTTAATGACCGTGGCAGTGCCCGTGTCGAGGTCGAACGTGGAGTTGTCCGTGACCTGGATCGAAATGTCGGCCGCGCCTGCGCCGATGTTGATGGTTTCGAAGCGACCGACGTCGTCCAGGGCGTGGGTACCGTCAACGCCCGTTGCGTTCAGGGTGTCGGTACCCGCGCCGCCTTCGTACCAGCTGGTGGTGGAGCGGGCGCCAACGGCTTCCGAACCGAAAGCGCCGGAAGTCGGCAGGTCGGAGCGCAGGTTTGCGCCGACGTTGACAATGTCGTTGCCGGTGCCGCCGTCCACCGAAATGTTGCCCGGGCCGATGTTGATGGTGTCGTTGCCGTCACCGCCCAGCATGGTGCTGCCGGAGAAGACGCTACCGGTCGTGAACGTCAGCGTGTCGTTGCCGGCGTTGCCTTCCATGTAGTTGGCGCTGGCGTCCGTGCTGGTGTTGGTGATGGTGTCGTTGCCTTCACCACCGTAAAGGGAATCGACGGTACCCGACCCGCTGGCCGTGATGGTGTCGTTGCCGGCTTCGCCTTGCACGACGTTGCTGCCGGTACCGGCGTCGACGATGTCGTTGCCCGCGCCCGCCCACACCGTGTCGTTGCCCGCACCCGTGCTGACCACGTCGTTGCCGGCGCCTGCCATGACCGAGTCGGGGCCCGCGCCGGTGAAGATGGTGTCGTTGCCGGAGCCGGTGGTCACCGTGGCAGAAGTTCCGTTGGCGGCCGTGGACAGTGCGATGTTGCCCGTCGAACCGGTGGCGTCGACCACACTGATCGTTGCGCTGAGCGCGTTTTCGATGGCGGTCGGGTCGGCGTTCGCGTCACCCAAAGACAGGGCCACGGCCGTGCTGATGAACAGCTCGGTGGAACCGGGGGTGTTGAGGTCGACGATGCTGACTGGCTGCGAGCTGCCCGCCGTGGACAGGTTCACGCGCTCGATGCCGGAAGCGGCTGCCTGGTCGACAGCAGCCGTGGTGGCGGTAGCGACCGCAACCAGGTTCACGCTGGCGATGACGGCGAGGTTGTCGCTGTTGGTGACCTGCAGGTTGACTTCATCCAGGCCCGCTGCATCGACATCGCGGATGTCGAGCGTGACGCTCACACCGGTGGTCAGGTTCAGCGCGCGCAGGTTAACTTCGTCGAAGCCGTCGGCATCTGAATCGGGGTTCGTGTTGGCGTAGTTGAACAGCACGTTGCCGCTGCTGTTGGTGTTGATCAGCGTCAGCACGCCGGTCGAGCTGGACATGTCGAAGGACGCGTCGCTGCCGACCTTGTCGTTGGTGACCTGGAACGCTTCCACGCCGCTGAGCTGGAAACCCGCGTAGCTGGTGCTTCCAACAGCGCCGTCAATGGACAGCGCCAGAAAGTCGCCAGTGCCTGCACCGCCGATGACGATGTCGCCGGCGTTCAAGTTGTTGTTCTGCGCGATGAACGTGTCGTTTTGCGAAGAACCCGTGATGCTGTCCTGGCCGGCGGTCAGGGTGTAGCTGGTCGTCAGCTGCGACGTGTCAACCACGAGGACGGCGGTGCTGGCGCTGGTGCCATCGACCGTGAACGTCATCGTTTCGTTGCCTTCCGTGAAGCTCAAGTCGTTGAGCAGGGAGACGGTAACCGTCGCCTTGCCATCCGCGCCAACTGTTGTCAAGCCGGTCAGGGAACCGCCGCCGACGTCGGCCGTAGTGATGCCGGTGCCAGCAAGCGTGTAGCTCAGCGTGGTGCCGGCTGACACATTGGTCGTGTTGATCGTGAACGTGACGGTTTGGCCTTCGTTGATGGAAGTGGCCGAAGGCGTGACGGAGTAGGTCTTGACCGGCGTCAACGACGTGTCGTTGACGGTGACGGACTTGGTCTGGCCCGCCAGGGTCATGGTCAGCGTTTCGGCGGTTTCGGTGACGGCGTCGGCAGCCAGCGTGACGGTGACGGTGGCTTTGCCATCCACGCCAATCACCGCGGTACCCGAGAGGGAGCCGCCCACAATGTCAGCCGCCGTGATGCCTGTGCCGCTCAGGCTGTAGGCGAAGGAGGTACCGGAGGCGACATTCGTCGTGCTCAGCGTGAAGGTGACCGACTGGCCTTCGTCGACCGCTGTGACTGAAGAAGTCAGCGCAAAGGTCGCCGGGGGCGTGATCGACGTATCGTTGATCAATACGTCGGCCGTCGTGAGCGTGGCGCCCACAAGACTGGTCGGCAAGTTGAAGACGACCCGGACTTTTTCGCCGGAGTCCGTCAGCATGTCGGCCGTGGCGGCCACGACCACGTTAGCTCGGCCATCGGCGCCCACGGTGGCGAAGCCGGTCAGCGGCACGCCGCCGATGTCGGCGGCGGTGGCTCCAGCCGTCAGGACGATGGAGTAGGAAACTTGGGTACCCGGTGCAACGTTGGTGCTTACCAGTGTGTAGGTGACGCTGGCGCCTTCGTCGACGGAGACGCGGTTGACTTCCACGGCGTATGTCGGGACGGCATCGATGACGACGACGCTCGACGTGGCGGACTGGATCGTGAGGGTGATGGTTTCGTTGCCTTCGTTGGCAACGAAGTCGGCCGCGTACTGCACCTGCACATAACCTTTGCCGTCGTTGCCGATGTTGACGATGCCGGTCAACTGGCCGCCGACCACATCGGATGCCGTCAGGCCGGTGCCGCTGAGCGTGTAGTTCAGGTCGGTGCCCGGGGCAACGAAGGTGGTGGTGATCGTGTAGATGACCGTGGTGCCTTCTGCCACGCTGCCGGTCGCGGTGTTGTTGCTCAGGACGTAGGTGGGGATCGGGGTCGTCGACGTGTCGGCGACGGTGACCGACTTGGCCACGCCGGACGAGGTCAGCGTGATGGTCTCGGTGCCTTCGGTCAGGCTGTCCGCGATCATCGAGACGGCGACGATGGCCTTGCCGTTCACGTCGATCGTGGCGATACCGCTCAGCTGGCCGCCGACGACGTCCGCCGAGCTCACGCCGGTGAGGGTGTAGGCGTATTGCGTGCCCGCGGCGACACCGAGTGTCTGCAAGGTGAAGTAAACCGTGGCGCCTTCATTGACCGTGGTGACATCAGGAGTGATCGTCAGGCCGCCGGTGTTGTGGGCGAACACGGCCTCGGCGATCTTGGCGTTGATGATTGCGGTCGTCTGCGCAGCGGCCTGGGCCGAAGTGACGATCGTGTGCAGGTAGTCGCGAGCAACGGCGATGGCGGCCGCGCCGCTGTAGCCGACAATTTCAACGCTGGTATCCAGGTTCAGTAGCCAGTTGGTGGAAACCGCCATCTTCGCGGCGACGGTCACGGCGTCCTGGTTCTGGGCGCCAATGAGGATGGCGTAGGCCGCGAATGCGGGCGACAGGCGGCCCGAGTTGACTTCCGTCGACCAGTACGAGATGCCCCCGGGCTCCGCGTCACGGTTGAAGAGGTTCTGGTAAATCGAGTTGATCTCTGCAGCACCGAAGACGGAGCCGTAAAGCGCTTGCGACTCAGGCGACGCGCTGAACGCGGCGGCCACCGACTGCACGGTGGCATTCGGCTGCGCGAGGTAATAGTTCATTCCGTCGAAGTCCGGCGGACGACCGAAATAGGCCAGATACAGTTGTGTGATCTGAGTTTGCGTAACAGCCATGGAGCGCTCCTGAAGAGAAAGTGGTGCCGTCAAAAATTCGTTGAAGACTTGGGTGCCACCTATGTGGTCCGCCTTCGCCTTTGAGAGTAGGCCCCGGCCTATAAAACCGGTCCTCCCGCTAGGGCTAGGCGCGACTATAGAGGCTCCTCAACCGCTTCTTGTGATCTGCATCACTTTTTCGGAGATTTTGTTGCACGTCTGACACATTAGTTTCTTCGGCCAAGTCGTTGTTTTTATTAGCATTACGAGACAAATTCACGTGTCAGCGTGACAGCCCTCACAAGACGAAACAAGCGGATTAGGTGGCGAGCCTTACCAAAGCTGTGCGGTACGCTACAAAACCAATAGCAGAGCCCGGTCCGGGGTTTCTGGGTTGACTCTTCATATAGGAAGCCCAACAATCCGCTTCCTATATGAATCTCACCCTTCGCGTACCGCTCAATGCGCAGCCCGAGCAAGCCGCCCGGCTGGTCGCGCTGCAAGCGGTGTTTGCGCAGGCGTGCAACGCGCTCGCGCCCATCGTGCAGAAGACACGTGTGTGGAACCGCGTGGCGCTTCACCACATGGCCTACAAGCCCTTGCGCGAGCAGTTCCCGCAAATGGGATCACAGATGGTGTGCAACGCGATCTATTCCGTCTCGCGTCATTGCCGCATCGTGTTCCAGAGCCCTGGCAGCCCGTTCAACCTGGCAAAGCTCGGCGAAAAACCGTTGCCGCTCCTGCGCTTTGCAAACACCTGCCCGGTGTATTTCGATCGTCACACGCTCAGCCTCAAGGACGGGCAGCTATCGATGTACACCCTCGACGGGCGCATGCGCTTCAAGCTGGACCTGGCCTCCAAGGACGAAACGAGCTTTCATGAAAAGAAGCTGCGTGAGGTGGTGCTTTCACGCAGCAAGGCGGGCGGCTTCGAATTGCAATTCGCATTTTCGGAAAGCGACGATGCCGCGCCCGAGATTCATTCCTCGGAGACGCCCGAATATGTGATGGTTGAGGAAATCCAATGAGTACACCGATCGATCCCCGCGCCCTGCGCGCTCCCGGCACCGAACTGCAGGAGGCCGTGCGCGAATTGCGCCCGTACTTCACGCGCAGCGCGTGCTTCTCCGTCATCGCCAGCCTGATGGTGCTGATGCCCACCTGGTACATGCTGGAGGTGTATGACCGCGTTGTGAACAGCCGCAGCCACCTCACGCTGGGCATGCTCACGCTCATGGTGCTGGCCGCCTATGTGGTGATGGAGTTGCTGGAGTGGGCCCACGGCGAAGAGATGCATAGCGCGGGACTGGTGCTGGACGACCGGCTGGCGCCGCGGATCTTCGGCGCGGTCTTCGAAGCCAACCTCAAGCGCATTCCCGGCGGTACGACGCAACCGCTGTCGGACCTGCGCACGCTGCGTGACTTCCTGCCTTCGCCCCTGCTGAAGGCCCTGGTCGAGGCGCCGGTCGCGCTCGTCTTCCTGGTGATCATCTTTATGATCAATCCCTTGCTCGGCTATTCGGCGCTGGTCGGCGCCATCCTGCAGACCATGGTGGCGTGGTTCAACGAGATGAGTACCCAGCCGCCGCTGTCGGCCGCCGGGCGCAGCTCCATCGCCGCGCAGCAATACGCCGACGGAAGCTTGCGCAACGCGCAGGTGATCGAGGCGATGGGCATGTTGGGCGACATCCACAAGCGCTGGATCGCCAAGCAGCGCGAGTTCCTCTCCCTGCAGGCGCTCGCCTCCGACCGCGCCGGCGTGTTTTCGGCGATGTCGAAATTCCTGCAGACGGTGATGGGTTCCTTCCTCCTCGGCCTGGGTGCCTGGCTGCTGATGCGTGGCGAACTCAATGGCAGCGGCGGCACGATGCTGGTGGGCTCGATCCTCGGTGGACGCGTGCTGCAGCCGCTGGTGCAGATCGTGACGCAGTGGCGCACGGGTGTAAACACCCGCGATGCCTGGAAGCGGCTGCACCAGTTGCTCACGACGCTGCCGATGCGCCCGCCGAGCATGCCCCTGCCCGCGCCGCGAGGCACCCTGCTCGCAGAAAACCTGGTCGCCGCCGCCCCCGGGTCGCAAGTGGCCATCCTCAAGAGCGTGAGCTTCGGACTCAATCCCGGTGAGGTGGTGGCCGTGATCGGGCCTTCGGCCTCGGGCAAGACAACGCTCGCCCGCGTGCTCGTGGGCATCTGGCCGTCGGCCGGCGGCAAGGCGCGTCTGGATGGCGTCGACATCTACAGCTGGGACAAGGCCGAACTCGGGCCTCACGTCGGCTACCTGCCGCAAGGCGTCGAGCTGTTCGACGGCACCCTGGCCGAAAACATCGCGCGCTTTGGCCCGCTGGAGAAGGCGAAGGTCGAGAACGCGGCCCGCGCAGTGGGCCTGCATGAATTCATCCTGTCGCTGCCTCAAGGCTACGAGACGGAAGTTGGCCCGGAAGGGGCCCGCCTCTCGGGTGGCCAGAGACAACGCGTGGCGCTGGCCCGCGCGCTGTATGGCGACCCTGTGTTCGTCGTGCTCGACGAACCCAATTCCAGCCTCGACGAAGTCGGCGACGCCGCGCTGGCTGCAGCCATCCAGAACTTCAAGGCGCGCGGCACAACCTTCGTCGTCATCACGCACCGCACCAGCGTGCTCAGCCTGGCCGACAAGCTTCTGATGCTGCGCGACGGAACGGTGGCCGCCTTCGGTCCCCGTGACGAAGTGCTGGCTGCCATGCAAAAGGCCAGCCAGCAAGCAGCCCAGCCCCAACCCGGGCGCCCTCCCCAGCCGGCGGCACGCACCGCCGCGGAAAGTGCAGCATGAAAAAACCCGCCTTCTTCGAGCGCAGCGAGCTGACCGCGACGCTGTGGAGCTTCCGCCGCGAATTTGCGATGGTCGGCCTGTTCAGCGCCGTGGCCAACCTGCTGATGCTCACCCCGACCATCTACATGTTGCAGGTGTACGACCGCGTGCTGGTGAGCCACAGCGAACTGACGCTGCTCGCCATCTCGCTGATCTGCCTGTTCCTGTTCGGCATCATGGCGCTGTCCGAGTGGACGCGTTCGCGCATGCTGGTGCGTACCGGCGTGCGGCTGGATGAGCAACTCGGCACGCGGGTGTTCAACGCCAGTTTCGAAGCCTACCTGGGCAGCAACGGAGTCAGCCCGGTACGCGCCTTCAGCGACTTGCTTCAAGTGCGCCAGTTCCTCACGGGCCAGGGCATCTTTGCGTTCTTCGACGCGCCATGGACGCCGATCTACATTGCCGTCAGCTTTGTGCTGCACCCGCTGCTGGGGCTGCTGGCGATCTTCTTCGCCCTCGTCCAGCTCGGGCTCGCCTGGTTCGGGCACCGGCATACAGTTGCGCCGTCCGAGGCGGCCGTCAAGGCGAACCTCGAGGCCAACGTGTACCTGCAGGGCAAGCTGCGCAATTCCGAGGTGCTGGAAGCCATGGGCATGATCGGCAACCTGCGCCACCGCTGGCAAGAGCGCCACAACAGTTCGCTGGGCAAGCAGACCGTGTCCCAGGCCCTGAGCAACAAGGTGACCGCAGTGAGCAAGTTCCTGCGCTACACGCAGCAGTCTTTGTCGCTGGGCGCAGGCGCGCTGCTGGTGATCGATGGGCAGCTCACGCCCGGCGCGATGATCGCGGCCAACATCCTGATGAACCGCGCATTGGCCCCGATCGACCTGATGGTCAGCAGCTGGCGCGGGCTTATTGGGGCCCGCGCGGCTTTCGAGCGACTGGAAAAGCTTCTGCAGACTTTCCCGGAGCGCGATCCGGCCTTGAGTCGCGTGGCGCCCACCGGCGCGATCACTTTGCGCAACGTCGGGGCGACTGCCCCCAACCGGGAGGCACCGATCCTCAGGAACATCAACGTTGCCATCCGCGCCGGTACGGTGGTGGTCGTGCTCGGGCCTTCGGGTTCGGGCAAGTCGACCCTGGCCCGAACCCTCGTGGGTATCTGGCCGGACGTCGCCGGAGAAGTGCTGCTCGACGAGCGCCCGATCCAGGGATGGAACCGCAACGAGCTGGGCCCGCACATCGGTTACCTGCCGCAAGACGTGGAACTGTTCGACGGCACCATCGCCGAGAACATCGCGCGCTTTGCCGAGATCGATTCGGAAAAAGTGATCGCTGCCGCGCGCTGCGCCGGGCTGCATGAATCGATCCTGCGCTTTCCCAAGGGCTATGACACGCCCATCGGCGAGGCGGGGAACGCCCTGTCGGGCGGCCAGCGCCAACGCATCGCGCTCGCCCGCGCGGTCTACGGCGAGCCGGCACTGGTGGTGCTGGACGAACCCAATGCGAACCTCGACGACGTTGGCGAAGCTGCACTCCTGAGCACTGTGCAGCAGCTCAAGGGCAAGGGTAAGACCGTGTTCGTGATCAGCCACCGTCCCGGTGCCATCAGCGTGGCCGACTGGCTGCTGATCCTGAACAACGGCGAAGTGGTGGCCAATGGCCCGCGCGACCTCGTGGTCGCGGCCGCCAAGCAGCACCACGCTGCGACCGCCACACAAACCGACAGCGGCCCACTGACTCCCCAGCCCGCCTAATACTCATACACCCCCCAACGAAGTTCCAGCGAAAGCAGAGCCATGCCCAAGATTTCATTCCTCAAGAAGTCCGGACTCGACGATCAGGTCGAGGATGCGAAACCCGTCTCGCCCGCCGACGAGGCCTTCATGGCCGATGACGGCCGCCGCGCCACGCGCATCGGCCTGTGGGCCCTGGCCGTGGGCTTTGGCGGGTTCATGCTCTGGGCGGCCTTCGCGCCGCTGGACGAAGGTGTGGCGGCACCAGGCATTGTCTCGATCGACACCAAGCGCAAGGCCGTTCAGCACCTCACGGGCGGCATCGTCAAGGAAGTGCTGGTGCGCGAGGGCCAGACCGTCAAGGAAGGCCAGGTGGTGATCAAGCTCGACGAGGCCAACGCACGGGCCAACTTCGAGGCTACCCGCCAGCGTTACCTCTCGCTGCGCGCGATGCAGGGACGCCTGCAGGCCGAGCAGCGTGGCGTGACCAAGATGGAATACCACCCGGACCTGATCGCCAACTCGAGTGACCCGCTGATCAAGGCGCAGATGATGACGCAGGAGCAGTTGTTGTCTGCGCGTCGCGGCGCACTGGCCGCCGACCTGCAGTCCCTCAACGAGCAGGTTCAGGGACAGGAAGCTTCCATCCAGGCCTACCTGTCCATGGTGGACAGCCGCAAGAGCCAGTCTGCGCTGCTGAACGAGGAACTGAAGAACACGCGCGGCCTGGTCGCCGAAGGCTACACGCCGCGCAACCGGCAGTTCGAACTGGAACGCATGGTCGCGGAATCCAGTACAGCGCTGGCCGAGCTGCAAGGCAATGTGCTTCGCGCCCGCCGCGGCATCGGCGACTTGAGGAGCCGCATGATTTCGCGGCAGCAGGACTACCGCAAGGAGGTCGAGACCCAGATGGCCGACGTGAGCCGCGAGGTGCTGTCCGAGCACGAGAAGTTCCGCTCGCTGC
The DNA here is from genome assembly GCA_046595775.1 of Ramlibacter sp. GTDB lineage: Bacteria > Pseudomonadota > Gammaproteobacteria > Burkholderiales > Burkholderiaceae_C > Ramlibacter. Next base: position 13,582 of record JBKJOM010000330.1, on the reverse strand, counting down.
AGGCCGACCTGGCCCGCATCGACATCAAGGCGCCCGCCAGCGGGCAGGTCGTGGGCCTGGCCGTGCAGACCCCCGGCGGTGTGATCCAGCCGGGGCAGAAGCTGATGGACGTCGTTCCCAACGACGAGCCGCTGCTGCTCGAAGCCAAGGTCCAGCCCAACTTCATTGACCGCGTGCACGCCGGCCTGCCCGTCGATATCCGCTTCGCCAGTTTCGCGAACTCACCGACGCTGGTGGTTGACGGCAAGGTCATCTCGGTGTCGGGCGACCTGATCACCGATCCGGCGACCAACCAGAGTTTCTACCTGGCACGCGTGGCGGTCACGCCGGAGGGACTGAAGAAGCTGGGGCAACATCAGTTGCAAGCCGGCATGCCGACCGAAATGATCTTCCGCACCGGCGAGCGCTCGCTGCTCACTTACCTGCTAGGCCCGCTGTACAAGCGCATGGCCGCTTCGATGAAGGAGGCTTGATCATGCACAAGCAATTTGTCCGCACCGTGGCCACCGCACTGACGGTCGGGTTCACCACATCGGCGTGGTCGCTGGACCTCGCGGAAGCCTATCGCCTCGCCCAGGCACGCGACGCGACCATCCGCGGATCGCGATCCGCGGCCGATGCCGTCCGCGAACGCCTGCCGCAGGCGCGCGCACAGCTCCTGCCCAGCCTCAGCCTCAGCTCAAGCCGGTTTCGCAACGACCTGGATGCCACGGCGCCGGACTTCCTGGGCCGCAACGTGACCAACCATGATCTCTACAACAGCGACAACGACACGCTCACGTTGCGCCAGCCGCTGTTTCGCAAGCAACTATGGGCCGCCTACAGCCAGGCCGAGTCCATCGTCGCCGACGTGAATGCGCAGCTCGAACGCGATGAGCAGACGCTCGTCATGCGGGTCACGCAGGCTTATGTCGAGGCCCTGCAGGCCGAAGAACAGGTGTTGCTGATCGGCCTGACGAAGTCACAGTACACCGGCCAGGTCGACGGGGCCCGCAAGTCGTTCAACGCCGGCGCGGGCACGCGCACCGATATCGACGAAGCCCAGGCCCGCCTGGACCTGACGATTGCGCAGGAGCTCGAAGCCCGCCAGAACGTGGAACTTACCCGCCGCCAGTTGCAGGTGTTGATCGGCCAGCCGGTCACTGGCGGGCTCTCGCGGATCGACGTCGCCAAGCTCAAGTTGATCGAACCGGTGCCCGCCAGCGCCGAAGAGTGGACCCTGCTCGCCGAGGCCAGCAGCCCCGAGTTGATTTCCGCGCGGGCCCAGGTGGACGCCGCCCGCGCCGAAGTCGACAAGGCGCGCGCTGGCCACCTGCCCACGCTCGACCTGATTGCACAAGCATCACGCAGCAACAGCGAGAACGTCACGCGGATCAACAGCCGGTATATCCAGAAGCAGATTGGCGTGCAGCTCACCGTTCCGATCTTCCAGGGCGGCATGGTGAATTCGCAGGTTCGCGAGGCACTGGCACAGCTCGAGCGCGCGGAAAGCAAGCTCGACGAAGTTCGCCGCGACCTGGGCGTGCGCGTGTATCGCGAATTCAAGGGCGTAACCGAGGGTGTGCTGAAAGTGCGCGCGCTCGAGCAGGCCGTGCGATCGGCCGAGCAGCTGGCCGTCTCGAGCCGGCGCTCGTTCGAAGCGGGTTCACGCACCCGCGTGGACATCCTGAACGCAGAGCAGCAGGCAGGGCAGGCCCGCCGCGACCTGTCGCAGGCACGCCTGGTCTATCTGGTCTCGCGCGTGCGGCTGAAGGCGTTGACCGGCAACGCCAGGGCCGACAACATTGACGAAATGAACGCCTGGCTCCAGCGTTGAATATGACCCCCACGCTTCTCACTTCGTGTAGTGCGCTGCCCCCCAAGGGGGCCGGGGCCCGCCTAGGGGCGGCCCGTCGCGGGCCCTGACATGGACCTGCGCAAGTTTCCGCTGTTCTCCGGCCTTCCCGAAGAGGAAGTGCAGGCGGCGGGAAACTTGATGCGGTTGCGAAACTTCGGCCGCCGCGAGGTGGTGTGCCGCAAGGATGAGGACGCCGACGGCCTCTACCTGCTTTTCTCCGGCTCGCTGCAGGCGGTGGACATCGCGGAAGACGGCCGCGAGATCGGTTTGAACCTGATCAAGCCGGGCGCTTTCTTCGGTGAGTTGTCGGTGATCGACGGCTTGCCGCGCTCGGCGCACATCATCTCGCTGCAGCCTTCGCTGGTGGGCGTCATCCCGCAGGCCGCCGCGCGCGAACTGTTCTACCGGCTCCCAGCGACCGCCGAAGCGATGATGCGGCACCTTACGTCGCTCGTGCGCAATCTCTCCACCTATCGCGCGCTGCTGGCCATTCCCAATGCGCAGCAGCGCGTCTATGCGCTGCTGCAGCAGTTGGGCACGCAGATGCCGGGCGGCCTGGTCGTGATCCAGAACCTGCCCAAGCAGCAGGAAGTGGCGATCATGATCAACACCAGCCGCGAGACGGTCTCCCGTGCTATCGCCCACCTGGTGGCGCTCGGCGTCCTGGAGAAGGACTACCGGCGCCTGATCGTTCGCGATCCGCAGCGATTGCGGCGCCTGGCTTCGCAGCAGGTCCCGGGCGTGGCGCCGGTCAGAAACGGTACGCCAGCGTCGCCGTGATGGTGTGGGCCTTGTAGCGGTAGAGCGGTATCGTGTCGCTCGCCCACCGGCCGTTCCATTCGAACAGCAGGCTGGTCTGCTGCGAAATCGGCTTCTCTGCCTGCAATACCAGGTGATTGAGGCGGTTGTTGCGGCGCAGGTCGATCAGGCCAGGCGCAAACAGGTCAGCGCTTTCCCATCGTGTGTGGACGACTTGAGGACGCCACTGCCACCCATATGCCAGCACCAGGGCACCAGCGCGCAATTGCACGCCCTTGCGGTCTCCGCCCGCGCGCATGCCGACCGCGTGGTCGTATTGCAGCGCCATGCTGCCGTACAGCGAAGTAGCGGTGCTCACACGCTTTTCAAGCAGCAGGCCCGCTTCGTACTGGCGGGCGTTCTGAGTGGGCTGGGTGAGGTAATCCACCTTCGTTGCGAGCACATGGGCAAGCCACGCTCCTTCGGGGCGGGAGCCCAGCCATTGCAGGCCTGCGCCTTCCGTGCGCTGGAAGTTCTTGCTGCCCAGCCGGACCTGGGTGTGTTCGATCTGTGTGCGAAGCGCGCTGTCGCCCAGCTTGAATTCGCGTGACAGCGCCCCGGATGCAGTGCTCAGGTCGAACGCAGGCTCGGTGTGGTTGTGCCGGTGGGCCAGGCTCACCCGTGCCTGCAACCCGGCCCAGGGGAGCGGCAGCGAATAGTCGACCGCGCCCTGGACAAAGCCGCTCGAACGCGGGCGGTAACTGGAGTCGAGCTCGAACTCGACGGTGTTGCCCGCAGTGCCCAGGGACAGGCTGCGCGCGGTGATTCCCTGGCTTACGTTGCTGTCCCAGCCGGTGCCGATCTGCACGCGCAGTCCGCGAACTTCAGTCAGGAGCGAGGGATGGCAGCCGGTGGCTTCGAGGCTGGTGAGCACGCGCTGGATGCCGGGCGGCGGATCCAGTTGATCGCGAATCGCCTTGAACATCGACAAGGCCTGCTCGCGCTCGCCACGGCGGCAGTGTTCCACCGCCGTGTCGAGGATCTCACCGGCGATGCCCGTTGCGGTGAGCGCCTCGTTTTCGTGTGAATCGTCGGATTGCGCAGTCGCCGGTGCCGCCACCGCGAACAGCAGCGCCATGAGCAGCGGGGCGGGCGCCTTCAGGCGGCGCGGGCGTCCTGCGGGGGGCTCACTGGTTCGAGCGTTGCTTGCGGCAGGGAGCTGCCCAGCGAAAGAAAGGACCAAAGTACCGACACCTCGTTATGTCCGGGCAACTGCATGCGCGTCACCGGGGCCAGCCCAGAGTCACCGGCGAGGCGGGCCGCCACGGGCCCCACCACCAGATCGCAACTGAGGGTTTTGGCGACTGCCTGAAGCTTGCTGGCCGTGTTGATGCAATCGCCGACGGCAGTATACGTGCGCCGGAATCGCGTCCCGAGGTCGCCCACGAGGACCGATCCCGACTCGACACCGATGCGCACGCGCGCCGGCATGTGCCCGTCGCGCACACGCTGCTCATTCCAGGCCCGAACGCCTTGCACGATGGCCTGGGCCGCCTGCAGCGCCCGCGCCGTGTGGTCCGGCGTCGGCAGCGGCGCGCCCCAGAAGGCCACGAGCCCGTCGCCGGTGTACTTGTCCAGCGTGCCGCCAAAGGCCAGGATGGGCTCGGTCAGGCATTGCAGGAACTCACGGGTGAGCTGAGCGGCTTCCTGCAGGTCCGAACGCTTCGTGAGGCCGGTGTAGTCCTGCATGTCGGCGGAGATCACGGTGATCTCGCAGTGCTGGGGCACCATCGGGTTGTCCACGCCCTGGCGGAGCATCTTGTCGAGGACCGATGGCGCCACATAGGTTGCGAAGGAACGCAGGATGCGGCCCTGTTCGCGCTGGACCATCCACAGTTCGACCGACAGCGCGAGCAGCATCAACACCCATCCGAGCAAGGGCGCGCTGGCACTGAACTCGGCGCCATGCGCCACGAGCCATTCCGCCAACAGCAACCAGACCCCGACGACCACCACTGTGGCGGGCAGCAGCCACCAGGCCCGGAAGCGGCCGAGCGCCCATGCCGCCAGGCACAACGTCAAGAGCGTCCAGGCCGTCGCGATCCAGCGGCCATCGACCGGCAGGGGCGCAGTGCGTCCTTCCACCCGGTCAAGCAGCGAGGTCATCGCGGCGGCGTGGACCATCACACCGGCAGCCGCGGCGCTCAACGGTGTCGCGGCGCGATCGTTCAGCCCCAGGGCCGACGAGCCGACCAGCACCCAGCGACCCCGCACCCGGTCGACAGGAGCACTGCCGTCCAGGATCGCGCTGGCCGGGATCACGGTGTATGCACTCCACTCGCGGGTGAAGGGCAACGCCCAGCGGCCCGTGGAGATGCCGGAAAGCGGCAGGCCCGCTGCCGGCGCACCGCCGCGCTGCAGGGGGCAGGCAAGCATGGCCAGGGGCAACAGGGGCACGTCACGCCCTTTCCAGCGTGCGACGAGCGGCACGTGCCGCACCAGGCCATCCACGTCCGGCTGCAGACCGATATTGCCAACGCACTTGGCATGCGACAGGCCCTGGTGGTTGCCGAAGAACCCGGTGGCATCCTGTGATGGCCAGGAACCGAGGTTGGCCGACGGATAGACCACTGTCCCGATCGCCAGGGGCGTCACGCGCGGCAGGAAATCCAGCGATTGCGCCAGCGCCAGCGGCGCGAATTGGCTCAGGGCTGCGAGGCGGGCATCACCTGCTGCATCGGCGGCGGCCGGAAACACGATGTCCAGGCCCACCAGCCGCGCCTGGTAAGTGGTGGCCAGCGCTTCGACGAGGTCAGCAACCTGCGCGCGCGTCCAGGGCCAGGCCCCGACCGCGGAGAGCGACGCCTCGTCGATGTCGACGACGGCGATACGGGTTTCGGGGTCGGTGGTGGCGACGCTGCGGTGAAGCGGATCCTTCACCAGCCTTTCCGCGCTGGCAAGCAAGCCTGCATCAGGTGCCAGCCATTGCAACGAGAGGGAAAGGACGCCAATGAGGCCGACGAGCGCCCATCGGAGCCAGGCGCCACGCGGAGCCAGTTGCACGCGGCGATCCGTCGCAGCCGCGCCGGCTACTTGAGCCAGGAAGCGACGCCGGAGGCGTCGTAGCCATTGACCGAGCGCTGGTAAAGGTAGACCGCCTCGCTGGCCTGGGTGCCACCGATGATGCCCTGGATTGCGCTCTTGGAGACGAACGCATCAGAGACGAAACGGCCGGTGGATTCGACCGAGCCTTGCGCCGCGATATTGACCGTCACGGCGGGCACGCTCACATTCAGCGACGTGTCAAACCGGCGGGTGCCGAAGTCGACCTTCAGTGACCCATCGGAGGCGACCGAAGCCATCCTCTGGTTGGTCGCGGTGTCGGTGATGAAGCCCTCGTGGCTGTTGAGCGTGAAGCTGGCGACACCGCTGCCAGGCATCTCCATCGACGTCGCAGCAGGGTTGCCCGCAAGCACGTAGTACTGGTTGGTCGCCAGGAGATGGCGACCCTTGAGCAGGTCGTCGATATTGATCGCGCCGGTGTCGTTCTCGGCGAAGGAAGCCCAGCGTCCCCAGGCGGCCACGGTGATAAGAGGCTTGGGCACTTCCACCATCACAACCACTGGCGGCGTTGGCGTAGAAATCGGCGGCGCAGGTGTCGGTGGCGTCGGCGTCGGCGTGGTCGCTGTCACGTTGACCTTTTCAGCCAGGACGACGAAATCGCTGGTGCGCGACTCGGCTACCAGGGCCACCTCGCTCGCGGGCTTGCGCTGCACCGTGGGCTCGCCGGTGGCGGGGGGGCGATGATGGTCGGGTGCCGCGTTGGCGTCGTCGATGACTTCAGGGCGGCGCTCACCGGAGCGAAGCTGCAGCAGCTTGTCGCGCGCCGACGCGAACAGCTCGACCGCGGAAGCACCTTCGCAGGGGCCAACGCCTTCGGCGCGGCAACCATTGCCGAAACTGTTGACGATGACACCGCCCGATTGCACCGAGATACGGGTCAGGCCGGGTTCGGCGAGGACGGTGAAATCCGTACCGCGCACGCCGATGGCTGCCATGGGCGTATTGAAACGGAACTTGTCGCGCGCCGCCTTGGCGCCCTGCCCCGACACGTGGCGGGCCACGCCGCCGTCGAGGGTGTACTTGATCATCGAATCCTGCGGACGCGCGGGGTCGTAGCGCCAGAGGTCGACGTGCAATTCGGAAGCGGGCCGCACCACCAGCAGGCCGCCATCGCGCAGTCGGACATACACATGGCTGTCGGCCGCGGTCTTGATCCGGTCGCCTTCCAGCAGGGTCATGCCCTTGGCGACGGCTTCGTTGGCGCCATCGGCCTTCTGGCGCTTGGCCTGGCCGGACACGAACATGACTTCACCGCCCACGTAGCTGGCTGCCGCCGCTTGCGCCTCAGCTGCTTGCTGCGGCGCTGCTGTTTGGGCTGCCACGGCGAACGGCGCCAGGGCGCAGAGCACCGCAGCGAGTCGCAGGGAACCGGACGGAGTACTCATGGCAACAAATTAGCACGCAAACGCGCGAAGAATTGTGATGGTCATCACAGACCGAGGATGAGTCGCGCAAAACACGGGCCATCCTTCCAGCTAAGTCGTGCGTGCGCAACGCCGACTCGCCGTCCATGATGCGGCCGACGCCTGTCATTGTGGGGCAGAATCCCCGGTTGCCCCTCCTGGCACAGGACAAACGAATCGGAAAGAAGGATTATTTCCATGGGGAAAAACGCAGTGGTCACGGGAGTGACCGGACAGGATGGCGCGTATCTGGCGGCGCTTTTGCTCGACAAGGGCTACACGGTCTTTGGCACCTACCGGCGCACCAGCTCGGTCAATTTCTGGCGCCTCGAAGAACTGGGGCTGGGATCGCATGAGCGTCTGCAGCTGGTCGAGTACGACCTGACCGACCTGGGCGCGAGCATTTCGCTGCTCAATCGCGCGCAACCGGTCGAGGTTTACAACCTTGCCGCCCAGAGCTTCGTCGGCGTAAGCTTTGAGCAACCCACCACCACGGCCCAGATCACGGGCCTGGGTGCACTGAACCTGCTTGAGGCGGTGCGCCTCATCGACCCGAAGATCCGCTTCTACCAGGCATCGACTTCCGAGATGTTCGGCAAGGTGCAGGCTGTGCCCCAGAAGGAGGACACGCCCTTCTACCCGCGCAGCCCTTATGGCGTGGCGAAGTTGTTCGCGCACTGGATGACTGTGAACTACCGAGAGAGCTACGGCATCTTCGGCAGCAGCGGCATCCTCTTTAACCACGAATCGCCGCTGCGCGGCCGCGAATTCGTCACCCGCAAGATCACCGACGGTGTGGCGAAGATCAAGCTGCGCAAACAGGATTTCCTGGAACTGGGCAACCTCGACGCCAAGCGAGACTGGGGCTACGCGAAGGAATATGTGGAGGGCATGTGGCGGATGTTGCAGGCCGAGGAGCCGGATACTTTCGTGCTCGCCACCAACCGGACGGAAACTGTTCGCGACTTCGTGAAGATGGCTTTCGCCGGCGCAGGCATCACTGTCGACTTCCGCGGCACCGGGGAGAACGAGTCGGCCGTGGATGCCGCGACCGGCCTGACCGTGATGAAGGTCAACCCCAAGTTCTACCGGCCCGCCGAAGTCGAGCTGCTGATCGGCGACGCAACGCATGCGCGGGAGAAACTCGGCTGGGCTGCGACGACGAGCCTGGAAGAGCTGTGCGCCATGATGGTGGCCGCCGACCTGCGCCGCAACGAGCGAGGCTTCTCGTTTTGAAAATTCTTGTCACCGGCGCGCAGGGCCTGACCGGAAGCCAGTTCATTCGCAGTGCCGAACAGGCCGGCCATCAGACCGTTGCCTTGAACGCAGACCTGACGCGCGCGCAAGACGTCCTGGACGAGGTTGGCGGCTTGCAGTTCGATGCGGCGGTTCACCTCGGGGCCATCAGCTTCGTGGCCCATGATGACGAGCGCGCCATCTACGACGTGAACCTGTTCGGGACGCTCAACCTGCTCGAAGCGCTTGCGGCAATCGACGTGCCCCTGCGCAAGGTGCTGCTGGCCAGCAGCGCCAATGTGTATGGCAATTGCGAGTCCTCACCCATCCCGGAATCGCAGCCACCGGCACCGGTGAATCACTATGCGATGAGCAAGCTGGCGATGGAACACATGGCCCGGGCCCGCTTTGGCCACCTGCCGCTGGTGTTCACGCGCCCCTTCAACTACACGGGCCCGGGCCAGTCCGAGCAGTTCGTCATTCCCAAGCTCGTGGACCACTTCCGCCGGCGCACACCCCGCGTGGTGATGGGCAACTTGCACGTGCAGCGGGAGTACAACGACGTGCGCTTCGTCTGCGAGGCCTACTTGCGACTGCTGGGATCGGCGGGCTGTGCATCGGTCTTCAACGTGTGCACAGGCATCACCTACGACTTCAACGCGGTCATCGGGATGTTGCAGGAACTGACCGGTCACGACATCGAAGTGCAGGTGCACAACTCCCTGGTCCGGCCGAACGAAGTGCATCGGCTTTGCGGCGACCCCACCCTGTTGCGTCAAGCGATAGGCACGCTCCCCGCCTATGAGTTGCGCGACACGCTTCGCTGGATGCTGGCCACTGACACGTGACCGAACGATGAAGGCCGCTTTCAAGTCTTTCGTGAGGACCTGGGTTCGCCGGCTGGTGCCGGTGGTCTCGAGCCGGCCCTGGCTGGTCGCGATCGCAGCGCGGGTCTTTGCGCGGATGCCGTCGCTCAAGCATCGCGTGCGCAACATGATGTCCGGGCCGGTTCAATTGCCACCGGCCCCGGTCGAGTGCGCGCTGGGCGCGGCTGAGGCCGGCGTCCTTGCCGACCTCAAGGACGCCGTGCTTGCCCGTGGTTCTGCCCGGCGATGAAAGTCCTGCTCGACCTGCAGGGCTGCCAGGCCTTGGGCAGTCGCAACCGCGGGATCGGCCGCTACTCGCTTGCGCTGGCCAAGGAGATGGTGCGCCAGGGCACGGGCCATGAGTTCTGGCTCCTCCTGAACGCGGCTTTTCCGGAGGCGATCGAGTCGCTTCGCGAGGAATTTTCCGGGCTGGTTCCAGCGTCGCGTTTTGCGGTGTTCCAGGTTCCGCGTGAGTGCGCAGATCTTGCGCATGAAGACCTCTGGCGCGCTCGAGCCGCCGAACTGATCCGGCGTCACGCCATCCGCGAGCTGCATCCTGATGTCGTCCATGTGGGCAGCCTGTTTGAAGGGCTCGTCGAAGACTGCGCGACGGCGATCGATCCCGAGCTCGACGGTGCGCCGACAGCGGTGACGCTGTACGACCTGATCCCGCTGCTCAACCCGCAGCGCTACCTTGCCGACGCGCGTACCGCAAACTGGTACCACCGAAAGATCGAGTCGCTGGTGCGCGCAGACCTCCTGCTGGGCATCTCATCGTCGGCCTGCCAGGAAGCTGAATCCGCGCTTACCGGCAAGCGCGGGCGCGTAGTCGACATCTCCTCGGCCGCGGACCCTGCGCTCTTCCATCCCGCTGCGCCCGGCGATGCCGCGTCGCGCCTGGGTTTGAAGCGCGGCTTCATCATGTACACCGGCGGCATCGACTGGCGCAAGAACATCGACGGCCTCATCCGCGCCTATGCGATGCTGCCGGGCACGGTGCGCGCGGAACACCAGTTGGCGCTGGTCTGCCACGCCGAAACCTACGCACGCACTCAGCTGCTGGCAGCTGCATCCCGGCAGGGGCTAGCGCCCGACGACGTGGTCTTCACCGGTTACGTGACCGATGCGGACCTGGCGGACCTGTATCGCAGCTGCACGCTGTTCGTCTTCCCGTCGCTGCACGAGGGATTCGGCCTGCCAGCGCTGGAAGCCATGATGTGCGGCGCGGTGGTGATCGGCTCCAACAACTCGAGCATCCCGGAAGTGATCGGGCGCGACGACGCGCTGTTCGATCCCGGCTCCGACAAGGACATTTCGGCGCTGATGCTGCGCGCCCTCGAGGATGAGCCTTTCCGCCAGGCTTTGCGCGAACATGCCCCAGTGCAGGCCGCCCGCTTTTCATGGCAGCAGACAGCAGGTCGTGCCGTGCGTGCGCTCGAGGAGCTTCACGCGGCCAACCTGGAACACCGAGCCTCCCGGCCGCCCGATGCTCTACCCAGGCGGCTGCGCCTGGCGATGCACGCCCCGCTTCCTCCGGCGCAGTCGGGCATCGCCGACTACACGGCCCAGGTGCTCGAGGTGCTGCACCCTCACTACGACATCGAACTCATCACTGACCAGCCGGACGTGCAATTGCCCGGCCCGCTCGCGCAGCTGCCGGTTCGCACGACAGCCTGGTTCCGCGAGCATGCCGGCGGCTACGACCGCATCGTCTACCAGTTCGGCAATTCGGTATTCCATGCGCACATGTTCGGCCTGCTGAAGGAATTTCCCGGCGTCGTCGTGCTGCATGACTTCTTCCTCAGCGGCGTGCTCAACTGGATGGAGATGCTGGGGCACGAGCCGGGCACGTTCGAGCGCGCGTTGCGCAACTCGCATGGGCCCAAGGCGGTGGAAGAAGACCGGCGCGCGGGCCGCGACGCCGCCGTGCTGCACTACCCGTGCAACCGCGATGTCGTGCAGCGCGCCACCGGCGTGATCGTCCACTCGCGCTATTCGCTGGAAGCGGGCGACCGCTGGTACGGGCCGGGTTTCACGCGCAAATGGCGGCAAATTCCGCTTCTGCGCATTCCGCCATCGCAACCTGAGCGGGAGAGCGCACGCCGGGCGCTGGGCCTGGCGCCCGATGACTTCCTGGTGTGCACCTTCGGTCACGTCGCACCGACCAAGTTGAGTGTCCGCGCGCTGCAGGCGTGGCAGGCATCGACCCTGGCGGGCGACTCGCGCTGCCGCTTCGTGATGGTTGGCAACAGCAAACCGCCGTACGACGACGATGTCCAGAAGGCGATACGCCAGGGACCGGGCGCATCGCGCATCTCCATCACGGGCTTTGCCGACGCGGCGCTGTACGAGCGCTACCTGTGCGCGGCCGACCTCGCCGTGCAGCTGCGCACCATGTCACGCGGCGAGACCTCCGCCGCCGTCCTTGACTGCCTGGGTTATGGCCTCCCGCTGGTGGCCAACGCTAATGGCGCCAGTGCCGAATACCCGACAACCGTTTTGCGATTGCTGCCCGATGAGTTCAGCGAAGCGGAACTGGTCCAGGCACTGGAGCAACTTCGCGCTGATGGCGCGCAGCGCCAGCGGCTGTCGGCGGCGGCGCGGGAGTGGGTCCAGGCGCGGCACACGCCGCAGGCAGTCGGCCCCCTTTATCGCGCCGCCATCGAGGAGTTTGCCGCGCGGCCGCCCAACGCGTCGTATTGGGACACTGTTCACGCCATCGCCGCGCTGGCGGACTCGCCCGCGGACAGCGACCTGACCGAAGCCGCTGTCGCCCTTGCCGCTACTGCTGCAGCATTCGCTGGTACAACTGATGATAGGACTGCGCCATCCGGCGCGCGGTAAAGAGGTCACCGAATCTTTCGCGTGCCGCCCGACCCATGGCTGCGGCCCGCACCGGGTCTTCGATCAAGACGTGCATCACGCGGCGCAAGGCCTGCGCATCTTCCGGCGAGATCGTGAACCCGGTGATCCCGTCGGCATTGATGAACGACGTGCCAGTGCCGATCTCGCAGGTGATCATCGGCTTGCCGCACATCGCCGCCTCGACCAGCGACATGCCAAATGCTTCGGAGCGCAAGTGCGAGGGAAAGACGAAGCCACGCGCGAGACGCAACAGGCACATTTTGGCTTCGTCGCTGACCGACCCCAGGAATCGCACGTTCGACAGTCCCTCGCGCAACGCGTGTTGCTCCAGCCGCGCGGTCTCGGGGCCCGAGCCCGCGATCACGATCTGGCCGCGAAAACCCTTTGCTGCGTGCAATAAGGTCTCGAGCCCCTTGTAGTAGCGCAGCACGCCGACGAAAAGCAGGAAGCCCTCGCCCACGCGCGTGCGCCAGCCGGCGAGTTGTTCTTCGGTGGGAACCGGGTAGCTTGCTTCATCGATGCCATTGGGAATCACCTGGAGCCGCTCCGGCTCGATGCGCGCCAGCACTTCGCTGCTCGCACGGTATTGCGGCGACGTCGCGACCACCATGCTCACTGAACGCAGGAAGCGGTTCATCAGCGGGTGGTACGCGTGCATCAGCCACTTCTGGCGCACGATGTCCGACTGGTAGGAAACAACACTTGCACGGGTGCTGCCACCGGTCAGGTGCAACATGTCTGCGAACGGCCAGGGAAACTGGTAGTGGACGATGTCGGCCCATTCGACGTGCCGGCGAAACTCGCCGAAGGCACCCACCGACAGGGGCGTGGACGCGACTTCCAGCGTGGTGCGGCAGCGGTGGACGTCGCCCTCGGGGCGCGGCAGCATGCGCGGCTGCGGGTCGGCGCTGAGCGTGAAGATCCGCGATTCGTCACCGAGCGCCGCCAGGCCGGTGCCCAGCTGCGCGATGACTTGTTCGATGCCCCCTACGGTGTCGGGATAGTAGCTTTTGTAGACGTGCAGGACTTTCAAGGCGGCGCCATTGTAAGCGCCGCCTCATGCGTGCCGCCTAGAAATGAATGCCGCGCATCATCTGCTGCATGGCGACCGCTTCGGCCGACAGCTGCGGCTTGGCCGACTTGTCGCCCTTGGCCGCCGACGAATCGGGGAACATGCGGAAGCTGGTGTTCATCACGATCTGCATGATGCGCGGGAACAGCGCATGCAGCACCTGGCCCGAAATACCCAGGCGCGTGGCCGTGCGCACCGGCTTGTAGATGCAGGCCTGGGCCACCATGTCGGCTGCCTCTTCGGGGCTGAGCGTGGGTACGTTCTTGTAGATGTTGGTCGGCGCGATCATGGGGGTGCGCACCAGCGGCATGTTGATCGTGGTGAAGCTCACGCCCTGGTCGGCGAACTCGCTGGAGGCGCAGCGCGTCCAGGCGTCGAGCGCGGCCTTCGAGGCCACATAGGCCGAGAAGCGCGGTGCATTGGTCAGCACGCCGATCGAGCT
>JBKJOM010000313.1:0-15431 GCA_046595775.1 Ramlibacter sp. | reverse complement strand
GCCAGGCCGAACTCGATGGCACGCTCGACCGCGCCCTTGTTCATCACCGGCAATGTGCCGGGCAACGCGAGGTCCACCGGCGATGCCTGCGTGTTCGGCTCCGCGCCGAATTCCGTGGGCGAGCGGCTGAAGATTTTCGACTGCGTGGAAAGCTGTGCGTGCGTTTCGAAGCCGATGACGACTTCATAGCCGCGGATCAGTTTGGCTGCCATGTCAAAAGCCCTCCGGCGTGCGGAGGTGGAAATCAGTCGCTTGCTGGAAACAATGCGCTGCGTTGAGCAACTGGCCTTCCTTGAAATAGTTGCCCAGCAATTGCAGGCCGACGGGCATTCCACCTTCGCCGAAGCCGCACGGCACGCTCATGCCGGGCAGGCCCGCGAGCGAACCCGGCAGCGTGAAGATGTCGGCGAGGTAGTCGGCGAGCGGATCGTTGCCGTGATCGCCCAGGTGCCACGCGACGCTCGGCGCGACTGGGCCGGCAATGACGTCGCACTGCCTGAACGCCTGCTGGAAGTCATCGGCGATCATGCGGCGGATCTTCTGTGCCTGCAGGTAATACGCGTCGTAGTAGCCGTGCGACAGCACGTAAGTGCCGATCATGATGCGGCGCTTGACCTCATCACCGAAGGCTTCGGCGCGGGTCTTCTTGTACATGTCGAGCAGGTCCACGTACTGTTTCGCGCGGTGCCCGAACTTCACGCCGTCAAAGCGCGAAAGGTTGGACGACGCCTCGGCCGGCGCGATGATGTAGTACACGGGGATCGCGAGCTCGGTGCGGGGCAGCGAGACCTCGACGATCTTCGCGCCGAGCTTTTCGTATTGCTTCATCGCCGCATCGATGGCTGCGCGCACATCGGCCGAGAGGCCGTCTGCGAAAAACTCTTTCGGCATGCCGATGCGCAAACCTTTGATCGGTGCGTTCAACGACTGGGTGAAATCTTCGGCGGGCACATCAAGCGATGTTGAATCGCGGTCCAGGTCCGGCCCGCAAATCGACGACAGCAGCAACGCACAGTCTTGCGCGGTGCGTGCCATCGGCCCGGCCTGGTCGAGCGACGATGCGAAGGCGATCATCCCGTAGCGCGATGCGCGGCCGTAGGTGGGCTTGATGCCAGTGACGCCGCAGAACGACGCGGGTTGGCGGATCGAGCCGCCCGTGTCGGTGCCGGTCGCTGCGGGCGCAAGGCCAGCCGCAACGGCGACGGCGCTGCCGCCAGAGGAGCCGCCCGGAATGCGCGTTGCGTCCCAGGGGTTTTGCACCGGCTGGTAGGCCGAGTTTTCGTTGGACGAGCCCATCGCGAACTCGTCGCAATTGAGCTTGCCCAGCGTGACGCAGCCGGCCTTCGCGAGGTTGGCGACCACCGTGGCGTCGAAAGGCGAGCGATAGCCCTCCAGCATCTTCGAGCCGGCGGTACTCACGAAATCTTTCGTAACGAAAATATCCTTGTGCGCGATCGGCACGCCCAGCAGCGCAGCGGTCTCGCCGGCGGCGATGCGCGCGTCGGCGGCACGGGCCTGGGCCAGCGTGATGTCTTCGCGCACATCGAGGTAGGCACCCAGCGATTCATGCGCCTTGCCGCGTGCAAGGAAATGCTTCGAGGCTTCGACTGCGGAGACTTTCTTGGTCCGCAGGTCGGAGGCGAGTTGCGCCACCGTCAATTCATGCAGTTGCGCCATCGCTTACTCTGCGGCCTCCGAAAAGTTGTTGTTGTTCATCGTAGATTTGCTGGTCGGCCGCCCGATCGATTGACCGGCGTCGATCCCCGCAAGCGGGGCCCTCGCCGTACCGCTCATTCGATCACCCTCGGCACGAGAAACAGCCCCCGCTCCACGGCAGGTGCGCTTTGCTGGTTGGCCTCGCGGTCGATCTGCTCGCTGGCCACATCGTCGCGCAGCCGCAAGGCGACTTCCTGCACACTGGCAAGAGGGTGCGGCAGGGGCTCGATGCCGGTGGTGTCCACCGCCCGCATCTTCTCGACGATGTCGAAGAAACCATTGAGCGAGGACAACATGTTTTCGCTCTCGGCGCTCTGGAGTTCCAGCCGTGCCAGGTTGGCGATGCGGGCAATGTCTTTGGAAGTGAGGGACATGATGTGTAAAAAGGACCTGCAGACCCCCTTCGGGAGCCGGTTCTACACAGGGGATCGGGTATTATCCCGCCTTTGATGGAACGGCCGCGAATGCGGCCGCTTTCACAGAGGAAAAGAGGAATTTCGCAATGTTCGGAGCTTTCCGTCGGTACTTCTCTACCGACCTGGCGATTGACCTTGGTACCGCCAACACCCTGATTTTCGTACGTGACAGGGGCATCGTGCTGGACGAGCCGTCGGTCGTCGCGATCCGCCACGAGGGTGGCCCCCAAGGCAAGAAGACTATCCAGGCCGTTGGCCACGAGGCCAAGGCCATGCTGGGCAAGGTGCCGGGCAATATCGAAGCCATCCGCCCGATGAAGGACGGCGTGATCGCCGATTTCACCGTCACCGAGCAGATGCTCAAGCAGTTCATCAAGATGGTTCATCCGCGAGGCATCTTCAAGCCCAGCCCGCGGATCATCATCTGCGTGCCCTGCGGCTCGACCCAGGTCGAGCGCCGCGCCATCCGTGAATCGGCGCTGGGTGCTGGTGCCAGCGAGGTCTACCTGATCGAGGAGCCCATGGCCGCCGCGATCGGCGCCGGCCTGCCGGTCTCCGAGGCCAGCGGCTCGATGGTGGTGGACATTGGCGGCGGCACTACCGAGGTCGGCGTGATCTCGCTCGGCGGCATGGTCTACAAGGGCAGCGTGCGGGTGGGCGGCGACAAGTTCGACGAAGCCATCATCAGCTACATCCGCCGCAACTACGGCATGTTGATCGGCGAGCCCACCGCCGAAATGATCAAGAAGAACATCGGCTCGGCCTTCCCGGGCAGCGAAGTCAAGGAAATAGAGGTCAAGGGCCGCAACCTCTCCGAAGGCGTGCCGCGCTCGTTCACGATTTCCTCCAACGAAATCCTCGAAGCGCTGACCGACCCGCTGAACAACATCGTCTCGGCCGTGAAGAACGCGCTGGAGCACACGCCGCCCGAACTGGGCGCCGACATCGCCGAGCGCGGCATGATGCTCACCGGCGGTGGCGCCCTGCTGCGCGACCTGGACCGCCTGCTGGCCGAGGAAACCGGCCTGCCGGTGCTGGTGGCCGAAGACCCGCTGACCTGTGTGGTGCGAGGCTGCGGCATCGCGCTGGAGCGGATGGAACGGCTGGGAAGCATTTTCACCAGCGAATGATCTCCATTCCCTCCTCCTCCGGGGGAGGGTTAGGGTGGGGGCAGCACCGGCGCGACGCAGTGCCCCCACCCCGGCCCTCCCCCGCAGGGGGAGGGAGGACAATGCAACATGCCACTCGGCACCCTCGACCGGACCCCGCCACCCTTCTTCAAACAAGGGCCGTCGGCGCTGTCCAAGCTGATGGTGTTCTCGGCCATCGCCCTGTTCCTGATGGTGGCCGACACGCGCTTCAAGGTAGCCCAGCCGCTGCGCGCGGGCGTCGCCACCGTGCTGTATCCCTTGCAATGGGCGGCGCTGCGGCCGGTCCTGGCGGTGCGCTGGGCCGGCGAATATTTTGAGTCGCTCGGCACCGCCCAGGCCCTGGAAGAGCAGTCCCGCAAGAAACTGGCGCTGCAGTCGCTGCGCGCGAACCAGGTCGAGCAACTGGTGCAGGAGAACGACCGCCTGCGCAAGCTGCTGCAATTGCGCGACCGGGTGAGCAGCACCACCACGGCGGCCGAGGTGCTCTATGACGCCGCCGATCCGTACACCCGCAAGATCATCATCGACAAGGGCCTGGCGCACGGCATCCAGGCCGGTGCGCCGGTGATCGATGAATCGGGCGTGCTGGGCCAGGTGACCCGCGCGCATCCGCTCATCAGCGAAGTGACGCTGGTGACCGACCGGGAACACGCGATCCCGGTGCTCAACGCCCGCACCGGCGCGCGCAGCGTGGCCTATGGCGACCCGGCGTCCAACACCGGCCAGCTCGAGCTGCGTTTCATGGCCGGCAACGCCGACGTGCAGGCGGGCGACCTGCTCACCACCAGCGGCGTCGACGGCGTGTACCCGCCGGGATTGCCGGTCGCGAAGGTACAGCGAGTCGAACGCCGGGCCGACTCGGGCTTTGCCAAGATCACCTGCCTGCCGCAGGCGCTGGTGGATGGCGCGAGGCACGTGATGGTGCTGGGCCCCATTGCGCAACAGGTGCCTGCGCGCCCTGCACCGGAAGACCCGGCGCCGGCGCAGCCGCGCAGGCCGAAGAAGGCAGACGCCGTATCAGCAGCCAAGGCTAGCGCCTCGGGAGAGGCCAAGCCATGATCATGCGTCCCGGCCAGCCGCTGCTGCTGCCCGCCAATCCCCTGTTCATCTGGGGCACCCTGCTCATCGCCCTCATGGTCAACATGTTGCCCATCGGCCGCACGCCGTGGATGCCCGACGTACTGGCGCTGGTACTGGTCTTCTGGAGCGTGCACCAGCCGCAGCGCGTGGGCATCGGCGCGGCCTTCGTGTTCGGACTGGCCCTGGATGTGCACCAGGCCTCGCTGCTCGGGCAGCACGCACTGGCCTATTCGGCATTGTGCTTCTTCGCGATCACGATCCACCGCCGCCTGTTGTGGTTCACGGTGCCGTCGCAGGCGGTGCAGGTGTTCCCGCTGTTTGCGGCCATGCATGCGATCGAGCTGGTCATCCGCATGATCGCCGGCGGGATGTTCCCCGGCTGGGACATGCTGCTGGCGCCGGTGCTGGAAGCCACGCTCTGGCCAGTGGTCAGCGTTCTGCTGCTCGCGCCGCAACGCCGCGCGCCCGACCCCGACGCCAACCGGCCGTTATGAAAACTTGCGGGACAGACCAGCGACATGACAAGCATCACTGAACTGCGCAACGTCGAGGCCGACCTCACGAAGTTCCGCATGCGGGTGTTCGTGGCCAGCCTGGTGGTGGTGATCTGCTTCCTGCTCCTGGCCGCCCGCCTGACTTACCTGCAGGTGTACCGCCACACCGACCTGCTGGAACAGGCCGAGAACAACCGCACGGCCATCGTGCCGGTGGTGCCCAACCGCGGCCTGATCCTCGACCGCAACGGCATCGTGCTGGCGACCAACTACTCGGCCTACACGCTGGAGATCGTGCCGGCGCGGCTGAACGCGCCGCTGGACAAGGTGATCGACGAGCTGGCCCAGGTGATCGAGATCCAGCCGCGCGACAAGCGGCGCTTCAAGAAGCTGCTGGAAGAATCCAAGAGCATCGAGTCGCTGCCGATCCGCAGCAAGCTCACCGACGAGGAGGTCGCGCGCTTCGCGGCCAACAGCTGGAAGTTTCCGGGCGTGGACATCAAGGCGCGCCTGTTTCGCAACTATCCCTGGGGCGAGCTCGCCAGCCATGTGATCGGCTACATCGGCCGCGTGAACCAGGGCGAAAAGGCCGCGATGGAAAACTGGCCCGAGGCGCAGCAGGCCAACTACCGCGGCACCGAGTACATCGGCAAGCTGGGCATCGAGCAAAGCTACGAAGAGCAGCTGCACGGCCTGACCGGCGTGGACAACGTCGAGACCTCGGCCGGTGGCCGGGCGATCCGCAAGCTCGCCAGCCACCCCGCGACGCCCGGCAACACGGTGGTGATGTCGATCGACATCAAGCTGCAGAAACTGGTGGAGGACCTGTACGGCGAGCGGCGCGGCGCCTTCGTGGCGCTCGATCCGCAAACCGGCGAGGTGCTCGCCTTCGTGAGCAAGCCAACCTTCGACCCCAACCTGTTTGTCGACGGCATCGACACCGAGAACTGGGTGGCGCTGAACGAGTCGATCGACAAGCCGCTCCTGAATCGCGCACTGCGCGGCACCTACCCGCCCGGCTCGACCTACAAGCCTTTCATGGCGCTGGCTGCGCTGGAGACGGGCAAGCGCACGCCGCAGCAATCGATCAGCGACCCCGGCTACTTCAACTTCGGCGGGCATCGTTTCCGCGACGACAAGGAAGGCGGCCACGGCTCGGTGGACATGTACAAGTCGATCGTGCAGTCGTGCGACACCTACTACTACATGCTGGCCAACGACATGGGCGTGGACCTGATGCACCAGCAGATGTCGAAGTTCGGCTTTGGCGACATCACCGGCATCGACATCCAGGGCGAGGTGCGGGGCCTCTTGCCTTCGACCCGATGGAAGCGCGAATACAACAAGCGTAATCCCGCCAACCAGAAATGGTTTGCCGGCGAGACAATCTCCCTGGGCATCGGCCAGGGCTACAACAACTTCACCGTCCTGCAGCTCGCATCGGCCACCGGGACCATCGCCAACGCAGGCGTCAAGATGAAGCCGCACCTGGTGCAAAAAGTGATGGACGTGATGACGCGCAAGGACTTGAGCACTGCCGTGCACCAGACCATGGGCGAGCGCATCGCAAAGCCCGAGAACATCGCCATCATCCGCAACGCGCTGGTGGGCGTGAACGCCGAAGGCACATCGGCACGCGCCTTCGCAGGCGCCCCCTTCACCAGCGGCGGCAAGACCGGCACTGCGCAGGTGGTCACGATCGCGCAGAACGCCAAGACCAACGCGGTGCAGGCCGACGAGCGGCACCGCGACCATGCGCTCTTCATCGCCTATGCGCCGGCGGAAAACCCGACGATCGCCATCGCCATGGTGGTGGAAAACGCGGGCTTCGGCGGGCAGAACGCCGCGCCCATCGCGCGCCGCGCCTTCGACTATTACCTCAAGGGCCTGTACCCGAGCGAGGAAGACATGGCACTGGTGAAGAAGGGCCAGGCCACCACGCCCATCGGCAAGCAGCGGCTGGCCGCCGACGTGGCCTGGCCGCCGTCTGGAACCACGGCGGCAGCGGCGGTGACGCCATGAAGCAATGCGTCCACGCAGGGGTACTGGGCCTGGCGCTGCTGGCCGCCGTCACCGCGCGTGCCGACGATGCGCCTGCGTTCAAGCTCACATCGGGCATCTATCACTTCAGCGGCGGTGGGCTGCCCGCCAGCGATGCGCTCGACATCAACCTGCGCCACAGCTCCGATGACGGCAACACGTGGGTCGGCTGGTTCCGCTGGCCACAGGGCGGCATGACGCAGACGCGTGCCGGCTGGGACCGCACCTTCACGCTGGGGCCGGTGCGTGTGCAGCCCTCGGTGCAAGCTGCCTCGGGCGGATTCTGGGGCGGCAGCATCTACGCCGAGACCGGCGACAGCTGGTTCGTCGGCGCGGGCCTGGGCCGCACCAACCTGCGGCCGTATGCCAACCTGAACTTCGACCCCAACGATGCCTGGACGCTGGCGGGCGGCTACCGCTGGAGCGACAAGCACTCGCTCTCGCTGCTGCTGGTGCACGACAACCGCGAGAACTCCGATCAGCGGCACCTGCACCTGCAGTACCGGCTGCCGCTGGGCTCCAACCGACTGGTGCTCGACGTGCTGGCCAAGCGCGGCCTGGTCGACGGCGTGCCGATTCGCCGCGTGGGCTTCAGCGCGGGCTACGACTGGCCACGCTTCTTCGTTCGGGTGGCGTGGGACCCGAAGGTGAACTTCACGTCGCAGGACATGATGCGGGTGTCAGCGGGGACGCGGTTCTAGCCGCGCCAGCAGCCACCCGCCCACCTCATCGGGCATCCGCCGCACGTGCCCCGGCACGCTGCCATCCGGAAAGCCGACATGACCACCGTCACGCGGCTGCCACAGCGTCACGAACTCACCCACTTCATCCGTGCGGGGCAGGCTCGCCGCGGGCACGAACGGATCGTTGCGCGCATTCAATGCCAGCGCAGGGATGCGGATGCGATGCAGATGCGGCTTCGCGGAAGCGCGCGCGTAGTAATCGTCGGCATTGCGAAATCCGTGTAGCGGCGCGGTGAAGATGTCGTCGAATTGGTAGAGGTTGCGCGCGGCCATCAGGCGCTCACGGTCGAACAGGCCGGGATGCTGGTCGAGCTTTTGCAGCGCCTTGGGCTTCATGGTGCGCAGGAACATGGGGGTGTACGAGAGGCGGTTGAAGCCCCGGCCGATCGCCATCGCACCGGCCGCGAGGTCGAGCGGCGAGCTCACGGATGCCACAGTTTCCACAACCTCGCGCGCGGCTTCGCCCGCCTCACCCGCCCAACGCATCAGCGCATTGCCCCCGAGTGAAACGCCGACCGCGACCATTGGGCCGTTGTGCTCGCGTTTCAATCGCCGCAACACCCAGCCGATCTCCTCGTGATCGCCCGAGTGATACGCGCGCGGGCCGTGATTGAGTTCGCCGCCGCATCCTCGAAAGTGCGGGATGACGAAGGCCGCGCCACGCTCCACGCAGAAGTCCGCGAAAGCTTCGGCGTAGTGGCTGCTGGAGGATCCTTCGAGGCCATGGAAGAGAACGAGCAGCGTGCCGCTCGTTGCCGCTGCGACCAGGAAATCCACATCGATGAAGTCCCCATCCGGCGCATCCCAGCGCTCGCGCCGGAACTGCGGGTGGTGGCCGAACACGCGGCGCGCATACAGCGCGGGCCAGATCGTCTGCAGGTTGCCACCGGGCAACCACCACGGGGCCGTATAGGTGTTCAATACAGGATGCTTTTCAATGAAGGATCTGCGGCGTGCCAGACACTTCCTGGATCTCGCTGCTGGTACCCGGGCTGGCGTGATGCGCCACCATGCGCCAGCCCTGCGCCGTGCGGTGGTAGACGTTGGTCGCGATCACCCAGGCCTGCGCCGGGCCCTCGGGGCCGAGCACTTCGACGCGCTCAAGCACGTTGTGCACGGCGCAGCCCACGGCCTGGGTCTTGCGCGCTTCCTGCGGCCACGCGCGGATGACGCCGTTGCTGAACATCGCCTCGAAGGTGGCACGGATGGCGACCGCGCCTACGACACGCGGGCCGCCGGGATGAATGCAGACGATCTCGTCCTCGTCGGCCCAGCAGGCCATCAGCTTGTCGATGTCGCCGGTCTGCAATGCGTCGTAGAACGACGCCTCGACTTCGTCGGCATCGCCGTCAAGGCTTGCGGCCTGGAGCTTGCTTTTCTTGCGCATGGCGATGGAATGAGTGCCTCGATTCTGCCGGAAAGGCGCTGCCCCGCCTCCGGGAATCATGGAGGTGACGAGAGCTCTTGAAACGGCTGTGCGCGCATCCATCTATGCTACCGTTCGCCACCCTGCCCAAAGGAAAGAAGCAATGAAACGCTGGCTCCTCATCCTCGCCGCCGCGCTGGCCCTCTCGGGCTGCGGCTACAACGATTTCCAGAAGCTCGACGAGTCGACCAAGTCGGCCTGGAGCGAGGTGCTCAACCAGTACCAGCGCCGCGCTGACCTGGTGCCCAACCTGGTGGCCACCGTGAAGGGCGAGGCCAGCTTCGAGCAGGACACGCTCACCAAGGTGATCGAGGCCCGCGCGAAGGCCACGTCGGTGCAGGTCACTCCGGAGACGCTGAACGACCCGGCCGCGATGCAGAAATTCCAGGCCGCGCAGGGCGAACTCTCCAGCGCGCTCAGCCGCCTGCTGGTGGTGTCGGAGCGCTATCCTGACCTGAAAGCCAACCAGTCCTTCCGCGACCTGCGCGTGCAGCTGGAAGGCACCGAGAACCGCATCACCGTGGCCCGCAACCGCTCGATCCAGGCGGTGCAGGAGTACAACGTGCTCTCACGCAGCTTCCCGACCAATCTCACCGCGATGGTGTTCGGCTACAAGCCCAAGGCCGTGTTCACGGTGGAGAACGAGGCCCAGATCTCCAAGCCGCCGCCAGTGGATTTCAGCGCGCCAAAGAAGTAAATGTCCCAACTCCGAAGCGGCTGGGTTCCGCGGTAGCCCACGAAGACGCATGAAGCGCTTGCTGGCCTGGTTGCTGCTCTTCATGGCTTCGTGCGCCTTCGCGCAGGGTGTCCTGCCGATCCCGCCGCTTACCGCCCACGTTGTCGACCAGGCGAGCGTGCTGGACCCGATCGCGGCCAAGGGACTCGAAGACAAATTGATAGCCTTCGAGAAGGCCAAGGGCACGCAGATCGCGGTGCTGATCGTGCCCACCACGCAGCCCGAGGACGACGCGAGTTTCGCCAACCGCGTGGGCAACGCGTGGAAGATCGGCCGCAAGGGCATCGGTGACGGCGTGCTCATCGTCGTCGCGAAGAACGATCGCAAGATCCGCATCGAGGTGGCCAAGTCGCTGGAAGGCGCGATCCCCGATTTGGCGGCCAAACAGATCATCGACGAGGCGATCCGCCCGGCATTCCGTAACGAGGACTATGCCGGCGGCTTGCAGGCGGGCGCCGACCGCCTGATCGCGCGCATCAACGGCGAGGCCCTGCCCGCGCCACTGCAGCCCAAGGAGCGCAGCGCGCAGAAATCTTCCGGCGGCGGCTTCGACTGGATGGACCTGGCGATCTTCCTGTTCATCGGGGTACCTGTGGTGGGCGGCGTCCTGCGCGGCATGTTCGGCCGCAAGATCGGTTCCTTCTTCACCGGCGCCGGCGTCGGCGCG
The DNA here is from genome assembly GCA_046595775.1 of Ramlibacter sp. Lineage (GTDB taxonomy): Bacteria > Pseudomonadota > Gammaproteobacteria > Burkholderiales > Burkholderiaceae_C > Ramlibacter. Next base: position 4,962 of record JBKJOM010000313.1, on the reverse strand, counting down.
ATCGCCCTCTTCATCACGTCGAGCATCGTCGTGGCGGGCATTGCCTCGTTCATCGCGCTGGTGTTCTCGCTGCTCACCGGCGGCATTGGCGGCACGGCATCGCGCCGCGCCGGCATGGGCGTTCCATGGATCGGCGGTGGCGGATTCGGTGGTGGTGGCGGCGGCGGTTTTGGGGGCGGCGGCGGCTGGGGCGGCTCCGGCGGTGGCGGCGATTTCGGGGGCGGCGGCGCCTCGGGAGACTGGTGATGGCACGCAACTGGTCCGGCATCGCCGCGCGCCTCGTCAAGCATCGCTGGTTCGATGATGCGGACACGCGCCGCGCGATCCCGCAGGACATGCTCGCGCGCCTGGCGCAGCGTGTCGGCGCCAGCGAGCGGCGGCACAGCGGCGAAGTGCGCATCTACGTCGAAGCGGGCCTGCCCACCAGTTACCTCGTGCGCGAGGCGACGCCGCGCGAGCGCGCGGTCGCCATGTTCGGCAAGCTGCGCGTGTGGGACACCGCAAACAACAACGGCGTGCTGATCTATTTGTTGCTCGCCGAGCGGGCCATCGAGATCGTGGCCGACCGGGGGCTGGCCAGCCGTGTCGACGCCGGCGAGTGGCAGCGGATTGTCGAACGTATGCGCGATGCCTTCAAGGCGAAGCGCTTCGAGGACGGGCTCACGCAGGCACTGGAAGAGGTGTCAGCGCTGCTGGTCGAGCACTTCCCCCTCGCACCGGGCGAGGTCAACCCCAACGAGTTGCCGGACGAACCTGTCCTGGGTTGATGATGCGGCGCCGGACTGCCCCGCCGCGTTCCCGATAACATGTCGTCTTCATGGAAACACCCTCTATCGCCGTCGCCATCGGCCCGGGCATCTCGGTCGACAACCGGGGCAGGTTCGTGCTGTTCGGCGGCGTCAACGTGCTTGAGTCGCGCGAGCTCGCGCTGCGCTGCGCGCAAGAGTACGTGCGCGTTACGACCAAGCTCGGCATCCCGTATGTCTTCAAGGGCAGTTTCGACAAGGCCAACCGCTCCTCGATCCACTCGTATCGCGGGCCGGGCCTGGACGAGGGGCTGAAGATCCTGCAGGAAGTGAAGGCCGAGTTTGGTGTGCCGGTGATCACCGACGTGCACGAACCGCATCAGGCGCAACCGGTGGCGCAAGTCGCAGACGTTTTGCAACTGCCTGCCTTCCTCGCGCGCCAGACTGACCTGGTGGTGGCACTCGCCAAGACCGGCCGCGTGATCAACATCAAGAAGCCGCAGTTCCTGAGCCCGTCGCAGGTGCTCAACATCGTCGAGAAGTTCAGGGAAGCCGGTAACGACCAGTTGATCCTGTGCGACCGCGGCACTTGCTTCGGCTACGACAACCTGGTGGTCGACATGTTGGGCTTCTCGGTGATGAAGAAGGTCACGGGCGGGCTGCCGGTCATCTTCGACGTGACGCATGCGCTGCAGCAGCGCGAGGCCGGTGCCGCAGCTTCCGGCGGTCGGCGCGAGCAGGTGGCCGAACTCGCGCGTGCCGGCATGGCGCTGGGTCTGGCGGGGCTTTTTCTGGAAGCACACCCCGATCCCGCGCAGGCGAAGTGCGACGGGCCTAGCGCCTTGCCACTCGACCAGCTCGAGCCTTTCCTCACGCAGCTCAAGGCGCTGGACGACCTGGTGAAAGCTTTCCTGCCGCTGCAGATCCATGCCTGAGCGGGCAGGCGCCGTCAACGTCGAGTCGATCGAGCGGGCCATCGTCGCGGCCGTTGCGCCGCCGGTGGTCGAGGAGTGCGATGGTTGGATCATCGCGTATGACGACGTAACGGTGAGCCGCGCCAAGAGCGCCGCGCCGCTGCGCCACGACCGCCTCGATGCGAACGACATCGCCGCGATCTGCAAGCGTTACCGCGCACGCGCTCTGCCGCCGATGTTTCGTCTTCCCGACGTTCCCGGCATGGCGCACTTGCACGATGCGTTGGCGCAGCAATGTTTGCGGGCGGAGCAGCCGACGCAAGTGCAGGTAGCGCGCACTGCCGATGTTGCGCGCGCCAGTGGCGTCGCTGATGTACAGGTCGATTGCGAGCCGGACGACGCATGGTGTGCGGTCTTCCTCGGCGAAGGATTTGATCCAGTCGATGGTGCGAGCAGGGTGCGTACCCTGCGTCGAGCTGCGGGTTCGCGCTTTGCCAGCATCCGTGAAGGCGGCAGTGTCGTTGCCGCGGGCGTGCTCGCGGTGGGACACAGCTGGGCCAGCGTGCACGGCATGCGGACAGCCGTTACGCATCGCAGTCGCGGGCTTGCCACCCGTGTGTTGGCGCATCTGGCTCAGCTCGCGCGCGGCGAAGGCTATGACAACATGATGCTGCAGGTGGAGAAGGCCAACACGCCGGCGCAGCAGCTGTATGCGAAGTGTGGATTTTCGACGGCCTGGACTTACCTGTACTGGCGCCAAGGATAGGGAGTTGCCGCCCGTGGGGCGTCCATAAAAAAGCCCCGCCTAAGCGGGGCTAGAGCGCTGGTTTTTATAGCGCGTTCTTATTTCGTCAAATCATTTCTTCCGCAGGAACCTGCGCAGCGCAGCCATCTCGGCGGCGGCGATTGCCAGTTCGGATTGAGCGCGAGCGATGTCGATGTCGTCCTTGGCGTTGCGCAGGGCCTCTTCAGCCGCAGCACGCGCGGCGTTGGCCTTCTCTTCGTCCAGGTCCTTGCCGCGGATCGCCGTATCGGTGAGCACCGTGACGCGGTTCGGTTGCACTTCGAGGATGCCACCGGCGACGAACACGAACTCTTCGGAGCCGTCGGACTTCTGGATGCGCACCGAACCGGGCTTCACGCGCGTGATCAGAGGTGTGTGGCGCGGGTAGATTCCCAGCTCGCCGGCCTCGCCGGGCAGTGCAACGAAGCTCGCCTCGCCGGAGAAGATCAACTCCTCGGCGCTTACCACGTCGACGTGGATGGTGTGGGTGGTATCGACCATGCTGTCCGGCCTGGCTTAGGCAGCCGCCAGCTTCTTGGCCTTCTCGAAGGCTTCGTCGATGGTGCCGACCATGTAGAACGCCTGCTCGGGCAAATGGTCGCATTCGCCGGCCACGATCATCTTGAAGCCACGGATGGTTTCCGACAGAGGCACGTACTTGCCAGGCGAGCCGGTGAACACTTCGGCCACGTGGAAAGGCTGCGACAGGAAACGCTGGATCTTGCGGGCGCGGGCCACGGCCAGCTTGTCTTCGGGCGAGAGCTCGTCCATGCCCAGGATCGCGATGATGTCGCGCAGTTCCTTGTAGCGCTGCAGCGTCTGCTGCACTGCGCGCGTCGTGTTGTAGTGGTCTTCGCCAACGACGTTCGGGTCGACCTGGCGGCTGTTGGAGTCCAACGGGTCCACGGCGGGGTAGATGCCCAGCGAAGCGATGTCACGCGACAGCACCACGGTGGCGTCCAGGTGGGCGAAGGTGGTGGCAGGCGACGGGTCGGTCAAGTCGTCCGCAGGGACGTACACAGCCTGGATCGAGGTGATCGAGCCGACCTTGGTGGAGGTGATGCGCTCCTGCAGGCGGCCCATTTCTTCGGCCAGCGTCGGCTGGTAGCCCACGGCGGACGGCATGCGGCCCAGCAGCGCGGACACTTCGGTGCCGGCCAGCGTGTAGCGGTAGATGTTGTCCACGAAGAACAGCACGTCCCGGCCTTCATCGCGGAAGGATTCGGCGATCGTCAGGCCCGTCAGCGCAACGCGCAGGCGGTTACCCGGGGGCTCGTTCATCTGGCCGTACACCATGGCCACTTTCGACTCGCTCAGGTTGTCTAGCTTCACCACGCCCGAGTCGGCCATCTCGTGATAGAAGTCGTTGCCTTCGCGGGTGCGTTCACCGACGCCGGCGAACACCGACAGGCCGGAGTGGGCCTTGGCGATGTTGTTGATCAGTTCCATCATGTTCACGGTCTTGCCGACGCCGGCGCCACCGAACAGGCCGACCTTGCCGCCCTTGGCGAACGGGCAGATCAGGTCGATCACCTTGATGCCGGTTTCCAGCAGTTCCTGCGAAGGCGACAGCTCGTCATATGCGGGGGCCTTGCGGTGGATTTGCGCAGTGAGCGTCTGGTCCACGGGGCCGCGCTCGTCGATCGGGTTGCCCAACACGTCCATGATGCGGCCCAGCGTGGCCTTGCCCACCGGGACCGTGATGGGTGAGCCGGTGTTGTAGACCATCGAGCCGCGGCGCAGGCCGTCGGAGGAGCCGAGCGCGATGGTGCGGACCACGCCGTCGCCCAGCTGCTGCTGCACTTCCAGCGTGAGCGCCGTGCCTTCCATCTTGAGCGCGTCGTACACCTTGGGCATCGCGTCGCGCGGGAATTCGACGTCGACGACGGCGCCGATGCATTGAACAATCTTGCCCTGAACGCTTGCGTTCACTTGTGAGTTCGCCTGAGCCATTTGTGTTGCTCCAAAAATTAAACGGTGCCTAGACGGCTGCGGCCCCGGACACGATCTCCGAAAGCTCTTTCGTGATCGCGGCCTGGCGCGTCTTGTTGTAGACCAGCTTGAGTTCGCTGATGAGGCTGCCGGCGTTGTCGGTCGCAGCCTTCATGGCCACCATGCGCGCCGATTGCTCGGATGCCATGTTCTCGGCCACCGCCTGGTAGACCAGCGCCTCGACATAGCGCAGCAGGAGGTCGTCGATGACCGTCTTGGCGAGCACGGCTGGGACTACATCTACGAGCCCGACGCACAAACCGTCATCGACGATTTGCTGTTGCGCTACGTGGAGGCACTGGTTTACCAGGCGGTTGCCGAGAACATGGCATCCGAGCAATCGGCGCGCATGGTCGCGATGAAGGCAGCCACCGACAATGCCGGCAACGTGATTGCCGAGCTCAAGCTGGTTTACAACAAGACGCGCCAGGCAGCGATTACGAAAGAACTTTCGGAAATCGTGGCCGGGGCCGCAGCGGTCTGATCGCGCGGACGCACGGATTCAACAGATTAATTATTGGAGCGA
>JBKJOM010000308.1:0-4327 GCA_046595775.1 Ramlibacter sp. | reverse complement strand
TGGGGCACGGGCATGACGACCGAGGCCATCACCCACCAGCGCTTTACCTGGGGCGAGCCGCCCGGCAAGCAGGGCGACTACGCCTACCTGCTGCACATCATCCGCTCGATGAAGAGGGCGGGCAAAGGCGCCTGCATTCTGCCGCACGGCGTGCTGTTCCGCGGCAATGCTGAAGGCGCGATCCGCAAGCAGCTGGTCACCAGCGGCATCTTGAAAGGCATCATCGGCTTGCCGGCCAATCTGTTCTATGGCACCGGCATCCCGGCTTGCATCTTGGTGCTGGACAAAGAGAACGCCGCCGCGCGCAAGGGCGTGATGATGGTCGACGCCAGCAAGGGCTACCTCAAGGACGGCAACAAGAACCGCCTGCGCGAGCAAGACATCCACCGCATCGTCGACATCTTCACCAAGCAGGTCGAAGTGCCGCGTTACGCACGCCAGGTGCCATTGGCTGAAATTGCCGATGCCAAGAACGACTACAACCTGAACCTGCCGCGCTACATCGACAGCAGCGAGCCCGAAGACCTGCATGACATCACCGCTCACCTGCGTGGCGGCATTCCGCAGCGTGACCTGGACGACCCGGCCAGCCCGCTGGCGGCTTACTGGCAGGTACTGCCGGGCGTGCGCCGGGGCTTCTTCGAATCGGCGGGCCGCACGGGCTATGTCACGCTGAAGCTTCCTCTGCCCGAACTCAAGCCCGCGATCCTGGGCCATACTGAATTCAAGGCCTTCAACCAGAGGGCCACCAAGTGCTTCGATAGCTGGCGCGCGTCTGCCACGGAGCGGCTACTGGCCTTTGGCACTGGCGACCATCCTAAAGCGCTCATCGTCACGCTGGCCGAAGAGCTGCTGGCTGCCTTTGCATCTGTGCCACTGATCGACGCCTACGACGTGTACCAGCACCTGATGGACTACTGGGCGCAGACGATGCAGGACGACGCTTACCTGATCGCCGCCGACGGCTGGGTGGCCAAGACCAGCCGCATCCTTGAGACCGACAAGAAGGGCAAGACCAAGGACCGCGGCTGGACCTGCGAGCTGATTCCCGAGCCCTTGATCGTGGCCCGCTACTTCGCGGCGCAGCAGGCGGCGATCGATGCGCTGCAAACCGAGATGGATGCCGTTGCGGCCAGCCAGACGGAGTTGGAAGAAGAGCAAGGCGGCGACGAGGGCATCTTTGCGGACTACGACAGCATCACCGCTGCGGCCGTGAAGGATCGCATTCGCGAGGTGGGCGGTGATCGCGATGGTGCGGACGAATTGAAGCTGCTGAAACAGTGGCTGGACTTGGGAACCCGCGTGGCGGCCTTGAAGAAGCAGGTTCGCGATGCCGAGGCTGAACTCGACACGCGGGCCTACGAGAAGTACCCGAAGCTGAAGCCAGACGAGATCCAATCGCTGGTGATCGACGACAAGTGGATGGCGGCATTCGCGGCCAGCGTGCAGGGCGAGCTGGACCGGGTCTCGCATACACTGACCGGGCGCATCCGCGAGCTGGCTGAGCGTTATGCAACGCCGCTGCCGCAGCTCACCGACGAGGTGGCGACACTGGCCACCCGTGTGGAACAGCATTTGAAGCGTATGGGGGTGGCATGGCGATAAGTCAGAAGCCTGCTCACCAATTAGCGTTTGGGGCTGGGGAATGAGTGGCCAAGCGCGCAGCGACGGTGGTACGGAAATAGTGCAACGGGGCGTTGCACAAATGCGCGAGCCTTCAGCGAAGTACTTGGTGAGGACCGGCTACAAGCAAACAGACGTCGGCCTTATTCCCGAGGACTGGGCCGTATCAAGCCTCCAGTCTGCGTGTGGTGAGCCAATTACATATGGAATCGTTCAGTGCGGCCCGCACGCACCAAATGGTATCCCGTACGTTCGAGTCTCCGATATGGGCGAGCCTGAACTCGATGTTGATGGGATGCTTCGTACCATCCCGGCCATTGCTGCCCGCTTCGCACGCTCGACGGTATTGGAGGGCGACCTGATCTACGCGCTGCGTGGAAAGCTGGGCGAAGTTCGCAAAGTGAGCGCGTCTGTTGCTGGAGCGAACTTAACCCAGGGGACGGCAAGGCTTTCGCCAGGAAACGGTGTCGCCAGCGACTATCTACTGTGGGCAATGCGTAGTTCGCGCCTAGTGAGGCAGGCTGAAGTCGAAGCAAAGGGAACTACGTTTCGCGAGATTACGCTCGCTGACTTGCGGCGCATCCGCATCGCTATACCGGGCTTTGACGAGCAACGAGCTATCGCCACCGCGCTCGGCGACATCGACGCGCTGCTGGCCGGGCTGGACCGCCTCATCGCCAAGAAGCGCGACGTCAAGCAGGCTGCCATGCAGCAACTGCTCACTGGCCAGACCCGCCTTCCGGGGTTTCAGGGCGAGTGGGAGGTGAAGCGATTCGACGATGTACTCGTACGCCTCAACGCAAAGGCCTGTCAGATCCAGACAGCAAACTACCTAACATCTGGAGCGTTTCCAGTTGTGGATCAAGGCAAAGCCGCCATTGTTGGATTTTCCGATGAGACTGACAGGCGCTTCCGGTGTCCTGACGGGGGCGTCATCGTTTTCGGAGATCACACTTGCATAGTCAAGTTCATATACTTCGATTTTCTAGTTGGTGCTGACGGAACACAGGTTCTTCGAGGTCGAGACGGCCAAAGCACGCTATTCCATGCTTTTCAACTCCAGTACCGAGGCATCGCACCTACCGGATACAACCGGCACTTCAAATTCCTAGCAGAACGGGACTTCCTGGTTCCGCCATACCCGGAACAAACCGCCATCGCCACCATCCTCTCCGACATGGATGCCGAACTCACCGCCCTCCAAGCCCGCCGCGACAAGACCCGCGCGCTCAAGCAGGGGATGATGCAAGAGCTGCTGACCGGCAGAACCCGCCTGGTATGAGCGCCGAACACCAGCAGCTCGAATGGAAGGCCGCCTGGCGCGACGAGCACCTGAAATGGGTGTGCGCCTTTGCCAATGCCGAAGGCGGCACGCTGGTGATCGGCCGTGACGACGAAGGTCACGCCGTGGGCGTGCCGGATGCGCGCAAGCTGCTGGAAGACCTGCCCAACAAGGTGCGTGACCTGTTGGGCGTGGTGGTGCAGGTGAACCTGCGGCAGGTGGACGGGCTGGACGTGCTGGAACTGGTGACCCCCGCCTACCCCACGCCCATCAGCTACCGCGGCCACTACTACCAGCGCAGCGGCAGCACCTTGCAGGAGCTGAAGGGTGCGGCGCTAGACCACTTTCTGCTGCGCCGCTATGGCCGCACCTGGGACGGTGCACCGCTGCCGGGCGTGACGGTGGCCGACCTCTCACCGGCGGCCTTCGCGCAGTTCCGCGCGCTGGCCACGCGCAGCGGCAGGCTGGACGACGCGGCGCTGGCCGAGCCCAACGCCGGGCTGCTGGACAAGCTGCGCCTGACCGAAAGCGGTTACCTCAAACGCGCAGCGGTGCTGCTGTTTCACCTGGACCCGCTGCGCCATGTGGGCGGCGCCTTCGTGAAGATCGGCTCCTTCCGTGAGGCTGCCGAACTGGTCTACCACGATGAAGTCAACGGCGACCTGTTCACCCAGGTGCGCCAGACGCTGGACCTGCTGCTGACCAAGTACCTGAAGGCTGCAGTCAGCTACCAGGACATCGTGCGTGTGGAGCGCTTCCCGGTGCCGCGTGAAGCGCTGCGCGAGGCGGTGCTGAATGCGCTGGTGCACCGCGACTACATGGTCGCGGCTCCGGTACAGATTCGCGTGTACGACGACAAGCTGGTGCTGTGGAACCCGGCCGTGCTGCCCGAAGGCTGGTCTGCTGAAACGCTGCTGCAGCCACACAGCTCGCAACCGCACAACCCCGATGTGGCCAATGCCTTCTTTCGCGCGGGCGAGATCGAGGCCTGGGGCCGGGGCATCGAGCGCATCTTCAACGCCTGCCGGCTGGGCGGCGCGCCCGAGCCGCAGCTGCGGCTGGAGGCTGGCGGCATGTGGATGACGTTTGCATTCGACGAGGTGTATCTGCAGGTGGTGCGGGGTGTCACCCCCCAAGTCACCCCGCAAGTCACCCCCCAAGTCACCCCGCAGGTGCAAGCCCTGCTGCTGGCCTTGAACGGCGAGCAGGCCCGGCAGGGACTGATGGCCGCACTCCAGCTGCGTGACCGCAAGCACTTCGCCGATGCCTACCTGCTGCCCGCGCTGGCACAGGGCCTCATCGAGATGACCGTGCCCGACAAGCCCAACAGCCGCCTGCAGCAGTACCGCCTGACCCCCGCAGGGCGCGCTCGCCTGCAGGCGCTGAAACCACCGGTGCAGCCCTGATGCAGGTTTGCGAGAC
>JBKJOM010000216.1:0-7693 GCA_046595775.1 Ramlibacter sp. | reverse complement strand
CCGGCATTGAAAGTTGTGGTCTGACCAGCAGGCCGCGATGGGCACTTTCGGTTCCTGAAACTTTACTGACAGCCGCCACGAAACGAAAGCTTGCTCAAGGGAAAACCCCTGAATACCTAAGTGGGCGGCTTCCTAGAATGAGCGGCAAGATGGCGTCGACACTTTGTTGACGCAAATCTCTGTCCCGCCTTATTCACTCAGAGGAGCCTTCATGGATCGTCGTTCACTTATTAAGAATGCCGGCATCGCCGGCGTGCTGGCTGCGGGCATAGCCCCCGCCGTCCACGCACAAGCTGCCATTCGCTGGCGCCTGGCGTCGAGTTTCCCGAAGTCGTTGGACACGATTTACAAGACCGCCGAAATCTTCGCGAGTTCGGTCAAGGCCATGTCGGGCGGCAAGTTCGAGATCTCGGTGCACGCGGCCGGCGAACTGATGCCCGCCTTCGGCGTGGTGGACGGCGTGCAGCAAGGTACCGTCGAGTGCGCGCACACCGCGCCGTACTACTTCTTCGGCAAGGACGAGTGCTTTGGCCTGGGCTGCGCCATCCCCTTCGGCCTGAACAGCCGCCAGATGACCGCGTGGATGTACGAAGGCAACGGCATGAAGCTGATGCGCGAGTTCTACGCCAAGTACAACTTCATCAACTTCCCCGGTGGCAACACCGGCGCGCAGATGGGCGGCTGGTACCGCAAGGAAATCAAGTCGGTCAAGGACCTGAAGGGCCTGAAGTTCCGCACCGGCGGCTTTGCCGGTCGCGTGGTGGAACGCATCGGCGTGATCCCGCAGAACATTCCCGGTGGCGAAATCTACCAGGCGCTCGAGAAGGGCACCATCGACGCCGCCGAGTGGGTGGGTCCGTACGACGACCAGAAGCTCGGCTTCAACAAGGTCGCGCCGTACTACTACTACCCCGGCTGGTGGGAAGGTGGCCCGCAGCTGGACTTCTTCATCAACCAGAAGGCCTACGACGCGCTGTCCGCGGAAAACAAGGCGATCGTGCAGGCTGCCGCATCGCACGCCCACGTGCACATGCAGGCCAAGTACGACGCCCTGAACCCCGGCGCGCTCAAGCAGCTCGTGGGAACGGGTACCAAGCTGCGTCCGTTCCCGGCGGACGTGATGAACGCCGCCTTCAAGGCTGCGATGGAAGTCTACGACGAGCTCAACGCCAAGAACGAGAACTGGAAGAAGATCTACGCGGACTTCACCAAGTTCCGCGCCGACCAGAACCTGTGGTTCCGCTTCACCGAGGCTACGTTCGACCGCTTCATGCAAGCGCAGAAGCTCTGAGCGAGTTACCCCGAAAAAAAGAGCCCCGCACTGCGGGGCTTCTTTTTTGGCGTCCTCTGCGAATCCTTTGCGACCTCTGCCTCCTGCTGTCCGAATTCTGCCTTCTGTCCCGAGGTGTCAGGCCGGGGGACAAGGAAACCTGGAGGCCAGCGGCAACTGCGACAAGGGCGCAAAGCCCTGCGCTGCAGCTGCCGCAGCCTGCGATTCGGGCACATCGAAGATGCCGATCCAGCCATTGGGTGCCCCGCACACTGCGATATACAGCAGTCCGGTGCTGCCGCAGTTTGCCGCAGTGACGGGCACGCCGGATGAAGTGAGCTGCGTGGCCAGTCCCACCAATGTCGTGCCGCCACCCTCGCATTGCCTGCCGCCCATCGACTTGTAGACCGCAAGCTGAGGCCCCTGTGGCGCGGAAAACGCAATCTCGGTCGGTGCTGGCGCGATGGCTGGCGAGGGCGCTGGCGCTGGCGCTGGAGGTGAGGGCGAGGGCGAGGGCGAGGGCGAGGGCGAGGGCGAGGGCGAGGGCGAGGGCGAGGGCGCTGGAGGTGAGGGTGCCGGCGCTGGCGCTGGCGCTGGCGCCGCAGGCGAGGGTGAAGGTGCGGGTGCGGGTGCTGGAGGCGAAGGTGCGGGCGCGGGTGAGCTCGGAGGAGTTCCAGCCGCAACTGGCGCCGGGGCGGCGGCGGATTCGCCCGGGCCGCCTCCACCACCGCCACCGCACCCGGCGCCGAGCAACGCCAGGCTCCATGTGAGGGTCAGCGCGATCCTGCGAGCGGCCAGGCTCTCCTTCATCCTTGCTCCAGGCGGGCCCTGATTTCAACGGCGATGAGGTTCATTCGGGCCGTTTATAGCAGCCCGCTGTGGAACGAACAAGTCCGCCCCAGCGCGGCCAGTGCAGGAATGGCGACCAGGCGACGGCGTTGCATGTCGGGCTCCGGGATGGCGAGGAAGATGCCGCGGGGGTCAGGTGATGAAGAGAAGCCAGAACCCGGCCAGCAGGAGGCCATAAGCGGCGAAAGCCGCGCCTGCCAGGCGGGGTGCCAGCAACCGTTGTTTTGCCGGAACCGACTCGCGCGGAAACTTTCTCAGGGTCAGCCACCAGGCTGCTGATGCCAGCAGGGCACCCGCGACTGCATCGAGCACATAGTGCTGCTTCGTGAGCAACGTCGACAGCGCAACCAGCGTGGCCCAGGCCAGCAGCCATCGGCCCAGCGCCGCGTGGACCCGGCCGCACGCCAGCGCGGCCACGAAGCACTGCGCGACGTGCAACGACGGGAAGCAGTTGTAGCGCGGGTCGCTCGCATAGATTGCGCGCAGCGCCCAAACGGAAAAACCTTCCCCTTCGACGCCCTGCGGCCGCGGGCACACCGTGGGGTAGCCGATGAAAAAGGCGTACGCGACCAGCCAGCACACCAGGTACGCGATGATTGTGCGGTCGAGCAGTTCGCGATGGTGCAACACGAAGACCGGCAGGAACGCAGCGAGGAACAGCGAGCCGTACACCAACGACCACGCGGGGACGAGCGGCATCCACTCGTCCAGCGCCGTGGAAGGAGCATGCAAACTGCGTCCTGGCACCCACTCCCAGGCGATGATGAGGTACAGCGGAATGATGAGGAGCAACACCCCCATTGACAGCGTGAAGGGCTGGGGCCGGCGAAAGAGTGCCAGCGCCTCTCGCCATGAAGGTCCGGCGGCTGCCGGCGCGTCCACGCCGTTCAGCGCGCGCCGGTCGCTGTCGCGGGCGCTCTGCGATAAAGAAATGAGACGACGGCGCCCAGCACCAGCATCAGGATGCCGTCGAACACGATCTGCTTGACCACGTGCATGCCGGGCATCGGTTGCACCACGTAGTAAATCATGTAGGTGGGCACGATGGTCAGCAGGACGATGGCGACCCCGAATCGCAAGCCTTGTCCCAGCCACGGCCTGGCCTCGGCGCCGCGCGCATAGATCCAGGTGAACGCACCCGAGAGGATCACGTGCGCGAGAATCATGAGCGGAAAATACTGCTGCGCGTCGGACTCGGGCCGGAACAGGTTGGGCAGCCTCGCGTAATCGTCATGCAGCAGCACGCCGTGCACGGCAAAACTGCCAGCCATCCACACGATGAAGACGACCAGCCAGGCAATGGCGAATTTCTTGTTCATGAGACTCCTTCCTTGCGCTGTCCCAGCACGCGGGTGGGCAGCATCAGAAGCACCAACCAGGCGACAAAGGTCAACCTGCGCGATTTATAGCAGAGCTGGGCTCCGTGAAGCAAATCAGTTCGGCCGGTGACGAAAACAGGTAACGCGGCCGCTCGCCTTCGAGTTCTTCGCGCGCGCCGTGCCCCCAGAGCACACCTGCAGCCTGCATGCCGTTCCGATGCGCAGCGATCAGATCGAACGACCTGTCTCCCACCATCACGGTCGCCGGTGTCACCAGCCCGCGTGACACGAGCCACTCCATCTGCTTCCACTTCGGCAAGCCGATCTCACCGCCGCTCACGAAGCGGAAGTGCCGGCGGATGCCGAACAGGTTGAGGATCTGCTCTGCGAAATCGGCGCGCTTGGAAGTGCACAGCGCCAGCGGCACACCAGCCTCGCTGAGCGCACCCAGCACTTCGACGATGCCGGGGTAGATCACGTTCTCGGCGTAGCCTACATCGCCATAGCGCTCACGGTACTTCATCACGAGCGCCTCGATCTGCGCGTCGGCCTCGATACCCGTGAGTTCCCGGAACGAATGGTCCAGCGGCGGGCCTATGCAGGCGGACAGCTCCTCCAGCTCGCGCTCGGGATGCCCGAAGTGGGCGAGCGCGTAGTTGATCGATCGGCCAATGCCGACAATCGGGTCGCTGATCGTGCCGTCCAGATCCAGCAGCACAAGGTCATGGAGCAAGCCGCCAGCGTCGCGAACCGGTTCTGTCATCGTGAGTTCTGTGCTCAAGCGGGCAGCCCTTCCACATCGGCTTTGATTGGGTCGATGGTTTCGAGTCTGTTCACGGCAAGGTGTATTCGAACTCGTAGAAATGCTTGCCTTCCACGATGTTGATGCGGAACGTGCCGGAAATCCCGGCCAGCCCGTCGGTTCCGGAGTCCGGCACCACGTTGATCGACAGGTGCTGGGTGCCCTTGTCCATCGTGCCTACGTGCTGGAAGACGAAGCTGCCGGTGCGTCCCGCAAGCGTGCCGGAGACGCGCTCGATGGCGACATAGCCTGCGGAACCCTTCACCGCGCCCACGGCGGTGAGCATCTGTCCCTTGCCGGTGCCAGCGAGCTGGCCTTCAAAGCGCTTGTCAAGCGAGAGGCGGGCCACGTTGACCCCGCCGATGTCATCGGGTTCGGATTGGGGCTTCACCTCCACGGTGAAAGCGCCCTTGGCGATCGATGTCATGCGAGGGTCTCCACTGACGTGGCCGTGCAGGGCCTGAGGGACTACTTGCCCTTGGACTTGCCCTTGGCCTTCGATGCGGGCTTGAGGATGAAAGTGAGCTTCAGGCTGACGCTGTAGCCTGTCACCTTGCCATTGGCGACTTCGACATTCTGGTCCTTGACCCACGCGCTCGTGATGCCATTGACCGTTTCAGAGGCGCGCGAGATGCCTTGCTTGATGGCATCGTCGAAGCTGACCTTGCTGTGGGAGATGACTTCGATCACTTTTGCGACTGTCATGGTGTTCCTTGAGGGTAGGGAGACACCCATTCTGCGACATCGGGAGCTCCAGGACAAACCATTTGGCCGTCGAGCAACTCATCTTGCGGCGCTATTCCTTCACCGATCCCGTCATGCCCGATACGTAGTACTCGACGAAGAACGAGTAAATGAAGGCCACCGGCAGCGAGCCGAGCAACGCGCCTGCCATCAGGCTGCCCCAGTGGTACACGTCGCCCTCGACCAGCTCGGTGACCACACCGACCGGGAGCGTCTTGATCTCGCTCGAGCTCACGAAGGTGAGGGCATAGATGAACTCGTTCCACGATAGCGTGAAGGCGAAGATGCCGGCGCTGATCAGGCCCGGCACGGCCAGCGGCAGCACGATGCGCGTGAGGATCTGCCAGCGCGTGGCGCCGTCGATCAGGGCGCATTCTTCCAGCTCGTGCGGGATCGAACGGAAGTAGCCCATCAGCAACCAGGTGCAGAACGGGATCAGGAAGGTGGGGTAGGTGAGGATCAGCGCCAGGCGGCTGTCGAACAGCCCAAGTTGGAACACCACCGAAGCGAGCGGGATGAACAGGATTGAGGGCGGCACCAAGTAAGCCAGGAAGATCGCCAGGCCCACCTGCTTGGCGCCGCTGAAACGCAGACGCTCGATCGCATAGGCGGCAAAGACCGAAGCCGCGAGCGAGAAGAAGGTGGAGACCACCGACACCAGCAGCGTGTTCCACATCCATTGCGGGTAACTGGTCTCGAAGATGAGTTTGTTGAAGTGGGCGAGGGTGGGCGAGACCACCCAGAACGGATTGCCCTCGCGCGAAAGCAGTTCGTTGTTCGGCTTGAACGACGTGATCCCCATCCAGTAAAACGGGAACAGCAACACGAAGACGAACACGATCAAGGGCAGGTAGACCTTGAAGAACTTGCTGGCGCCTGTCTCCAGGAAGTCCATGCCCGAAGGATTGAGCGTGGTGTCGTCGGTGGCCATCAGTCTTTTCCGCCTTGTTGCCACGCGCGCCTCTGCAGCCCGAAGTAGCTGAACATGATCGCCGCCAGCAGGAAGGGCACCATCGCGATCGAGATGGCCGCGCCTTCCCCCAAGGCGCCGCCGGAGATCGCGCGCTGGAACGAGAGCGTCGCCATCAGGTGCGTCGAATTGAGCGGCCCGCCGCGCGTGAGCACGTAGATCAACTGGAAGTCGGTGAAGGTGAACAGCACCGAGAACGTCATCACCACGGCGATGATCGGCGTGAGCAGCGGCAGCGTCACATGCCAGAACTGCTGCCAGGGCGTGGCGCCGTCGATGGCCGAGGCCTCGTAGTAGCTCGGCGAAATTGTCTGCAGGCCGGCCAGCAGCGTGATCGCGACGAAGGGCACGCCACGCCACACGTTGGCAGCGATCGTGGACAGGCGAGCATTCCACGGCACGCCCAGGAAATCGATGTAGCGATCAATCCAGCCCAGCTTCATCAGCGTCCAGCTGATGATCGAGAACTGCGCGTCGTAGATCCACCAGAACGCAATCGCCGACAAAGCCGTCGGCACGATGTAGGGCAGCAGGATGACGGCGCGAAAGAATGTCTTGAAGCGGATGTTGCGATTGAGCAGGATGGCCAGCCACAAGCCCAGCACGAACTTGAGCACGCTCGCGACGAACGTGTAGAACAGCGTGTTGAACAGCGCGAGGCGCGTGACGTCGTCGCCCCACAGAAACTGGTAGTTCTCCAGCCCCACCCACTCGCCCGCACGGCCGATCTTGGCATCGGTGAACCCGAGCCACACACCCAGACCCAGCGGGTAGGTGAGGAACAGCAGCAGCAGCACCGCGGCCGGCAACATGAATGCCAGGCCGAGGGCGTTGCGGCTGTTCTGGAATCGTTCGAGTAGGGAGTTCATTGCATCAGGAGTTGGCATCGCGTACGCGATGCCGCGCCAAGTTGACCGTCATGCGCCGCAAGGCCGCATGACGTGTCGAACGCGGCGAGTGATCCCGGCACGAAGTGTCCGGCGATCACACCTTGTAGTAACGTTCTGCGCGCTTCTGCGCCCGCTCCATCGCTTCCTTTGGCGTCTTGCTGCCGCTGATCGCCTCGGCCACCATGTTGATGACGATGAAGTCCGCCGCCGCGCCCGCCGAGGCGTACCCCAGCTTGCCGGCATAACCTGCCGGCCGCATGTTCTTTACGGCGTCGCGATAGGGCGTGTTCTTCGGGTCGGAGGTCCAGATCGGAAGTTTGGAGTAGCCGTCGAGCGGAGTGGCAACGTAGGCTTGTGCGCCGGTCAACCAGGGCCCGAACTGCTCCTGTTCCATCATGAAGCGCAGGAACTCCTTGGCCGCCTGCGGATACTTCGTGTACTTCATGATCATCTGGTTGAAGAAAATCGTCGACTCTGTCGAAACGCCGACCGGTCCGATGGGGTACACGGCGTGCTGGATGTCATTGGCCATCTCCTTGATCTTGGGATCGGTGGAGTTCTTCGCCGCGACGTAGATCGAGATGCCGTTGTTGGTCACGCTGATCTGGCTGTCCAGGAAGGCCTTGTTGTTGTTCGGGTCCAGCCACGACAGCGTGCCGGGGATGAAGGTGGCGTAGAGCTCCTTGCCGTACTCGAGCGCCTTCAGCGTCTCGGGGCTGTCGATCACCACCTTGCTGCTCTTGTCCACCAGCTGACCGCCATGCGACCAGATCAGCCAGTTGGTCCACAGGCCGTCGCCGGTCGCGTTGCCCAATGCGAAGCCGCCGGGAGTGCCTTTGGCATGCAGCG
>JBKJOM010000167.1:0-14540 GCA_046595775.1 Ramlibacter sp. | reverse complement strand
CGTCGCCGGCAACGGCGACGTACATCTCCCAGCCCGAGTCGACGCCGATGATGCCTACGTCCTTGATGCCGGCCTCGGCGCAGTTGCGCGGGCAGCCCGACACCGCCAGCTTGACCTTGTGAGGTGCATACATGCGCCACAACGCGCGCTCGAGGTCCTTGCCCATCTGCGTGGAGTCCTGCGTGCCGAAGCGGCACCACTCGCTGCCGACGCAGGTCTTCACCGTGCGAAGGGCCTTGGCATAGGCGTGGCCCGAGGGCATGCCGATGTCCTTCCACACGTTGGGCAGGTCTTCCTTCTTCACGCCCAGCAAGTCGATCCGCTGGCCACCGGTCACCTTGACGGTCGGGATCTTGTACTTGTCGACCGCGTCCGCGATTCGCCTCAGCTCGTCGGCCGTTGTCTCTCCACCCCACATGCGCGGTATGACGGAATAGGTGCCGTCCTTTTGGATGTTGGCGTGGCTGCGCTCGTTGATGTAGCGCGATTGCGGATCGTCCCTGGCTTCTTTCGGCCAGGTGGAGATCAGGTAGTAGTTGATCGCGGGGCGGCAGGAGGCGCAGCCGTTGGGCGTGCGCCACTCCATGAAGCTCATGGTGTCCGCGATGGCGAGGAACTTGTTCGACTTGATCGCTTCACGCACTTCCTGGTGGCTGTGGTCGGTGCAGCCGCACATTGCCTTCTTCTTTGGCGCGGCCGAGTAGTCGCCGCCGGCCGTGAACATCAGGATTTGTTCCACCAGGCCGGTGCACGAACCGCATGAAGCGCTGGCCTTGGTGTGCTTGCGCACTTCGTCGATGGTGAACAGGCCCTTTTCCTTGATGGCCTTGCAGATCGTGCCCTTGTTGACCCCATTGCAGCCGCAGACTTCGGCGGGGTCGGGCATGCTGGCCGCCTTGGTGTGGCCCTCATGCCCGACATCCCCGAGGCTTGACTCGCCGAACATCAACTTGTCGCGGATGTCGTTGACGCTGCGGCCTTCGCGCAGCAACTTGAAATACCAGCTGCCGTCGACCGTGTCGCCGTACAGGCAGGCGCCGATCAACTTGTCACCCTTGATGACGAGTTTCTTGTAGACCCCACCGAAAGGGTCACTCATCACGATCTCCTCGGTGCCCTCTCCGCCCATGAACTCGCCGGCGGAAAACAGGTCGATCCCGGTCACTTTCAGCTTTGTGGAGGTGAGGGACCCGGTGTATCGGCCGATGCCGAACTGTGCCAGATGGTTTGCGGCCACCTTGGCCTGCTCGAAAAGCGGCGCCACCAGGCCATAGGCGATGCCGCGGTGCGCCGCACACTCGCCGACGGAATAGATGCGCGCGTCGGTCACGGTCTGCATCGTGTCGTGCACGACGATGCCGCGGTTGCAATAGACGCCGGCCTGCTCGGCCAGCTCGGTATTGGGGCGAATGCCCACGGCCATGACGACCAGGTCGGTGTCCAGCGTGGTGCCGTCCTTGAAGGCGACCTGTGAGACGCGGCCTTCCGCGTTGCCGCGCAGTTCCTGCGTCTGCGCGCCGATCAGGAACTTGAGTCCGCGCTCCTCGAGCGACTTCTGCAGCAGCTTGCCCGCCACATCGTCGAGCTGGCGCTCCATCAGCCAGGGCATGACATGCACCACGGTGACGTCCATGCCGCGCTTCATCAGGCCGTTGGCGGCCTCGAGGCCCAGCAGGCCGCCACCGATGACCACCGCCCTCTTGTACTTCACCGCCGCGTCGATCATCGTGTTGGTGTCAGCGATGTCGCGATAGGCGATGACGCCTTCCAGGTCCTTGCCGGGCACCGGGAGGATGAAGGGATTGGAGCCGGTGCACAGCAGAAGGCGGTCGTACTCTTGTTCCGTGCCGTCTTCTGCGCGAACGACGCGGCGCACGCGGTCGATCTGCACAACCTTCTTGCCGGCGTGCAGCCGCACGTTGTTCTCCTGGTACCACTCCCAGGAGTTCAGAACGATCTCGTCGAGCGTCTGCTCGCCGGCGAGCACGGGGGACAGCAGGATTCGGTTGTAGTTGGGGTGCGGCTCGGCACCAAAGACCGAAATGTCGTACAGCTCGGGTGCGACCTTGAGCAACTCCTCGATCGCGCGCACGCCGGCCATGCCGTTGCCGATCATGACCAGTCTGGATTTCTTCATGGTTGCACTCCTCGCGATTCGTGTGTCTGGACCAGGGCGGCACCAAAATGGAACCACCGCTTGATGGGGTACAGGTCAGCACACGGCTTTGTGCGCGGGCCGGCAGTACGATGCACGGCCCGGGTGCGGCGTTGCACCCGGCAAGCCCTCCTTGCAGGGACCGTGCCAGCTGTGCACCGACGGCAGTGGACTATCCTTGCGGTTCCCCCGAAACACACCCTCGTGACTTCCGTACTCCTTTTGCAGTCGCCCGGCTCCGACGCTCCCGACCTCGCCGCCGACTTCGAATCCGCGGGCTTCGCCGTTTGCGGCACGGGTGACTGCGCCCATCTGGTGCGCGAGACCTTGCGCGCCGCGCCGGATGTTCTGGTCTGCTGGGCACCGCGCGCGGGTGCCGCGCTGCTCGAGTCGGTCGCCAAGCTGCTCGCCGAGCAGTCGGTGCCGGTCCTGGTTTTTACCCAGGACCCGAGCGTGGAGATGCTGAACGCGGCGCTGGACGCCGGCGTGCACGCCTGGGTGGTGCAGGGCTATGCGCCCCTGCGCCTGCGGCCCCTGGTGCACCTGGCGCGGGCTCGCGAGGCACATGCGCAGAACGTTGTCCAGGCCATGGCAGCGATGCGCGAGAAGCTGGACGAGCGCAAGTGGATCGACAAGGCCAAGGGCATCCTGATGCATTCACAGCAATTGACCGAGGACGAGGCTTTCAACATCCTGCGCACGACGTCCATGCAGGGCAACCAACGCGTCGGCCAGCTCTCGCGTCAGGTGGTCGATGCCGCGAAGATGGCTGATGCGATCAATCGCGCCGGGCAGCAGCGCATGTTGTCGCAGCGTCTGGTCAAACTCTACGCGCTGGCCGCGAGCCAGACCGAGACGGCGGCTGCGGCTCTGCTGATGCGCGAGTCGGTGCAGCGAGGCGATGCGAACCTGGCCGAGCTGGATGCCGCGCTCTCCGCGGCGACTTTCGGCGACCTGATCCTGGCCGCGCGCGAGGCCTGGGCTGGGCTGCGGCGTGCCGTCGAGTTGAAGGTCGACTCCTGCGGACTGGCCGAGCTGGACCAACTGGCGCAGGCAGTGGTGACCCAGTCCGATGTGCTGGTGACAGCCCTCGAGTCTTCCGGCTTTGGCGTGCAGATCGGCGTGATCAATGTGTCGGGCCGCCAGCGGATGTTGTCGCAACGGGTGGCGAAGCTCGCGCTGCTGGGTGCCAACGGCGGGAAGCAGGCCAGTGCAGCGCTGCTTGAAGCCACGGGCGCCTTCGAGCAGGGACTCGCTTGCCTGAACGCCGCTCCCTTGTCCACGCCCCAAATCCGCGAGCTGCTGGGTCGCGGCGCGAAGGCATGGGTCGAACTGAGCACGGCCGTCGACAAAGTCGCGCTGCCCGCGGGACGCGTCAAGCTGGCGGCCGCGAGCGAGGAGCTGCTGGAAGTCTTCGACAAGCTGACGCAGGCTTACCAGCACAGCGTCGAGGTCCTGCTGGGGGCGTGAGCGCGTCGAGCCCAGCGGCATCGACACCATCACATGCCCGTTGTGGGACCCCCGAAAAACTCACGATGCCGTTGTAGTCCCGGGCGTCGATATCGCCGATGGCCAGGAACGTGGAGGGGGATCAGGCGGCGAGCTTCTCCACGTGCGACTGGCGCGTATAGAGGAAATCGATCACCGCCTTGCGGTAGTGCACATACCGGGAATCCTCGGCCAGTTCGACGCGGTCGCGCGGCCGCGGCAGGTGCACGGCGAGGATTTCGCCGATGGTCGCGGCCGGGCCGTTGGTCAGCATCACGATCCGGTCGGACAGCAATACGGCTTCGTCCACGTCGTGCGTCACCATCACGACGGTGCTCTGGGTCTTCGCGACGATCTGCAGCAATTCGTCCTGCAGCTTGGCGCGGGTGAGCGCATCCAGCGCGCCGAACGGCTCGTCCATCAGCAGCACCTTGGGCTCCATTGACAGGGCTCGTGCGATGCCCACTCGTTGCTTCATGCCGCCGGAGATCTCGCCGGGGCGCTTCTGCGCGGCGGGCATCAGGCCCACCAGGGCCAGCGCCGCTTCGGTGCGCGCCTTGAGCTGTGCGCGGTTTTCGGTATGGTCGAACACGCGTTCCACAGCCAGGTAGACATTCTCGAAGCACGTCAACCACGGCAACAGCGAATGGTTCTGGAACACGACACCGCGATCCGGCCCCGGCCCCGCGATCTCTCGATTGGCGCAGATCAGGCTGCCCTGCGTCGGCCTGGTCAGGCCCGCGATCAGGTTGAGCAGCGTCGACTTGCCGCAGCCCGAATGCCCGATCATCGTCACGAACTCACCCTTGGCGACCGTGAGGTCGATGTTCTTGAGCGCGACGAACGGGCCCTTGGCTGTCTTGAACGTCTGCTCGACGCCCTGGATCTGGATGTACTTGGTTGTCAGGTTTTCCATGGCGGGGTTCCTAGTCAGTTGAGGACAGAGCTAAAGATCTGTCCCGCAAAGTTTCAGGTTTTGACTTCTTCGAAGGTGAACGCTGTGGCCAGCTTGATCAGCGCGACCTCGAGCAGGAGGCCGACCACACCGATCACGAAGATGGCGATGATGATGTTCTTGACGTTCAGGTTGTTCCACTCGTCCCATACCCAGAAACCGATGCCGACGCCGCCAGTGAGCATTTCGGCCGCGACGATCACGAGCCAGGCGGTGCCGACGGCCAGGCGCACGCCGGTGAGCATGTAGGGCAGGACCGCGGGGAAGAGGATCTTGGTGACGATCTTCCACTCGGACAGGTTCAATACCCGCGCGACGTTCATGTAGTCGCTGGGTACACGCTGCACGCCGACGGCCGTGTTGATGATCATCGGCCAGATCGAGCAGATGAAGATGGTCCAGATGGCTGCGGGGTTCGCGCCCTTGAAGACCATCAGGCCGATAGGCAGCCAGGCGAGCGGCGACACCGGGCGCAGCAGGCTGACCAACGGGTTGAACATCCGCGAGAGGAAAGTGAAGCGGCCGATCATGAAGCCCAGGGGGATGCCCACGGCAGCGGCCATGCCGAAGCCGATGGCGACGCGCTTGAGCGACAGCAGCACGTTCCAGCCGATGCCCTGGTCGTTCGGGCCCTTCTGGTAGAACGGATCGCTGAAGATCGTGACGGCCTGCTTGAACGTCTCGATGGGCGAAGGAAAGTTGCTGCCCGAAGTCATGGAGATGATGGCCCAGATACCCAAGAGCAAGCCCAGGCCGAAGAAGGGCGGCAATACCTTCAACCAGAGGTCGCGCCAGTCAAACTGCATCTTCTCCCTCCCCCCATGGGGAAGGGCAGGGGTGGGGGCCGGCTGCGACACCATTTCCACCGGCTTGTATGAAACTTTCTCGGCGTTCGCCGCTTGCCCCCACCCCAGCCCTCCCCCGGAAGGGGAGGGAGCAACTTCCAGAGGCGAATGAAACACTGCACTGACCATGATGAGCTCCTTGGTTGCGAGTGATGTTTACGCGTGGACCTTGAAACTGTCGGCGTACTTCGCCGGGTCCTTGCCGTCCCAGACAATGCCGTCGACCAATTTGCCGCTGCGCATCGGGTCCTTGGGCACGCTGACCTTGGCCATGCCGGCGGCCTGCTTGTACATGTCGATCTGGTTGATCTGCCTGGCGATGCCCAGGTAGTCGGGGTGGTCCTTGATCAGGCCCCAGCGCTTGTGCTGGGTGAGGAACCACATGCCGTCGGTCAGGTAGGGGAAGTTCACCAGCCCGTCGCCGTAGAACTTCATGTGGTTGGGGTCGTCCCAGGTCTTGCCCATGCCGTTCTGGTAGCGGCCCAGGATGCGCTGGTTGATCGCGTCCACGCTGGTGTTGACGTAAGACTTGTCGGCCACTGTCTCAGCCATCCTGTTCTTGTTCTGCAAGCCGGCATCGATCCACTTGCCGGCCTCGAGGATGGCCGCGGTGACAGCGCGTGAGGTGTTGGGGTATTTCTTGACGAATTCGGCTGTCGTGCCCAGTGCCTTTTCCGGATGGTCCTTCCAGATGTCCTGGGTGGTCACAGCGGTGACGCCGATGCCGTCGATGATGGCGCGGTGATTCCAGGGCTCGCCGACGCAGTAGCCGTCCATGTTGCCCACGCGCATGTTGGCCACCATTTGCGGCGGCGGGACGGTGATGACCTTGGCGTCCTTCATCGGGTTGATGCCATAGGCGGCCAGCCAGTAGTACAGCCACATCGCATGGGTGCCGGTGGGAAAAGTCTGGGCGAATGTGTACTCACGCTTTTCCGTGCCCATCAGCTTGGCCAGCGAGGCGCCATCCACCGCGCCCTTGTCGGCGAGCTTTTTCGACAGGGTGATGGCCTGGCCGTTGTGGTTCAGGTTCATCAGGACGGCCATGTCCTTCTTAGGCCCCGAGGTGCCCATGTGCACACCGTAGATCAGGCCCCACAGCACATGGGCCATGTCGAGCTCGCCGTTGACGAGCTTGTCGCGCACGCCGGCCCAGCTTGCTTCCTTGGTCGGGATGATCGTGACGCCGTATTTCTTGTCGATTCCCAGAACGGAGGCCATCACCACACTGGCGCAGTCGGTGAGCGGGATGAAGCCGATCTTTACTTCCTTCTTCTCGGGCGCGTCCGAGCCTTGTGCCCACACGACGGACCGCAGCGCCGGCGATACGCCGACGGCGCCCACCGCTGCGGCCTGCAACACACTGCGGCGGGAAAGCCTGGCTTTCAGGAGTTCGGTCGTCACGTTGTCGCCGAGTGCGTTGGCGTTGGTCGTATCAGTCTTCATCGGGAGCTCCGTCAATGGCCAAAAAGTAAAAAAGGCGTCCACCCCACGAGCAGCCTGGGGCCGATCGGGATGGACGCCGTTGTCCGAAGGTCTGTGAGTCTCGCTGTGGCACCGCCGTTGGTGCCTGACCCATGGGAGGTCATATGCAGGGACCGTGCCAGCTCTGAAAACGAGTTGATTCGCGAGAGCTGCACTGATTTGGGCATACCGAGTGCGTGCCCCAGCACGGTTTTCGGGCGTCAGTGCGTGACGCCGGGGAGTATCTCGGCCATGGCGAGGACGGCTTCGGCGACGTCGACCAGGCGCTTCTTCTGGTTCATCGCCATCTGACGCAGCGTCTTGTAGGCTTCTTCCTCGTTCAGCTGGCGGTGCACCATCAACAGGCCCTTCGCGCGCTCCACCACCTTGCGCTCATTGAGTGCACCACGCACCGCATCGAGTTCGTCGCCCATGGCCTGCAGGCGGCGCGACTGCTCCTGCACCATGTCGAACACCGACTTCTCCAATTGGGGCCCGAAGCGCAGCGGTGCCTCGCCGGCAGCGGCGCCGGCCTGGCGGTGCAACATCTCCATCGTGGCCTGCTGATCGCGCAAGGCGGCACGTGCCTGGACAATCTTGCGTTCGCAAAGAAGGCGCAGCTCCGTGGCCAGCAAGTCTTCCGTTCCGCGCATGGCATCGATGCGGACAGTGCACCAGTCGTACCAGGATTGAACGGCCTGCGCCTCCGGCGGGGCCGTACCGATCGACCAGCCGAGGCGGCGCATCCGCTCGACCTGGGCGAGGGTGCGGTGGTCCTGCCCGCCGTGTTCCGCCGCCACCACCTGGGGATCGGAGAAGTCGGCGAAGACCTGGAAACAGTGTTGCTGCTGCTCGATCAGGTGATGCCATTCGCGCTGCCCCGGTGCGTCGATGCGGCCCGATGCAAACACGGCGGCGCCGAAGGCGCGTTCCTGGCCCGCGAACTCCTTGCCCTGCATGTAGTTGAAGAGGGCGACCAGCGCACGCGAGACTTCCGGGTCACCGGCGCTGTCTGCGGCTTCGAACACGACCGCGAGCAGGCCCGCGATGAGCCGCGTATAGGCGGCGGTCGATCCGCGCGGCGTGAGCGCCTGCACGGCGATGCGGCCGCGCAACTCAGGCAAGCCATCAAGGCCCTGCAATACGACGGCGATCCGGTTGAACAGGCGGGCGCCGTTGCGCACGGGGTAGCCGTCGCCCCCCAGCCGGTCGAAACTTGCTGTCACCTCTCGCTGCAACTCATCGCACCGCGCGATCTGAGCCAGTCGTGCGTCACTGAAACGATCGCCGTGGGAAGCCAGGAAGATGTTGCTGATGCCCCGCTCACGCTGCAGGGCGTGCGTGTAACGAGCGACCAGATTCATCAGTTCGCTGGTCTGCGCAAGCCGCTCGAGCTCATCGATTTCGCATCGCCGAGCGGCCAGCAGGTAGGTCAATCCGGACTTCATCGACAATGACCCAGCAACAACCATGCCGCATGAGGGAGCCGAGGGCGCGATTAAACTGGCCCGATGAAAGTACTGGGCATCGAATCGTCCTGCGACGAGACCGGCGTGGCGCTGGTGGAGACGCGCGAGACGGGGCTGCCGCAACTTCGCGGCGACGCGCTGCACAGCCAGGTGGAGATGCACCAGGCGTATGGCGGCGTGGTGCCCGAACTGGCCAGCCGTGACCACATCCGGCGGGTTCTGCCCCTGGCCGAATCGGTGCTGTCGCAGTCCGGGACCTGCCTGGCCGACATAGACGTCGTTGCCTACACGCGCGGACCGGGGCTGGCGGGTGCGCTACTGGTAGGTGCCGGCGTTGCTTGCGCGCTGGGGGCAGCCCTGGGCAAGCCGGTGCTGGGTGTCCATCACCTCGAAGGGCACCTGTTGTCGCCATTCCTGTCGGCCGATCCACCGGAATTTCCTTTCGTGGCGCTGCTGGTCTCCGGCGGGCACACCCAATTGATGCGGGTGGATGGCGTCGGGCGCTACGAGTTGCTCGGCGAAACCATCGACGATGCGGCCGGGGAGGCCTTCGACAAGTCCGCGAAATTGATGGGATTGGCTTATCCGGGTGGCCCGGCGCTGTCGCGGTTGGCGACGCAGGGCGATGCCCAGGCCTTCAAGTTGCCGCGTCCGCTGCTGCGCAGCGGTGACCTCGACTTTTCATTTGCCGGCCTGAAGACGGCCGTGCTAACGCAGGCGAAGAAGCTGGGCCCCGAACTCGAAGCCCGCAAGGCCGACCTTGCGGCGTCGACACAGGCGGCGATCGTCGAGGTGCTGGTGAAGAAGTCGATGACCGCGCTGGAGCGAACTGGCTTGGACCGACTCGTGGTGGCCGGCGGCGTGGGCGCCAACCACTTATTGCGGCAGGAACTCGATGCCGAATGCGCAACGCGTGGCGTGCGGGTGCATTACCCGGAACTGCACCTGTGTACTGACAACGGCGCGATGATCGCGCTTGCCGCTGCGATGCGGTTGCAATCCGGCATTGAAAAGGCCACCGAGGTTTACGCTTTCGACGTGAAACCGCGGTGGCCTTTGAGTGACCTGTCACTGCGGGCTTGAACCGCAATCCAGCCTTACTTGATTTCTACGCTGCGCGACTTGTTGACCGGCACTTGCTTGGCCAGCGTCAGCGTCAGGACGCCGTTCTCGAGTTTGGCAGTGGTGTTCGCTGCGTCGATTTCTTCCGGCAACTCGTAAGCGGCCTTGTAGGGACGCTTGGCTTCGGCCTTGGTCTCGATGCGTACGATGGCGCCCTCGATGGTGATGCCGAGGTCATCACGGGGGATGCCGGGAACGTCCAGCGTCACAGTCCAGGCCTTGTCGTCCTGTGCGACGTTGAAGCCGGGCGTGGCATTGGTGAAGAACGCGTCGTTCACGAAACGCTCGAAACTGCGATCGAACGAACGATAGGACGGGGCGACGGCGCGGGTGCGGAGAACGGGTGCGAAAAACATGGTGGCTCCTTGACTGAATCTGCTTGCCGGGTGCGGACTGGTGCGTACCGTCCACCCCCTTACACTGCGCGGCTCTCACCGTGATCGCCGCATGCCACACATCTGTGCCCGCGTCGATTCTTTTCAAGAGTGCCCCATGGAAACCGTCGAATGAAAAATGTGCGCCGCCAGGTCTTGAAATTGTTGGCAGCAACGCTATTTGCGCCCGCCGCCGCACTGGCGCAAGTGCCCGCAGCGCCGGTGAAGCTCGCGATGATCGAAGGCCTGTCGGGTGGCAATGCCAACGGCGGCGAGGCGGTGTTTCGCAATTTGGTGTGGGCCGTGGAGCGGGTGAACCAGCGCGGCGGCGTGAAGATGGCACAGGGCGCGCGTCCCTTGCAACTGACGCGCTATGACAGCAAGGGCCAGATCGAAGAGGCGCTGTCCGCGTTGCGTTCGGCGATCGATGATGGTGCGCAATTTGTCTTGCAGGGCAACTCGTCTGCCGTGGCGGCGGCGCTGATCGACGCAGTGAACAAGCACAACGAGCGCGAGCCGCAGCGCCGCGTGCTGTTCCTCAACTATTCGGCCGTGGACCCGATCCTCACCAACGAGAAGTGCAGCTTCTGGCACTTCCGCTTCGACGCGCACGCCGACATGCGCATGGCGGCCCTGATGTCGGTGCTGCGCGAGGACAAGGCGCTCAAGTCGGCATACCTGCTCGGGCAGGACTACAGCTTCGGCCAGGCGGTGCTGCGCGAGGCGCGGCGCCAGCTGGCGGCGCAGCGGCCCGACATCGAGATCGTCGGCGAGGAGCTGCATCCGATGATGCGTGTGAAGGACTTCGCGCCCTACGCTTCCAAGATCAGGGCGAGTGGCGCTCAAGCGGTGATCACCGGCAACTTCAGCAGTGACTTGACGCTGCTGGTGAAGGCTGCGCGCGAGTCCGGCTTTGACGGCAAGTTCTACACCTTCTACGGCAACGCGCTGGGCGCGCCGGCCGCCATCGGCGAGGCCGGCGTTGGCAAGGTGATCGCTGTCGCGGACTGGTTGCCCAATGTGCAGACGGCGGCGAGCGAAGCCTTCTACACATCGTTCCGCCAACGTTTCCCGTCGCCGCAAGACGACTACGTCCATATGCGCATGCAGTTGCTGGTGGAAGCGTTGGCGCAGGCGATCGAGAAGGCCGGCTCCACGCAAGCCGTGCCGGTCGCGCTGGCGCTGGAGCGCACCACCATATCGCTACAAGGGCAGGCGGGGTCGATGCGTGCGGGCGACCACCAGTTCCAGCAGGCCCTGGTGGTGGGCTTGATGGAGAAGCAGGGCGCCCCGGGCGTGAAGTTCGACGTCGAAGGCTCGGGCTACGGATTTCGCGTGATCAAGACCCTGACCTCGGCCCAGGCGGAATTGCCCCACGGCTGCGCGATGGTGCGCCAGGACTGATACTCGGGGCCCATGCGCCAGGCCATCCAGAACCTCGAAGAATCCAAAATCCGTGAAGTCGCCAACGCCGGAATGGGGCGCAGCGATGTGCTGGCCTTCTGGTTCGGCGAGAGCGACGAAGCCACGCCCGAATTTATCCGCGAAGCCGCGATCGAGTCGTTGCGCAGGGGCGAGACCTTCTACTCGCACAACCTGGGCTTGCCGGAGCTGCGCGAGGCAATTGCCAACTACACGTCGACGTTGCATGGCCCGGTGCAGGCCGACCGTATTGCCGTCACTTCCGGGGGCGTCAACGCGCTGATGCTGGCAGTGCAGGCCCTGGTGGACGCGGGCGACGATGTCGTGGCCGTGACGCCGGTGTGGCCCAACCTCACGGCCCAGCCACTCATCATGGGCGCGAAGCTGCGCCGGGTGTCATTGAAACCCGCGGGCGGGGCCTGGCGACTCGACCTCCAGGAACTGCTCGACGCCATCACGCCAGCGACGCGTGTGCTGATCGTCAACTCACCCAACAACCCGACCGGGTGGACCTTGAGCCGCGTGGAGCAGCAGGCCATCCTGGACCATTGCCGCAAGACCGGCACCTGGATCCTCGCCGACGAGGTGTACGAGCGGCTCTATTACGAGTCGGCACCCAACCGCTGCGCCCCCAGTTTCCTGGACCTGGCCTTGCCGGACGACCGACTCGTGGTCGTGCACAGTTTTTCCAAGAGTTTCCTGATGACGGGCTGGCGTTTGGGCTGGTTGGTCATGCCGCCCGCCATCACGCATGAGATGGGCAAGCTGATCGAGTTCAACACGTCCTGCGCCAGTATCTTTACCCAGCGGGCGGCCCAGGTCGCCATTGAACGCACTGATGAGGTAACGCCCCGCGTCGTGGTGCACCTGAAAGCCTGCCGGGACTTGCTCGTCTCGCGCCTGCAGGCCCTGCCGCAGGTGCAGGTGGAACCCGCTCCCGGCGGGATGTACGCCTTCTTCAAGCTCGACGGTTACGCCGATTCGCTGGAAACCGCCAAGCGTCTGGTCGCCCAAGCCGGGCTGGGGCTGGCCCCGGGCAATGCCTTCGCGCCCGAGGGCCAGGGGTGGCTACGGTGGTGTTTTGCCTCGAAGGACCTGGGGCGGCTGAAGCAGGGGGCGGACAGGCTCGAACGCTGGCTTGCCGGCGCGCTATAATTCCAAGGCTTTGCATCTGGCGAAGCGCACGTTGGCAGCCGTTCCAGCAGCCAACGCAAGTCACAAACCAAACAAGGAAACACATGATCGCCATCAACAAGGCCGAGGTCGTCAAGGCCAATGCGCGCAGCGCCAACGACACGGGTAGTCCGGAAGTGCAAGTGGCACTGCTGACCGCCCGCATCAACGAACTCGCCCCGCACTTCAAGACGCACGCCAAGGATCACCATGGCCGTCGCGGCCTGCTGCGCATGGTGAACACGCGCAAGAGCCTGCTCTCGTACCTGAAGACCAAGGACGCCGAGCGTTACACGGCCCTCATCGGCAAGCTGGGCCTGCGCAAGTAAGCCCGCCACCACGAAAGGCGCCTGAGATAGCAAGCGGCTAGCTCAGGCGTTTTTTACTTTCGCGAAGGAGCGAAGACGACCACGCGCTGTGTCATTCCACAAGCCCCCGAGGTTTATGGAATGGCATCGTGTTCGGCCTTCCAGCCCTCGCGCTCTTCCAATCACAACAAGGAGAAGAACATGACCATGTTCAACAAAGTCAGCAAGACGTTCCAGTGGGGCAACCACACCGTCACGCTCGAAACCGGAGAGATCGCGCGCCAGTCCGGCGGCGCCGTCATCGTGAACATCGACGACACCGTCATCCTTGCCACCGTCGCGGCCTCCAAGAGTGCCAAGCCCGGCCAGGATTTCTTTCCGCTGACCGTCGACTACATCGAGAAGACCTACGCCGCGGGCAAGATCCCCGGCAGCTTCTTCAAGCGCGAAGCCAAGCCCAGCGAACACGAGACACTCACCAGCCGCCTGATCGACCGCCCGATTCGCCCGCTGTTCCCCGAAGGCTTCCTCAATGAAGTGCACGTCGTGATCCACACGATGTCGCTCAACCCCGAAGTCGACGCCGATATCGCCGCCATGATCGGCACGTCCGCCGCGCTGGCAATCTCCGGCATTCCTTTCGCCGGCCCCATCGGCGCCGCGCGCGTGGGCTACATCAACGGCGAATACGTCCTGAATCCGGGCCAGACGGCGCGCAAGGACTCGCAGATGGACCTGATCGTGGCCGGCACCGAAGCCGCCGTGCTGATGGTTGAGTCCGAGGCACAGCAGCTGTCCGAGGAAATCATGCTCGGCGGCGTGATGTTCGGCCATGAGCAAGCCCGCATCGCCATCAACGTTATCCATGAACTGGTCCGCGAAGCCGGTAAGCCGGTCTGGGACTGGAAAGCCCCGGCCAAGGACGACGTGCTGATCGCCAAGGTGGTCGCGCTGGCCGAAGAAAAGCTGCAGGCCGCCTACCAGATCCGCAACAAGCAAGCCCGCACGCATGCCACGCGGGAAGTCACGACCTGGACCCACATGGGCCTGAAGGCCGAAGGCGTGACCTACGACGCTGGCGCCGTCGACAACATGTTGTTCGACATCGAAGCCAAGATCGTTCGTGGCCAGATCCTGGCCGGCGAGCCGCGCATCGACGGCCGCGACACGCGCACTGTGCGCCCGATCGAGATCCGCACTGGGGTGCTGCCCCGCACCCACGGCTCGGCCCTCTTCACCCGCGGCGAGACGCAAGCCATGGTCATCACGACCCTGGGCACCGAGCGTGATGCGCAGCGCATCGACGCGCTGATGGGCGAGTACGAAGACCGCTTCATGTTCCACTACAACATGCCTCCCTTCGCCACCGGCGAAACCGGGCGCATGGGCTCCACCAAGCGCCGCGAAATTGGCCACGGGCGCCTGGCCAAGCGCGCGCTGGTGGCGGTGCTGCCGACCAAGGAAGAGTTTCCCTACACGATGCGCGTGGTCTCGGAAATCACCGAGTCCAACGGCTCGTCGTCGATGGCTTCCGTCTGCGGCGGCTGCCTGTCGCTGATGGACGCCGGCGTGCCCATGAAGGCCCACGTGGCCGGCATCGCCATGGGCCTGATCAAGGACGGCAACCGCTTCGCGGTGCTGACCGACATCCTGGGCGACGAAGATCACCTGGGCGACATGGACTTCAAGGTGGCCGGCACCACCAACGGCATCACCGCGCTGCAGATGGACATCAAGATCCAGGGCATCACGCGCGAGATCATGC
>JBKJOM010000210.1:0-12915 GCA_046595775.1 Ramlibacter sp. | reverse complement strand
TTGGCGCACCGCTTCGATGTCCGCGCCCAGCGCCTGGGCCAGCTTGGCCAGTTCGTTCATGAAACTGATGCGCGTGGCCAGCATCGCGTTGGCCGCGTATTTGGTGAGCTCGGCGCTTTGCACATCCATCAGCACGAAGCGGTCGTGGTTGCGCTGGAACGGCGCGTACAGCTCGCGCATCAGAGCGATGGCCTGTGCGTTGTCGCTGCCAATAATGATGCGGTCGGGCTTCATGAAGTCGCCGACTGCCGCACCTTCCTTGAGGAACTCCGGGTTGGAAACGACGCTGAAGGGGATGTCCGCGCCGCGTGACTGGAGCTCTCCCGCGATCGCCTCGTGCACCTTGCGTGCCGTGCCTACTGGCACCGTGCTCTTGTTGACCACCACCTTGAAGTCGTCCATGTGGCGGCCGACGGCGCGCGCGGCTGCCAGCACGTACTGCAAATCGGCCGAACCGTCTTCGCCGGGGGGCGTCCCCACCGCGACGAACTGCAGCATGCCGAAGGCGGTGGCCGCCGCGGCGTCGTCGGTGAAAGTCAGCCGGCCCGCTTTCACGTTGCGCAGCACGATGTCTTCCAGGCCCGGCTCGTAGATCTGCACTTGCCCGCGGCGCAGCCCCGCGACCTTGGCCGCGTCCACGTCGAAGCAAAGCACGTCGTTGCCCACATCGGCAAGGCAGGCGCCGCTCACCAGCCCCACATAGCCGGTTCCGATGACAGTGATTTTCATGAAAGCCTAGTGCGACCGGATCATGGTCCCGTAGGCCTGGTCCGTGAGAATTTCCAGCAGCATCGCGTGCGGCACTCGGCCATCGATGATGTGTACCGCGTTCACGCCGCTCTTGGCGGCATCGAGTGCGCCGGCGATCTTGGGCAACATGCCGCCGGAAATCGTGCCGTCGGCAAAGAGTTCGTCAATCTCGCGCGCCGACAGTTCCGTCAGCAGCGTACCGTTCTTGTCCAGCACGCCCGGGGTGTTGGTGAGCAGCACCAGCTTTTCGGCACCCAGCACCGTGGCGAGCTTGCTGGCCACCACGTCGGCGTTGATGTTGTAGCTTTCGTTGTTCTCGCCGAAGCCGATCGGCGAGATCACCGGGATGAACTGGTCGTCCTGCAGCGCGCTCACCACGCTTGGGTCGATCGAGACGATGTCGCCGACCTGGCCGACGTCGTGCTCCTTGCTCGGATCCTGGTTGTCCACCATCCTGAGCTTCTGCGCGCGAATCAGGCCGCCGTCGCGGCCCGTGAGGCCGACAGCCTTGCCACCGGCCTGGTTGATCAGGCCCACGATGTCCTGTTGCACTTCACCGGCCAGCACCCACTCGACCACTTCCATGGTCTCGGCATCGGTGACGCGCATGCCCTGGATGAAGGTGCCCTTCTTGCCCAGGCGATTGAGCGCCTGCTCGATCTGCGGCCCGCCGCCATGCACCACCACCGGGTTCATGCCCACCAGCTTGAGCAGCACCACGTCTTCGGCAAAGTCGGCCTGCAGCTCGGGATCGGTCATGGCGTTGCCGCCGTACTTGATGACGATGGTCTTACCGTGGAAGCGGCGGATATAGGGCAGCGCCTGCGCAAGGATCTCGGCCTTGTCCCGCGGGGCGATGTTCAGCAGGTCGGTCATGGGCAAATTGTGCCCCAACCTACTCCAGGGGCGGCAGCGCCAGGGCCGGGTCGCCAAGCGCGACAAAGTTCGGGTTGATGAGCGGGCGATCGCTTCCGTAGCCCAGGGGGCTACCGTCGGCCGTCAGCACGGCCCCGCCCGCCTGTTCGAGGACCGCTTGCCCCGCCGCCGTATCCCATTGGCTGGTGGGCCCCAGGCGCGGATAGAGGTCGGCGGCGCCCTGGGCGATGCGGCAGAACTTGAGCGAGCTGCCTGCGATCACGATATCGAAGGGCCGGGCGAGGCCGGCCATCCACGCGGCCGTGCGCGGGTTGCCGTGCGAGCGGCTGGCCAGTACGCGCAACGGCCCGGTGCGCGGGCCCGCCACTTCAATGCGATGGGCCGGCGTGCCTGGCGCCTCGAGCCAGGCGCCATGGCGCTGCGCCGCGAAGAACAGCTCATTGCGGGCCGGCGCCAGCACCACGCCCGCGATCGGCCGCCCATCCTCGACAAGGGCGATGTTCACGGTGAACTCGCCATTGCGGGCCACGAATTCCTTGGTGCCGTCGAGCGGGTCGATCAGGAAGAAGCGGTTCGCGGCCTGCGCAACATCGGGCGAGGACTCCTCGGAGACGATGCACCAGCCGGGAAAGTGCTCAGTCAGCCCGGCGCGGATCATGCGGTCGGCACGCAGGTCAGCCTCGGTCACTGGCGAGCCGTCTCCCTTGGCCGTGATGGCGAAGCTCGCAGCATAGACCGCCATCACCTCCTCACCGGCACGCCGGGCGATGTCGCACAGCCTGCGCAACTGGTCTTCGCGGAGGGCTTGCATGGGCGGGGCGTGGTCGGCTAGCGCCGCAGCCAGCTCGGAACCTTGAAGCGGACGATGCTCACATAGGCCCAGACGTAGGACACGATGAACATGGCCGTGAAGGCCATCAGCACGGGCGTGTTGCGCCAGAAAAGCACGGCCGGGATCACCGTGAGCACCGTGAAGCCCCACAGGTAGGGCGAAGTGCGGTTGTTGCGCATCAACATGCGGCGCGCCTCGTTGTCAGCGTCGAAGACGCCGCGCACGATGCGACGGTAGATCAACTGGTGAAAGTGCAGCGCATCGGCCACGCCCGGCGACTGGCCGCGCATCACCTTGCGGTAGATGGAAAAAACCGTCTCCCACACCGGGTAGATGAGCAGCAGCACCGGGAACCAGGGCGAGACAGCCGGGTGGCGCTGCACCAGCTGGACGCAGGCAATCGCGATCACCACGCCCCACAGGTAGGCGCCGCCGTCACCGGCAAAGATCACGCCGCGCGGGTAGTTCCACACCAGGAAGCCCGCGGTCGATCCCGCGAGCACCAGCACGAAGGCTGCGAGCTGGCGATCACCGTTGGCCAGGCACACATAGGCCAGCGCCAGGCAGCAGATCAGGGCCACCAGCCCTGCGAGCCCGTTGTAGCCATCGATCAGGTTGAAGGCATGTGGCAGGCCGGCGATCGCGAAGATCGCCAGCGTGATGCCCGGCCAGGGCGTGACTTCCCAAACGCGCTGCAGCCACGCGACCCCCAGGCCCGGGATGGTGAGTCCCAGCAACCAGATCGCTGCCGCGCCCGCGATCACGGTCAGGGCCAGGCGCCAGCGAGCCGTGAGTCGGTGCGTCAGGTCCTCGCCCACGCCGCCCGCCACCGCCACCATCGCCACCGCCCACCAGGCCACTGCCGTCGGCACTGTCAGCCTGATCTGGGTCTGGACCCCGAAGTAGCGCTCGGCAACCACAATCCACGCCCATCCCACGGTGCAGCCGACCATCATCGCGACGCCGCCCAGGCGCGGCACCTGCCCCTCGTGGAAGCGTTGCGGCACCGAATCGCTGTAGTTGCGGCCGCTGGCCCTGGCGTAGCGAAGCAGCATCGCGCAGGCGATGCACGACACCGCGCTACACAGGATCAGTAGAATCAACATGCCCTCTCGGCCCCTCTCAGTTGTTCTCGTTGTTTGCCGGGCAATTCTCTCATCCCATGAAGATCCTCCTGTTCGGCGCCGACGGCCAGCTGGGCCGCCGGCTGCGAAACAGCCTGGCCTCGCTGGGCGAACTGACGGCGCTGGCTCGCGCGGGTGACGGCCTGCACTGCGGCGACCTGGCCGATACCGCAGGTCTTGTCGCCACTGTGCGCGCGTTGCGCCCCGATGTCATCGTCAACGCCGCCGCCTACACCGCGGTGGACCGGGCCGAAGCCGAGCCAGATGCCGCCTTTGCTGTCAACGCGCGCGCTTGCGAAGCCCTGGCGCGCGAAGCCTGCGCGCTCGATTCGTGGCTGGTTCATTTCTCCACCGACTACGTCTTCGACGGCAGCGGCTCGAAGCCCTGGCGCGAGACCGATCCCACCGCGCCGCTGAACGTCTACGGCCGCAGCAAGCTGGCCGGCGAGCAAGCCATCGCAGAACACTGCCCACGTCACCTGGTGTTTCGCACGAGCTGGGTCTTCGACAGCGGCGGCCAGAACTTCCTGAAAGCCATCCTCAACGCCGCCTCCCAGCGCGATTCGCTCCAGGTGGTGGACGACCAATGGGGTTCGCCCACGGGCGCGGCGCTACTGGCCGGCGTCACAGCGCAAGTGCTCCAGAAGCTGGATCTGGCCCGCACCGGGCTTTATCACCTGGCGGCCGCGGGCGATACGAACCGGCGGGATATGGCCGTTTACGGCATCGAATGCGCCCAGCGCGAAGGCCTGGCTATCAAGGCGGGCCCCGGCCAAATCCACCCCGTGCCGACCTCCGCCATGCCGGCCCCGGCCCAGCGGCCCCTCAATTCCCGCCTGGATACGGGCAAGTTCCGGCAGGCTTTCGGCATTGAACTGCCCCCGTGGCAGGACGGCGTGCGCAGGGCCGTGCATGAGCTGGCCGTGGCTACAATGAAACAGTGAAAGAACAACAAGCTGATCAGCGAATGAACCTGGTGTCGGTGGTTCTCTCGGGCGGGGCGGGAACCCGCCTGTGGCCCGCCTCACGCCAGGCTTATCCCAAACCCTTCATGAAGGTCGGCGGCTCTCCGTTGCTGGCGCAGGCGATCGAGCGTGGACAAGCCTGCGGCACGGATGAGCTGCTCGTCATCACGAACCAGGACTATCTGTTCCTCACACGCAACCTGCTCCAGGAATTCGACGATCCGCCCAACGCGCATTACCTGCTGGAGCCCAATGGACGAAATACCGGGCCGGCCATCGCGCTGGCCACTCTTTATGTCGCGGCCCAGCGGGGACCGGACGCGGTGCTGCTGGTGCTTCCCGCCGACCACCTGATCCCGGACAAGAAGGCCTTCGTGGCCTGCGCGACGGACGCGGTGCGGGTCGCGCAACAAGGTCGCCTGGTGGTCTTCGGCATCCAGCCAACGAGCCCGGATACCGGCTTCGGCTACCTGGAGGTCGAACACGTCGGCCGCGCGAGCCAGCCGGTGCTGCGCTTCGTGGAAAAGCCCGACCTCGCAACCGCCCAGCAATACCTGGCCACCGGCCGTTACTACTGGAATAGCGGCATGTTCTGCTTCACCGCTGCCACCATGCTGGAGGCGCTGGCCAAACATGCCCCGCGCGCATTGGCCGCAGCGCGCCAGGTGATGCGCGAAAGCCACGGGCAAGGCGACGCGACACGATTCGATACGCATTTGTTCGGCCTGCAACCGGACATCAGTATCGACTACGCGGTGATGGAAAAGGCGGACAACGTCACGGTCGTGCCGGCGCGTTTCGGCTGGAGCGATGTCGGTTCCTGGCCTGCGGTGGCGCTGGCCCACACGCCCGATGCGAGCGGCAACACGTTCACCACCGACGTGGTCGACGTAGACACACAGAACACCCACGTGCAAGTCGAAAGCCACGGACCGAAGGTCGTCGCCACGGTGGGCGTGAAGGACCTGGTGGTGGTCGACACGCCCGATGCGCTGCTGATCGCGCACAAGGGTTCGGCGCAGAAGATCAAGTCGGTGGTCGATGCACTGCGCGCGCGCGGTCACGAGAGCACGCAACTGCCCGCAGCCGTGCAACGGCCCTGGGGCACCTACGCCACGCTCAAGGAAGAACTGGGCTACAAGCTCAAGCGGATCACGGTCAAACCCGGCGAATCGCTGTCGCTGCAGTACCACCAGGAGCGCTCCGAGCATTGGGTCATCGTGCACGGTCTGGCACTGGTGCAGGTGGGCGACAAGGAACTGCGCAGCGAGGCCGGGCACTATCACTTCATCCCCATGAGGGAGAAGCACCGCCTCTCGAACATCGGCACCGAGGAACTCATCGTGATCGAGGTGCAGTGCGGCGGTTACCTGGGTGAGGACGACATCGTCCGGCTGGCGGACTCCTATGGGCGGGTCTGATGACCTTGTTCAAGGCACTGTGGGCCTACCGCGGCTTCATCGCGGGTAGCGTCCGCCGCGAGTTCCAGTCCCGCTACCAGAACTCACTGCTTGGCGCCGCGTGGACGGTGCTCAATCCGCTGGCGATGATCGTGGTGTACACGGTCATCTTCTCGCAAGTGATGAAGGCGCGCCTGCCGGGTGTTGAAGGCGGCTGGGCCTACAGCATCTACCTGTGCGCCGGCTTGTTGACCTGGGGGCTCTTCCTGGAGATTGCGAGCCGCTCGCTGACGCTGTTCGTCGACAATGCAGGCCTGCTCAAGAAGCTCAGCTTTCCGCGCATGAGCCTCGCGGTCACGGTGGTTGCGAACGCCTTGGTCAACTTCGCCATCGTGTTCGCGCTGTTCACAGTGTTCCTGCTCTCGATCGGCGCCTTTCCCGGTGTGGTGTTCATTGCGCTGGTGCCGGTGATCGCAGTGCTGGTGGTGTTTGCCATCGGCCTGGGCATCACGCTGGGCATCCTCAACGTTTTCTTCCGCGACGTGGGCCAGTTCTTCGGCATCTTCCTGCAGTTCTGGTTCTGGCTCACGCCCATCGTGTACCCCTCCAACATCCTCCCGGAAGCCGTCGCGGGCGCGATCCGTATCAACCCGCTCACCGGTGTGATCGAGGCGGCACACGACGTCCTGGCACGCGGCCAATGGCCGCACTGGGGATCACTCGTTCCCGCCTTCGTGATCGGGGCCTTGCTCTGCGCCTGGGGCTGGCGCCTCTTCCGCCGCCACAGCGGCGAACTTGTGGACGAACTCTAATTGGGCACCATTTCCGTCACGGGCATCGGCAAGGCCTTCAAGCAATACCCCAACCGCTGGTCGCGGCTGGCCGAATGGGTGTTGCCCTTCGGCGGGCCGCGCCACGTTCCCAAGTGGGTACTGCAGGACATCTCGTTCACCGTAAAGCCGGGCCGCGCGCTTGGCATCATCGGCGTCAACGGCGCAGGCAAGAGCACGCTGCTGAAGATCATCACCGGCACCACCCAACCTACTGCCGGGTCAGTGCAGATGACGGGGCGCGTCGCTGCGCTGCTGGAACTGGGCATGGGCTTCCATCCCGACTTCACCGGCCGCCAGAACGCGGTCATGGCCGCGCAATTGCTCGGGCTGCAGGGCGAAGAGATCGCGCAGCTGATGCCCGGCATCGAAGCCTTCGCCGAGATCGGCGAGTACATCGACCAGCCGGTGCGCGTTTACTCCAGCGGCATGCAGATGCGCCTGGCCTTCAGCGTGGCCACCGCGGCGCGGCCCGATGTGCTCATCGTCGACGAGGCCCTGTCGGTGGGCGACACCTACTTCCAGCACAAGAGCTTCGACCGCATCCGCGCCTTTCGCGAACAGGGCACAACACTGCTGCTGGTCTCGCACGACAAGAGCGCGATCCTGACGCTGTGCGATGAAGCCATCCTGCTGGCTGGCGGCAAGCTCGCGATGCGGGGCGAGCCTGAAGCAGTGATGGACTACTACAACGCCCTGATCGCCGAGCGCGAGAACAGCGCGGTGCGCCAGCAGGAGACGGACGACGGGCGCGTGCAGACCGTCTCGGGCACGGGCGAGGTGAAGATTGCCTCCATCCGCCTGCTCGATGCGCATGGCGAGCAGGTCGAGACGGTGGATGTCGGCGCCGCCCTCGAACTGGAAGTGGGCGTCGATATCCAGGCCGACATCGCCCGGTTGGTGGTCGGCTACATGATCAAGGACCGCCTCGGGCAGCCGGCGTTCGGCACCAACACGCACCACCTGGGCCAGGCCCGCGGTCCGCTGCCTGCGGGTGATCATGTGGTGATCCGATTCAGCTTTCCTGGAAACCTCGGCGAAGGCAGTTACTCGGTGGCCGTGGCCGCGCACGACTACGACACGCACATGACACGCAACTACGAATGGCGCGACCTCGCCCTGGTGTTCAATGTTGTCAACATGTCGCACCCGACATTCGTGGGAACAGCCTACCTGCCGACGACGGTGCGCATCGAAATGCCGCAACCCGCGCGCAGCACCGAGGAGCTGCCTTCATGAGCAAGGACTTCTATCGGGCCTTCGAGGACCAGCATCGCGGTTCACGCGAAATGATCCAGTCGCGCCTCGCGGTTTACCTGCCCTTCGTCCGGGCGCTGGCGCGCATGCACCCCGATGCCCCCGTGCTCGACCTGGGCTGCGGCCGGGGCGAATGGCTGGAGCTGCTGCGCGATACCGGCATCGCGTCGCATGGCGTCGATCTCGACGAAGGCATGTTGGCGGCGTGCCGCGAGCGCGGACTGGATGCGCGGCGCGGCGACGCGATCGAATACCTCGCGCAACTGCCAGATGCCAGCCAGGGCGTGGTGTCGGCCTTCCACGTCGCCGAGCACCTTCCGATGGCTGCGCTCGATGCGCTGGTCGGCAATGCGCTGCGCGTGCTCAGGCCCGGGGGCCTGCTCATCCTGGAGACGCCGAACGCCGAGAACCTGGTGGTGGGCGCGGTCAACTTCTACACCGACCCCACCCACCTGCGCCCCTTGCCGCCCGCGCTGCTTTCGTTCCTGCCGGTTTCGCATGGCTTCGAGCGTGTGAAGCTGCTTCGGCTGCAGGAATCCCCGCGCCTGCGCGGCGATCTGCCGCTGTCATTGATCGACGTGCTGGCAGGCGTGAGTCCCGACTACGCCGTGATCGCGCAGAAGCCATCGCCCTCCACGGCGCCGGATGCGGAACTGGAGACGGCGTTTGCCCGGGACTACGGGGTGAGCCTGAACACGCTGGCCGACAAGTACGAGGACCAGTGGCAGGCTCGTGTGAGCGAGTCGCGCGTTGCCGCGGAAGATGCGCGCAGCGCGGAGCGGCGCACGGCGGCTGCCGAGCGGCGCGCGGCGTCCGCGGAACATCGTGCCGCCCTTGCCGAGCAACATGCCGCCATCACCGAACGGCATGCCGCCACAGCCGAACAACACGCCGCCACGGCCGAACAACACGCGCGCCGGACCGAAGAGCGCGCCGCGGCCATCGAGGCGAGGATGGATGAAGCGCTCGGCCTGCAACGCGAAGTCGTCCGCATCCAGGGCGAGATCCAGGCCATCTTCGAAAGCCGGTCCTGGCGCCTCACGCGCCCGCTGCGCTGGCTGACGGAGCAACGGCTGGCGCTTCGCGAGGAAGGCATCGCGAAACGGCTGCGTCACCTGGGACGCCGATTGACCGGCGCGCAAGAGTAGCGTGCGGATCGTCATCGACCTGCAGGCCGCGCAGTCGCCCAACTCGCGCCATCGCGGGATCGGGCGCTACTCCACTTCGCTGGCCCGGCACATGATTCGCCATCGCGGCGAACACGACATCCACATTGCCTTGAACGGCATGTTCGCCGACAGCATTGCCCCCCTGCGCGAGGCCTTTCGCGAAGTCCTGCCCGAGGACCATATCCACGTCTGGACGGCTGCGGTTCCCCCCATGCCACTGGCTGGCGCACCCGCTTGCGCCCGGCGAGGCGCGCAACTCGTTCGTGAAGCTTTCCTCGCGAGCCTCGAACCCGACGTTGTGCACGTTGCGAGCCTGTTCGAAAACAGCGCCTACGCCGTCACCGGGCTGCACGACGAGCGTTGGGGATTTCGCACCGCGGTCACCCTGTACGACCTCATCCCGCACATCTATCCGGACACCTATCTGTCGTTGCCGGGGGCGCTGGAGGACTACCAGGAAAAGGTGGGCTACCTGCGCAACGCCGACCTCCTGTTGGCCATTTCGGCCGCTTCGCGCGTCGAGGCCATCGAGCAGCTCGGGTTGCCGCCCGGCAAGGTGGCAACCATTTCCTCCGCGGTCGAAGACCACTTCTCGCCGGGCATCGTTCCCCCAGGGCGTGAGGAGTCGTTGCGAAAGCAGCATTCGCTCGACCGGCCCTTTGTCCTCTACACCGGCGGGGTGAATCCGCGCAAGAACCTAGAAGGGCTGGTCATGGCCTGGTCGCAGCTGCCGCCAGCGGTGCGCGATGCCCACCAGCTGGCGATCGTCTGCGCCATGCAGCCGCCGGACCGGCAAAGGCTGGAAACCCTTCTCGACGAGTGCGGCGTGGCCCAGCCGGCGGTGGTGCTCACGGGCTATGTGACTGAAGACGACCTGGTCGACCTGTACCGGCTGTGCAAGCTGTTCGTCTTTCCTTCGCTGCACGAGGGATTCGGGTTACCTGCGCTGGAGGCCATGCGCTGTGGCGCGCCGGTGATCGGCGCCAACAACAGCAGCATCCCTGAAGTGATCGGAAATCCCGACGCCTTGTTCGACGCACACACACCATCGAGCATCACCGCGAAGCTGCGCCAGGTGCTCGAAGACGACGACCTGCGCGGGCGGCTGGCCCGGCACGGGCTCTTGCAGGCGGACCGCTTCAGCTGGGATGCCAGCGCCAAGGCTGCATTGGCCGCCATGGAGAGCCTGTTGCGGGACCGCCCTGCGCGCACAGCGCCGCGCGGCAACGGCGCCCGCAAGCGCCTCGCCCTGGTGACGCCGATGCCGCCGCAGCCCAGCGGCATTGCCGATGCGAGCGCACAGCTGCTCCCGGCGCTCGCCCGCCACTACGACATCGACCTGATCCTGGGCCAGCCCGACGTGACGCCGCTGCCCGAGGGAAGCGTCCGCGCGATCCACAGCCCGCAGTGGTTCGAGGACCATGCCGATGAATACGACCGGGTGCTTCACCAGTTCGGCAACTCGGAGTTTCACAAGCACCAGTTCGACATGCTGGAGCGCCACGCCGGCGTGGTGGTGCTGCACGACTTCTTCCTGAGCGGTGTTGCCGCGCACCGCGAGCTGGACCTGAAGCAACCGCTGGTGTGGACACGCGCCCTGTACGAATCCCACGGCTGGCGGGCGTTGGCCGAACGCCGGTTCGCGCATGACTACACGGATCTCATCTACCGCTATCCGTGCAACTTGCAGGTGATCACGCAGGCGACTGGCGTGATCGTCCATTCGCAACATGCCATGCGACTTGCGCGGCAGTGGC
This sequence comes from Ramlibacter sp., assembly GCA_046595775.1. Classification (GTDB taxonomy): domain Bacteria; phylum Pseudomonadota; class Gammaproteobacteria; order Burkholderiales; family Burkholderiaceae_C; genus Ramlibacter. Next base: position 1,955 of record JBKJOM010000210.1, on the reverse strand, counting down.
ATGGCAGTGCGCTCACGCAGTCGTGGCGCGTGATCCCGCTGCTTCGCACGCGCCCGTCGACGTCGACGCAGCGGGCACAAGCCCGGGCGCGGCTTGGGATTCCGAAGGACCAGTTCCTTGTCTGCAGTTTCGGCATCCTCGGCCCCACCAAGCTGAACCAGCGCCTGCTCAACGCATGGCGACTGAGCGCCTTGTCAGCTGCATCCCGTTGTTCGCTCGTGTTCGTCGGGCAGATCAGGCCCGGCGATGAGTACGGCGAAAGGCTGGAGGCTGATGCCCAGGCGCTCGGCGGGCCAGTGAGCATCACGGGCTGGGTCGACCATGACCGCTACCAGGACTGGCTGGCGGCCAGTGACCTCGCGGTGCAGCTTCGCACCCTGTCGCGCGGCGAAACATCGGCGGCAGTGCTCGACTGCATGAATTTCGGTGTCCCCACCATTGCCAACCGCGAGGGATCGATGGCCGACCTGGACGTTGGCGCGGTGTGCCTGTTGCCGGCGCAATTCACCGACGCGCAATTGGCGGAAGCCCTGTCGCAGCTCTGGCGCGACCCGGTGCGGCGTGCTGCGATGTCCGCCAGGTCCGGCGCCATCGTCCACACGTTGCATTCGCCCGCCACATGTGCTGCCGCCTATGCCGACGCGATCGAGAGCTTCTACGCCCAGCGCCCCCGGCAGACCGCCGCGGGCGTGGCCGCTCAATTGCTGCAGGTGTTCAATGCCGAGACTCCTACACCATGGCGCGATGCCTTGCTGCGCGCTGTCCGAGCCAACTTTCCGCAGCCCGGCTCGTCGCGCCAGTTGTTCGTCGATGTCAGTGGCTGGGTGCGCGGCGCGCTGGCGACCGGACACTTGCCTTCGCTCCTGCTCGACCTGTTGCAGGCGGCACCCATTGGCTGGCGGCTCGAGCCCGTGTTCTTCGACGAGCCCGGCCAGACGTGGCGATACGCGCGGTCGATGGTACTGAACGACTTGTCCTGTCCAGCCGACTGGCTTGCCGACGATGTGATCGACATCCGGCCGGGCGACTTGTGGTCTTGCATGCCGCCCCCGGGTGCCGAACCCTTGCCCGCGCCCCAGGGCGCCACGGAAGCTGGCTCGTACGGCATGCGGTTTTCGCTGGAAGGCGCTGCCGATCTGCTCTGGGCCGCCGTGACAGGAACCTATCCGCGACCGGGCAACCGGCACTGGTTCGTGGACATCTCCGAACTCGTCCGACGCGACTGGGGCTCGGGAATCCAGCGCGTGGTCAAGAACTACCTGCTCGAGCTGCTGCTCGACCCACCTCCTTCCACCAGCATCGTCCCGGTCTACGCTTCGACCTCCAGCCCCGGCTACAGCATTGCCGCGCAATTTACGATGCGCCTGGCCGCGATCGATGCACCGGACGCCCGCGATGTGCCCATCGAAGTGCGGCAGGGTGACACTTTCTTTGGCCTCGACTTGCAACCCCAGGTCGTGCCGGCCCAAGCTGCGGCGTTCGATCAAATGCGCGAGCGTGGCGCGACCGTTGCCTTCATGCTGTACGACCTGCTGCCGATCCGTCTGCATGAGTGCTTCTACCCTGACGCGGCCGGACGACTGGCGCAGTGGGCGCACGTGGTGGCCCGGGCAGACCGGGTCATCTGTATTTCGCAGGCCAGCGCAGCAGACTTCGACGCATGGCTGGACGAGCAAGGCATCGAACATCGGCCGCGAATCGACTCTGTCCACCTGGGCGCGGACCTGGCGCGGTCGCTGGCTTCGTCGGGCCTGCCTGAAGGTGCCGCGAGTGAGTTGGCCAACATCCGCTCGCGAGTGTCTTTCCTCATGGTGGGGACACTCGAGCCGCGCAAGGGCCACCGCGAAGTACTCGCCGCGTTCGATCGCCTGTGGGCACGGGGCGAGGATGTCGGGCTGGTGATTTCCGGACACACCGGCTGGATGACCGATTCGCTGGTGGTGTCGCTTCGCACG
>JBKJOM010000028.1:0-6787 GCA_046595775.1 Ramlibacter sp. | reverse complement strand
CGCCAGCATCAGCGGCGACACCACTTCGGGCGGCCGCTCACGCCTGCCCCCCCTGCTGGCCCAGTTCAAGCCCGACATCGTGATCATCGAGTTGGGGGGCAACGATGCCTTGCGCGGCCTGCCGCTCAAGGGCACGGAAGAAAACCTGTCGGAGATGACAGTGGCATCGCAGAAGGCTGGCGCCAAAGTCGTGCTCGTCGGCGTGCAGGTGCCGCCCAACTACGGCGCGGACTACGCGGATCGCTTCGCGGGACTCTTCGAGAAGATCGCTAAGGCGCACAAGGCCGCAGTGGCGCCGTTCCTGCTCAAGGGTATTGGCGACGACGCGGATCCGCAGCGCTGGTTCCAGTCGGACCGGCTGCACCCGCGTGCCGAAGCGCAGCCGCGCATGCTCGACAACGTGTGGCCGGCGCTCAAACCGCTGCTCGCGGGATCACGGAAGTAAGGGCGCTTCCTTGAGCCTGCACATCGTCACCGCGCAAGACGCGATCACGCGCCTGGCTGATTTCAGCACCATCATCGACGCGCGCAGCGAAGACGAATATGCCGAGGACCACCTGCCCGGCGCCGTCAACTGGCCTTCGCTCGACAACGAAGAGCGCAAGCGGGTAGGCACGATGTACAAGCAGGTGAGCCCGTTCGAGGCCAACAAGCGCGGCGCGGGGCTGGTTGCGGCCAACATCGCACGGCATATCGAGCGCGAAGTCATCGACAAGCCGCGCAGCTGGCAACCGCTGGCTTATTGCTGGCGCGGCGGCAAGCGAAGCGGCTCACTGGCGCTGGTGCTGGGACAGATCGGCTTCAAGGTGAGCATCGTGCAAGGTGGCTACAAGGCCTTTCGCACCGCCGTCCTGGCCGCACTGCCCGGCCTTGCGGCGCGCCTGCAATATCGCGTGGTGTGCGGCCCCACGGGTTCGGGCAAGACGCGGCTGCTGCACGCGCTGGCCGCCGAGGGCGCGCAGGTCCTCGACCTGGAGGGCCTGGCGAGCCATCGCAGCTCGGTGCTCGGCCTGATCCCCGGCCAACGGCAACCAACGCAAAAGCGCTTCGACACGTTGGTGTGGGAGTCGCTGCGGCACTTCGATCCCGCGCGCCCGGTCTATGTGGAAAGCGAAAGCAAGAAGGTAGGCAACGTCGCAGTGCCCGATGCGCTGATCGAGCATATGCGTGCTGCGCCCTGCCTGGACCTTCAACTGGTCGAAGACGAGCGCGTGAAGCTACTCATGGAAGACTACGACTTCTTCGTGCGTGACCGCGAATTCTTCAGCGAACGACTGGGCGCATTGACCGAGCTGCGCGGCAAGGCCACCGTCGAGCGGTGGCAACAACAGGTGGCTTTGGGGGAGATGGAGCCGGTGGTGCGCGAGCTTCTGGTCAAGCACTACGACCCCGGCTATGCGGCGTCGATCCAGCGCAATTTCAGGCAGTTCAGCCTGGCGCGCGCATTGGTGCCAGTGGACAGGTCAGCGGCGGCGATGAGCGGGTTGGCCCGGGAGATCCTGGCTCAGGACTGAGTCGATGGGTCCGCCGGCGGCGGCGGATTGTCGTCCCCATCTTCCGGTGAGTTGTCGCCGGGCTTGCGCTGCTCGGCCTTGGCCTTGAGCTTTTCTTCCTTCTTCTTTTTCTTGGCAAGCTCTCGCTGGCGCTTCTCGTATCCGTAATTGGGTGTAGCCACTCTAGCTTCCTGTTGGTCGATAGACCCAATGTAAGCGATTGGCGACCGGGTGGGAAGCCAGCGAGCCGGTCAGGCGTGGACCTCGATGTGGTAGAGCCCCCAGGGGCACATTGCGAAGCGCTGGTCGGGCGGCTTGGCGGCCATGTCGGGAAACCGGTCGGCCTCATAGACCGCCCACAGCGGTCCCAGCCCGCCCAGAGCCATGGGACGACCGTCGAGGTGTGTAGCGACGATGAATCGGTACTTGAAGGCGTCGGCAATGCTCATGGTGGGCGCGTAACCATCCACCGCACGCATCGCGACCTTGCCCTTCGTCGACGCGCCCGCGGCCTTGAGCACCGTCGACAGCAGCGGACCGCGCAATGCATGCGACTTCCGGTCGTACTCCAGCGTAGGCCGGATCAGGACGGAGGGCATCGACGACAGCGTGGCGAAGTCGAAGGTCCGGGCCTTTGTGAACACGAGCTTCTGCTTGGCCATCATCTGGTCGAGCACAGGGTCGAACGGCCCGCGATTGGTGCTGGTGATCTCGCCGGTCACGGTCAGGAGCGTGGGCGAGCCGCCAAAACTGATTTGCGCTGCGCCCAGGGGCAATGCCGCCGTGCCAGCGGCGGCCGCCGCCAGGAAATCCCTCTTCTTCATGTGCTCCCCTCAGTTGTTGGCAGTGCCATCCCGAGCCAGCGCCGCGAGCGCCTGCTCCAGGTCAGCGCGCAGGTCTTCCACATCTTCGAGTCCGATCGAAAACCGCACCAGTGTGCCCTGATGTTTCCAGCGCTTCGCGTCGCGCATCTGCGAGACATCGTAGGGAACCACCAGGCTCACCGGGCCGCCCCACGAGTAGCCCAGTTTGAACAGCCGCAGCGCATCGCAGAACGTGTCGACCTGCGTGGCAGAAAAGCGATCGGCAAAGACGACCGAGAACAAGCCTGCGGCAAGACCACCGGCCTCTGTGCCGCTCTTGCCCGGCAATCCTGCGCACAGCGCCTGCCACTGGTCGTGGCCCGGCGACCCGGCGAAGGCGGGATGCAGCAGTTGCGCGACTTCAGGACGGTGTTGCAGCCATGCGGCGAGGTGGCGCGCAGCCGTGTCCTGCGTGCGGTAGCGGAGGTTCATCGTCGGCAGCGACCTCAGCACGGCCTCCGCATCATTGGCGCCGACACCAAAACCCACGCGCATGTGCGTGGCCTTCAGGCGCTGGTGCAGCGCCTCGTCGCGAGTGACCACGGCGCCCATCAGCACGTCGCCGCCCCCGCTCGGGTACTTGGTGAGCGCCTGCACGACGATGTCCGCGCCTGCGTCGAAGCCATTGAAGGCCAGGCCAGCCGGCCAGGTGGTGTCGATGGCGGTCATCACCTGGCGGTCGCGGCAAATCTTGGCGAGTTCAACCGCCGGTGCGAACTCCATCGTGACCGAGCCGGGTGCTTCGAGCCACACCAGTTTCGTGCGCGGCCCGAAGCGTGAAGCCAGGTCGGCCGGGTCCATCGCGTCATAGATCTGGTGCGTGATGCCCCATGCCTTCAGCTCGCCGTGGGCCATCGCCTTGAGGGGCCCGTAGGCGTTGTCCGGGATCAGGACTTCGTCGCCACTTGCGAGCATCGCCATGTTGACGTTGGCGATCGCCGCGAGGCCGCTCGGCAAGAGAATGCACTGCGTGCCGCCTTCAAGCGTGGCAATGCGCTCCTCGAGCATGAACGTCGTGGGCGTGCCGTGCAGTCCATAGGTGTAGCCGCGCTTGCTACGCCAGTCGCGCGCGCGCATCGCGGCGACGTCTTTGAAGATGACGGTGGAGGCCTTGAATACGCCGGGCTGCGGCGTCATGAAGTCGGCGGGCGGCTCGTAGGGATGGTGGATGAGGTCGGTGACCGGTTTGCTCATGCGGCCATGTTAGCGCGCCGCAACGGCAGGCTCTTGCCATCACCGTTGGCGGGCCCGGGACGGCGGGGGGACATGTAGTGATGTGGGTACCCGGTATCTGCGGACCCGCCCCCAAACCAAAAGACACTTGATGACGGATAAAGGCCGTCAGACCTTCCACTTCTCCAACAGCTTCTGCGGCCGCATGGCATCGTAGGCCTCGAAAGGCTGGTGGATCCACGGGTTGGTCGGCAGGAACTCCACCGAATAGTCGGGCGTGAACTTCGAGAGGCCCTTGGTCCAGATCACGGCGCTGCGCAATTCGGTGATCGGCTTGTAGCTGGTGCGGAGCATTTCCAACACCGCGCGCAGCGTCGCGCCCGAATCGGCGAGGTCGTCCACCAGAAGCACCTTGCCGGCGATCTCGCCCTCGGGGGTGGTGATGTAGCGTGCGATGTCGAGGTGGCCCTGCACCGTGCCCGCCGCGGCGCGGTAGGAACTGGTGGACATGATCGCCAGCGGCTTGTCGAAAATGCGCGAGAGGATGTCGCCGGGGCGCATGCCGCCGCGCGCGAGGCACAGGATGGTGTCAAATTCCCAGCCCGACTGGTGCACCTTGATTGCGAGCTTTTCGATCAGGCTGTGGTATTCGTCGTAACTGACGTACAGGTGCTTGCCATCTTCGGTCAACATGAGTGGATCCTAGGGGAGGTAGGGATGCCGCATCATGATCGTGTGATCGCGGTCAGGGCTGGTCGAGATCATATCGACCGGGACGCCGGTGACCTGCTGGATTCTCTGCAGGTACAAACGCGCATTGACCGGCAGCTTGTCGTACTCGGTGACGCCCACAGTGCTCTCGCTCCAGCCTTCCATGGTTTCGTAGACCGGTTTGCAGCGCGAGATCTCGTCGGCACCCAGCGGAAGGATATCGGTGTGCTGGCCGTCGAGCTCGTAGCCGGTGCACAGCTGCAGCTCCTTGATGCCGTCCAGCACATCCAGCTTGGTGATGCACAGCCCGGACAGGCCGTTGACCTGTGCGCTGCGCTTCAGAAGCGCGGCGTCGAACCAGCCGCAACGGCGGCTCCGCCCCGTGGTCACACCCTTCTCGGCGCCGACGGTCGAGAGGTGGTAGCCCACCGTGCCGGGCGTGGCCCAGTCAAGCTCCGTCGGGAAAGGACCGCCACCGACTCGCGTGCAGTACGCCTTCGTGATGCCCAGGATGTAATGCAACATGCCCGGCCCTACACCCGCGCCGGCCGAGGCGTTGCCGGCCACGCAGTTGCTCGAGGTGACGTATGGATAGGTGCCGTGGTCCACGTCCAGCAGCGTGCCCTGCGCACCTTCGAACAGCAGGTTGTCGCCATGCAGGTGCGCCTCGTTCAGCTCGCGCGACACGTCGGCCATCATGGGCTTCAGCAGTTCGCCGTGCTTCAGGGCCTCGTCGAGCACGGCCTGGCCGTCGATGCCGGGCGCGTTCAGGTACTTCGTCAACACGAAGTTGTGAAGGTCCAGGACTTCGAGCAACTTGGTCGCGAAGCGCGCCGGATCCTTCAGATCCTGCACGCGCAACGCCCGCCGTGCAATCTTGTCTTCATAGGCCGGGCCGATGCCGCGTCCCGTGGTGCCGATCTTTTCGGTGCCACCCTCTTCGCGTCGCGTCTCGCGCGCGATGTCCAGCGCCGCGTGGAAAGGCAGGATCAACGGGCAGGCTTCGCTGATGCGCAGGCGCCCGCGCACCTCGACCCCGGCCTTCTCCAGGCCCTCGATCTCCTCGAACAACTTGGCGGGCGAGAGCACCACGCCGTTGCCGATGTAGCACTTCACGCCCGGCCGCATGATGCCGCTGGGAATCAGGTGCAGCGCAGTCTTCACGCCGTTGATCACGAGCGTGTGCCCGGCGTTGTGACCGCCCTGGAAGCGCACAACGCCCTGCGCCATCTCGGTCAGCCAGTCGACCAGCTTGCCCTTGCCTTCGTCACCCCATTGGGTGCCGACCACGACCACATTGCGGCCCTTCGTCTTCGTCATCTCAGGCTTTCGGAAATTGCAATCAATCAGTGAGAGGCTGGACACGCCACGACGGCCCGACCCGGGCCAGCTGACGGTCGCACTGGAACTCGTCGACTTCGCTTTCGTGGCCCGGCAGGATGCAGACCACGGTCTCGCCCTGCGCGCGCAGCGCAGCGATGGCAGCTCGCAACTCGCTGGCGTCGTCGGTGCCGTCCACCCAGAGCGCGCGAATCGCGGCCTTTAACGGGCGATGCCCGGCGACTGCGGCCAGTTCCTTCACGTCGAGGCTGAAGCCCACGGCGGGCCGGTTGTGGCCGAACACCGCACCCACCTCGTCGTAGCGGCCGCCCCGCACCAGCGCGTCGCTCGCACCGGCGGTGTAGATGCCGAACCGCACGCCGCTGTAGTAAGCGTAGCCGCGCAGGTCTGCCAGGTCGAATGTGACTTTGGCGCCCTGCACATGGCTGGCCAGCCACTTCAGGTTGGCCAACGCCTCTTTCAGGGCACCGGAAGGCGGCAACGCCTTCTCCGCTTCGGCCAGCACCTTCTCGTCGCCATACAGCGAGATGAGCGCGCGCAGCCCTTCGCGAGCAGCGGTCGGGAATGATTGGGTGAGCGACGCCAGCTCGCTCGCATCCTTGGTCGCCAAAGCGGCATGGACTCGCGCGATGGCCGATGCGTCGACGGGCACGCCGGCAAGCAGCGAACGCACGATGCGCACGTCTGCCATGTCGACGGTGAGTCCTTCGACGCGCGTGGCCTGCAGGCAGTCCAGGGCCAGCAACAGGGCTTCGAGGTCGGCTTCCAGTCCGGCATGGCCATAGATTTCGGCGCCGAACTGCAGCGGCTCGCGCGTCGCATGCGGCCGATCGGGACGCGTGTGCAGCACTGGTCCGCAATAACAAAGGCGTGCCACCCCCTGGCGATTGAGCAGGTGCGCGTCGATGCGTGCCACTTGCGGCGTGGTGTCCGCGCGCAGCCCCATCATCCGCCCGGAGAGCTGGTCGACGAGCTTGAAAGTCTGGAGGTCGAGCGCTTCGCCGGTGCCCGTGAGGAGCGACTCTAGGTGCTCCAGCAGCGGCGGCATGACGAGCTCATAGCCGTAACCGCATGCGGTGTCGAGCAATTCGCGCCGCAATTCCTCGATGTGCCGGGCCTCGGAAGGCAGGACATCGGCGATGTGATCCGGCAGGACCCAGGCGGACATGTTTTTGGGGCGCTGTTAAAAACAGCATTTTACCGGCA
>JBKJOM010000309.1:0-3620 GCA_046595775.1 Ramlibacter sp. | reverse complement strand
CTTCTTCAACGCCGACGCGTACTTCCGCTTCGTTGATGAAAGCCGCGGGCTCGGGCTGGATGTCCCGGTGGTGCCGGGGATCATGCCGATCACCAATTCGTCGCAGTTGTTGCGCTTCTCGGAAGCGTGCGGGGCAGAAGTCCCCCGCTGGATCCGACTGCGCCTGCAAGGCTTTGGCGACGACACGAAGTCGATCAAGGCCTTTGGCCTGGACGTCATCAGCGCGCTGTGCGAGCAACTGCGTGCCGGCGGTGCCCCCTGCTTCCACTTCTACACCATGAACCAGGCGCAGGCGACGCTGGAAATCTGCAAGCGGCTCGGTTAGCGCGCCGCCATTGCAGGCCCGTTCATTGCTAGGCTGACAGGGCGCGGCAAGAAAGCTGCGACGCAGTGACCGACAATTGCCGGGTAGTGCAAACCTGAACCAGAAAGAAACCCATGAAGACCAAGATTGTTGCATTGGCCGTCGTCGGCGCGGCCGCGCTGGCCGCGTCCTTGCCCGCCCACGCCTTGGAGTGGAGCGACACCTCCATCGGCTACCGCTATGGCACGAAATTCCAGGAGCCCTACAACGGCCAGGCGATCAAGAAGAGCATTGTCAACATCACCCATGCCGACGGCTACCAATACGGCAGCAACTTCCTGAACGTCGACCTGCTCGCCTCGGACGGCAAGGACGCCGATGCGCAGGAGGCTTACATCGTCTATCGCCATACGCTCGACCTGGGCAAGGTGACCGGCAGCAAGAACTTCGCCTTCGGTCCGGTGCGGGGCATGGGCATCACCGCCGGCTTCGACTGGAACACCAAGAACGACCCGGGCTACTCGTCGAAGAAGCGCATGCTGGTGCTGGGCCCCACATTCATGTTCGATGTTCCGGGCTTCCTCAACGTCAGCGTCCTGGTGCTGCACGAGAGCAACAAGCCGGTCGGCATCGCGAGCCGCTACACGTACGACATTCACCCCATGCTGACGGCCGCCTGGGGCATCCCGGTGGGCGGCACGGGCTGGGCCTTCGAAGGCTTCATGAACTGGATCGCGGCCAAGGGCAAGAATGAGTTCGGCGGCGCTACCGCGCCCGAGTTCAACTTCGACGCACAACTGATGTATGACATTGGCACCATGGTCGGCGCCGGCAAGGGTGCGCTCAAGGCCGGCTTCGAGTACCAGTACTGGCGCAACAAGTTCGGCAATCCCCACACCGTGCCGGGTTCGCTGGCCAAGACCCCGATGGTGCGGGTCGAATACCACTTCTAAAGGCTAGGACGCCTCCAGCGATTGCGACTGGCCGCGGCCGCGCCCCAGCACTGCCAGCAACTGGGGCAGCGCGGCGGCCATCGCGGGCTTCAAGGTGTGCGGCGGGTTCACGATGAACATGCCGCTTGCCGTGAGGCCTGGGCCTCGTTCCGGCTGCTCGCCCACGGGCGTCTTGCGCGCCTCGTCCTGGCCGATGGCCAGGGTCGCATGCAGCCAGGGCTTGCCCGCGTGGTTGCACAGCGTCTTCAGCCGGCGCGGCAATTCATGCGCCTCGGCGCGCGGGATGATCGGGTACCAGACCGCATAGACGCCCGTGGCGAAGCGCTGGAGGCTGTCCTTGATGCAGGTCGCCACCTTCGCGTAATCGCTCTTGATCTCGTAACTGGGGTCGATGAGGACCAGCGCGCGCCTTGAAGGGGGTGGCAGGAAGGCCTTCAGGCCTTCGAATCCGTCCTGGCGCGCCCCGGCAACCTGCCGACCGGCCTTCATCTGCGCGATGTTGGCAGCCAGGGCCTTGGCGTCCGTTGGATGCATTTCAAACAGCTTGAGCTTGTCCCGTGCCTCTTCGCGCAGCAGGTTCTGGGTGATGAAGGGCGAGCCCGGGTAGACCTTGAGCTGGCCCAGCGGGTTGAACTTTGCAATCAAGTCGAGGTAGTCCTGGATCACCGGCGCTATTTCTTTGATAGCAGGCGCGGCCGCTGCCAGCTTGACCACGCCGTCGGCGGCCTCGCCCGACGTGCCCGCGAAGTCGCCGTCCAGGCGGTACAGGCCCGCGCCGGCGTGGGTGTCCACGACCACCAGCGGCGAGTCCTTCTGCGTCAGGTAGCGCAGCATGGCGATCAGCAGGGTGTGCTTCAGGACGTCGGCATGGTTGCCGGCGTGGAAGGCGTGGCGGTAGCTGAACATCGGTCGATGGTAATGGTTCGGCCGGCTCGATCCAGTCAGGGCGGCAGGAACTTCAGGCAACGAATGCCGCAGTGCCTGCATTCATAGAGCATGGTGAATGGCAGGAGTCGCAGCCAGACCGGCCGGTCCACGCGCTTGAGCTTGGGGGACCGGCAACCGCACGAGGACAATTTCACAGCTGTAGAGGATAGCGGCCCGGGGAGAACTACGCACAAGTCGTCAATTCTTCGTATAATCACGGGCTCTGCAGCGCAAAAGCGTCCCGCGGCAGAGGCCCCCCGAGCTGTTGTAGAGGAGGTAACCCCGCCTAAGAGATCCCCACCAGAGGGAAACCGACCGCGGAAAAGGATGCGCCAAACCACATCGAAAGATACTCATGAAAACGTTCAGCGCAAAACCCGCTGACGTGACGCACGAGTGGTTTGTGATTGACGCCACCGACAAGGTGCTCGGACGGGTTGCCAGCGAAGCAGCCCTCCGATTGCGCGGCAAGCACAAGGCCATTTACACGCCTCACGTCGACACCGGCGACTACATTGTCGTCATCAATGCCGCCAGGCTCCGCGTCACCGGCGCGAAGGATCTGGACAAGATCTATTACCGCCACTCGGGTTACCCGGGCGGCATCTCGCAGACCAACTTTCGCGACATGCAGGCCAAGCATCCGGGCCGTGCGCTCGAGAAGGCCGTGAAGGGCATGCTGCCCAAGGGTCCGCTCGGCTACGCGATGATCAAGAAACTCAAGGTGTACGGTGGTGCTGAGCACCCGCACACCGCCCAGCAGCCCAAGGTGCTGGAAATCGCCGCAACCGGCAATGGGGTGTCCAAATGATTGGTGACTGGAACAACGGCACGGGCCGTCGCAAATCGAGCGTCGCGCGTGTGTTCATGAAAAAGGGCACCGGCAAGATCACGGTCAACGACAAGGACATCGAAGCCTTCTTTGGCCGCCAGACGTCCATCATGATCGTGAAGCAGCCCCTGTTCCTCACGAACCATGTCGAAACGTTTGACATCAAGGTCAACGTGCACGGCGGCGGTGAATCGGGCCAGGCCGGCGCCACCCGCCACGGCATCACCCGCGCCCTGATCGACTACGACGCGGCCTTGAAGCCCGCGCTGTCGCAAGCCGGCTTTGTGACGCGTGACGCGCGCGAAGTGGAACGCAAGAAGGTCGGCCTGCACTCCGCTCGCCGCCGCAAGCAGTTCTCGAAGCGGTAAGAGATTCACTTCAAAAACGCGCAGCGTTTTCGAAGTGCCTGATCAGTGAAAAAAGGGACGGCAAGCCGTCCCTTTTTCCATGAGTGATCGCGCTGCGTGGTACTCCGCGCGAGCGGAATGCCCGGCGTGCCGGGCATTACAAAGCCGAACAACTACCGATGCGAGCGGATCTGCATGGGGTTATGGTTGAGCTTAGAACAAAGCAGTTGTTGGGATGCGATTCAAACTCCTTCACC
>JBKJOM010000304.1:0-7278 GCA_046595775.1 Ramlibacter sp. | reverse complement strand
TGGAGCACCTGGGCCCGATCTTCGTGAAGTTCGGCCAGGTGATCTCGACGCGGCGCGACCTGCTGCCCGCTGACATCGCGGACGAGCTGGCGCTGCTGCAGGACCAGGTGCCCGCGTTCCCCACGGAGATCGCGATCGCCACCATCGAGCGGGCGTTTCGCAGGCCGGTCGATTCTGTCTTTGCCAGCTTCGAACGCGAGCCGGTGGCCAGCGCTTCCATCGCGCAGGTGCACTTCGCCACCATGCGCGACCGCCAGGGCCAGTTGCGCGAGGTTGCGGTGAAGGTGCTGCGGCCCGGCATGTTGCCGGTGATCGAAAAAGACCTGAGCCTGATGCGCATGATGGCGGGCTGGGTGGAAAGCCTGTCGGAGGACGGCAAGCGGCTGAAGCCTCGCGAAGTGGTTGCCGAGTTCGACAAGTACCTGCACGACGAGCTCGACCTGATTCGCGAAGCAGCCAACTCCGCGCAGCTGCGACGCAACATGGCGGGTTTGGGCCTGGTACTGATCCCCGAGATGTACTGGGACCTGTGCCATCCGGAAGTGATGGTGATGGAGCGCATGCACGGCGTGCCCATCAGCCAGATCGAGCGCCTGGCGCAGGCCGGTGTCGACCTGCGCAAGCTGGCGCGCGACGGCGTCACGATCTTCTTCACGCAGGTGTTTCGCGACGGCTTCTTTCACGCCGACATGCACCCCGGCAACATCCAGGTGAGCCTGGACCCGGCTTCGTTCGGCCGCTACATCTCGCTGGACTTCGGCATCGTGGGCACGCTCACGGAGCACGACAAGGAGTACCTCGCGCAGAACTTCACCGCGTTCTTCCGCCGCGATTACAAGCGCGTCGCGGAACTGCACATCGAGTCGGGTTGGGTGCCGCCCGATACGCGCGTCGACGAACTGGAAGGGGCGGTGCGCACGGTGTGCGAGCCGTACTTCGACCGGCCGCTCAAGGAAATATCGCTCGGTTTTCTGCTGATGCGCCTGTTCCAGATGTCGCGGCGCTTCCATGTGGAGATCCAGCCGCAACTGGTGCTGCTGCAAAAGACTCTCCTCAATATCGAAGGGCTGGGCCGCCAGCTCGACCCCGACCTCGACCTGTGGTCCACCGCCAAGCCCTTCCTCGAGAAGTGGATGCTGGAGCAGGTGGGCCCGCAGAAGCTGATCGACGAACTGCGCGACCAGGCACCCCGCTACGCCAAGCTGTTGCCCGAGCTGCCCATGCTGCTTCACCGGGCCCTGCGCGAGCGCAGGGACGGGGGCGGCAAGGAAATGCGTGAGCTGCTGGCCGAACAGAAGCGCACCAACCGGCTGCTAGAAGCCCTGTTGTACTGCGGCATTGGATTTGCGCTGGGACTTGTTGCCATGTTGGCCATGACCTGGAAAGTGCGCCTTTTCTAGGCACTGCTCGGGCATAATCTCGCCGCATTGGATGAGCTTGGAACTGGGATGAACTACACGCTGATCTCCTTCGTGGTGCTGTACCTGGTGGGCACACTCGCCATCGGCGTTTGGGCCGGGACCCGCATCAAGAACACCGCCGATTTCGCGATCGCGGGCCGCAGCCTGCCGCTGGTCATGGTGGTGACCACTACCTTCGCCACCTGGTTCGGTGCCGAGACCGTGATGGGCATTCCCGCGAAGTTCGTCCAGAGCGGTTTGGGCGCCATCGTCGAAGACCCCTTCGGCGCCGGCACCTGCCTGGTGCTGGTGGGTCTGTTCTTCGCCACCAAGCTATACCGGCAGAACCTTCTGACTATCGGCGACTTCTATCGCCAACGCTACGGCAAGGGCATCGAGGTTTTCTGCTCGGTCGCCATCATCCTGAGTTACCTCGGCTGGGTCGCGGCGCAAATCACCGCGCTCGGCTTGGTGTTTTCGGTGCTCACCAACGGCGCCATGTCCGAGACCGCGGGCATGATCGTCGGCACGCTGGCCGTGCTGGTGTACGTAGTGATCGGCGGCTTCCTCGCGGTGGCCTGGACCGACTTCATCCAGATGATCGTGCTGGTGATCGGCCTGTCGATCATTGCCTTCTTTTCCGCGGACCTCGCAGGCGGCACCGACAAGGTGCTGGCGATGGTGGGCAGCAAGGACCTGTGGAACTTCCTGCCGCCGCCATCCTTTACCGACATCGCCTTCTTCATCGGCGCAGCCCTGACCATGATGCTGGGCAGCATTCCGCAGCAGGACGTGTTCCAGCGCGTGATGTCGGCCAAAGACGAAAAGACTGCCCGCAATGGCGCCGTGATCGGCGGCGTGAGCTACATCCTGTTCGCATTCGTGCCGATGTTCATCGTCGCCAGCGCCGTGGTGGTGATGGGCGATAGTGCCCTGGCCATGGCCAAGGACGACTACCAGCGCGTCTTGCCGACCTTCGTGCTGACGAAGATGCCGCTGGTGATGCAGATCCTGTTTTTCGGCGCGTTGCTGTCGGCGATCAAGAGCACTTCATCGGCCACGCTGCTCGCACCGTCCACCAGCTTCGTCGAGAACATCCTGAAGAACCTGCGACCCGGCATGACCGACAAGCAGCAACTGTTCGCGATGCGGGCCACCATCGTCGTGTTCACGGCCACTGTGCTGGCCTATGCCATCGCGATGAAGGGGACCCCGATCTATGACCTGGTGTCGTCCGCCTACCAGGTGACGCTGGTCGCCGCCTTTGTACCGCTGGTGATGGGCCTGTACTGGAAACGCGCGACTACGCAGGGCGCAATCTTCTCGATTGCGGCGGGTTTGGTGGCCTGGGTGGTTTTCTTCCCGCAGGTCGGCGGCGAGTCAATGTCCAAGCTGTTCCCGGGCCAGCTGGCCGGGCTGGTTGCGGCTTTCCTGGGCATGGTCGTGGGTTCACTGGCACCGCAGGTGTTCCGCAACCGCCACGAGCACACCCACCACCTCGCCGAAGCCTGACTCCGCGCCTGCCCGCACGTGGGGCCTGCTGGGGGGAAAGGTCCCTCGCCTATAATTGAAGGCTTTGCACCTCCTTTAGCCCAGCCATGCCCATCTACGCCTACAAATGCGCATCCTGTGGCCATGCGAAGGACGTGCTGCAGAAGATGTCCGATGCGCCCCTGAGCGTGTGCCCGGCCTGCGGCGCCGAGACCTTCAGCAAGCAAGTGACTGCCGCCGGATTCCAGCTCAAGGGCTCGGGCTGGTACGCCACCGATTTCAAAGGCGGCTCCAGCGGCGCCCCCGCCGCCGACAAGCCCGCGGAGGGTGCCACGCCTGCCGACGGCGCGAAGCCCGCCGACGGCGCGAAGTCTGGCGAAACCAAGGCCGACACCGCGGCTCCCAAGCCTGCCGAGGCGCCCGCCGCCGGCAAATCCGAACCACCGCCGGCACCCGCTGCCAGTCAGTGACCCGCCCCATGTCGTCCCTACGCAAATGGTTCGTCGCCGGCCTGCTGGTCATCGTGCCGGTGGCCATTACGCTGGCCGTGCTCCAGTGGGTCATCGGCACGCTCGACCGTACTCTCTTGATCCTGCCTGAGCATTGGCAGCCGGACTATGTGCTGGGTTTCCACATCCCCGGCTTCGGCGTGGTTCTCACGCTGGGCATCCTGCTGCTGGTGGGCGGCATCACCAGCAACCTGGTCGGCAAGCGCCTGGTGAGCTGGGGTGACCACCTGGTCAGCCGCATCCCGGTGGTGCGCTCGATCTACTCCAGCGTCAAGCAGGTCTCGGACACCTTGTTTTCCCCCAGCGGCAATGCCTTTCGCACGGCGGTGCTCGTGCAGTGGCCCCGGCCCGACGTCTGGACCATCGGTTTCGTCACCGGTTCGCCCGGCGGCGACGTGACGAATTACCTCGTGGGCGAGTATTTGAGCGTCTACGTGCCCACCACGCCCAACCCGACGGGCGGCTACTTCGTGATGCTGCGCAAGAGCGACTGCATCGAACTCAAGATGTCCGTGGACGAAGCGTTGAAGTACGTCATCTCCATGGGCGTCGTTTCCCCCAAATCGAACTGATTTTTTTCAGAAGGGACGCTGGCGCCGCGTGGCGCCGCGTTAACACCCATGCACATGCGCACCACCTACAGCGGCCTCGTCACCGAAGCACACCTGGGCCAGACCGTGACCCTGTGCGGCTGGGTCAACCGCCGGCGCGACCACGGCGGCGTGATCTTCATCGACCTGCGCGACCGCGAAGGCTATGTGCAGGTGGTGTGC
Organism: Ramlibacter sp.; assembly: GCA_046595775.1. Taxonomy (GTDB): domain Bacteria; phylum Pseudomonadota; class Gammaproteobacteria; order Burkholderiales; family Burkholderiaceae_C; genus Ramlibacter. The sequence goes on along the minus strand of JBKJOM010000304.1, from coordinate 3,105 downwards.
GATCCCGACCGTGCCGAAACCTTCAAGGTGGCCGAGGGTCTGCGCAATGAGTTCTGCGTGCAGGTCAAGGGCCTGGTGCGCGCGCGTCCCGAAGGCACGACCAACGACAACCTGAAGAGCGGCAAGATCGAGATCCTGTGCCATGACCTCACGGTGCTCAACCCTTCGGTCACGCCACCGTTTCAGCTGGACGACGAGAGCCTGTCGGAGACCACGCGCCTGGTGCATCGTGTCTTGGACCTGCGCCGCCCGTACATGCAGAACAACCTGATGCTGCGCTACAAGGTGACGATGGAGGTGCGCAAGTTTCTCGATGCCAACGGCTTCATCGACATCGAGACGCCGATGCTCACCAAGAGCACGCCCGAAGGCGCGCGCGACTACCTGGTGCCCAGTCGCGTGCACGACGGCATGTTCTTCGCGCTGCCGCAGTCGCCCCAGTTGTTCAAGCAGCTCCTGATGGTGGCCGGCTACGACCGCTACTACCAGATCACCAAGTGCTTCCGCGACGAGGACCTGCGCGCCGACCGCCAGCCCGAGTTCACGCAGATCGACGTGGAGACTTCGTTCATGCACGAGGAAGAAATCCGCGAGATGTTCGAGGGCATGATCCGCAGCACCTTCCTGAGCGTGAAGGGCATCGACATTGGCGCGTTCCCGGTGATGAAGCACTCCGACGCGATGCGCCTGTATGGCTCCGACAAGCCCGACCTGCGTGTGAAGCTGGAGTTCACCGACCTCACTGACGTGATGAAGGACGTGGACTTCAAGGTGTTCTCCGGTCCGGCCAATGCCGAGGACGGCCGCGTGGTCGGCTTGCGCGTGCCGGGCGGCAGTGAGATGAGCCGCAGCGAGATCGACGGCTACACCGAGTTCGTGAAGATCTACGGTGCCAAGGGCCTGGCCTGGATCAAGGTGAACGAAGCGGCCAAGGGTCGGGAGGGACTGCAGTCGCCGATCGTGAAGAACATTCACGACGCCGCCATCACCGAGATCATGAAGCGCACGGGCGCGACGGACGGCGATCTGATCTTCTTCGGCGCTGACAAGGAGAAAGTGGTCAACGACGCCATCGGCGCGTTGCGTGTGAAAGTGGGCCACAGCGAGTTCGGCAAGGCCCGGGGCCTCATCGAAGGGCAGTGGAAGCCGCTGTGGGTGGTCGACTTCCCGATGTTCGAGTTCGACGAAGAGGGCCAGCGCTGGAACGCGGTGCACCATCCTTTCACCTCGCCCAAGGACGGCCACGAGGACCTGCTGGAAACCGATCCGGGCAAGGCAGTGGCCAAGGCCTACGACGCGGTGCTCAACGGCATCGAGCTCGGTGGCGGCTCAGTCCGTATCCACCGCGAAGAAGTGCAGAGCAAGGTGTTCCGCGCGCTGAAGATCAGCGCCGAGGAAGCCGCGCTCAAGTTCGGCTTCCTGCTGGACGCACTCCAATACGGCGCGCCCCCGCACGGCGGAATCGCGATTGGCCTGGACCGCTTCGTCATGCTGATGACCGGCGCCGAGAGCCTGCGCGACGTGATCGCGTTTCCCAAGACCCAGCGCGCACAGGACTTGCTCACGCAGGCCCCGGGTCCGGTGGACGAGAAGCAGCTGCGCGAGCTGCACATCAAGCTGCGGAGCACGACTGCGGCTTGACGCTGCTCGCGGGACAAGAGGGCGCTTCGGCGCCCTTTTTCATTTGGAGCGCGGGTGGCAAATCCACGTGCGGGTAAGGCTATGGCGCGCGGTCATGGCGCCCCGAAGATTTGTAAAAACAATCTTTGGGGGAACCTGGTCTGTCCGGTCTGGCGGCCCCGCGGCACAACTCACTACGAGTCGGCTTGCTTCGCAGTCCCACTCTTCGTTCTAACAGGTACTGCGAGTCAGACACGTACGCGCGATGCGATTCGCCTGCGGCTCTCGTCATCGCGCTGGCCGCCAGACCGGACAGCCCAGGCGTCATGCCCTGATTGCGCGCCACAGCCTCACCCGCACACGGCTTTGCTGGGCACAGCGTTGGCGTTGCGGGGCTGTCGAAGACCAAGACAGTAACTATCGAGCCGCTCGCGCCAGGCGGGGGGTGGTGTCGACTCGCAATCAGGGGTGGTGGCTGGCAGGCGGCTTGCAGCGCCGGAGCATGATGACGAGAGCCGTGAGGCGAATCGCAGCATGCATACCTTCTGACTCGCGGTACCTATTTGAACGAAGAGATTGACTGCGATGCGGGTAATCTCGCAGTGAGTTGTGCCGCGCCGGCGTCGCGAGCCGCCTGCCAGCGACGTCGGAGCGAAGTCACGCGAAGCGGGACGAAAGCGCAGACCACCACACCGCGAGGCGGCACCGCCCACCGTCTGGCGCGAGCCCACGCACACCGCGGAAATATGAAACGTGAGCCCCAGGTGACGCCAAAGACACGATGCCGGATCAAGCCCGCCATGGCAATGCGGCGCATGACAAGATAGCGGCCATGCAAGCCTTCCGAGCCGCAATCCTGCGCTTCACCGATGACCGCACTGCCGTCTACGACGAAGACGGGCTGCTGGTCATCGGGCCTGACGCCAACGGGAAGCAAGTCGTGCGGGCGGTGGGTTCGTACGTAGCCCAGGCCGGCAATTTTCCTGGCGTCAGCGTGCAGCACCTGCCGGGCCGCATCATCGCGCCGGGCTTCATCGACCTGCACATCCACTTTCCGCAACTCGACGTGATCGGCTCGCCGGCTTCGGGACTGCTGCCCTGGCTGGAGCACTACACCTTTCCGCAGGAAGCGCGCTATGCCGATGCGGCGCACGCCATCGAGCCTGCGAAGTTCTTCATCGACGAGCTGCTGCGTAACGGCGTCACCAGCGCGCTGGTTTTCGCGACTTCACATCCTTGGTCGGTCGACGCGCTGCTGTCCGAGGCGCAGCGGCGCGGCATGCGCATGATCGCGGGCAAGGTGTTGCAGGACCGGCATTCGCCTGTCGGCGTGCGCGATGAAACCGAACAGTCGCTCATCGACACCGAAGCACTGATCCGGCAGTGGCATGGCGTGGACCGGCTGGGTTACGCCATCACGCCCCGCTTCGCGCCCAGTTGCACCGACGCGCAGTTGCGCGGTGCGGGCGAACTCGCGGCGAAGTA
>JBKJOM010000120.1:0-4925 GCA_046595775.1 Ramlibacter sp. | reverse complement strand
CGATGTACATCGCGCAGCGGGCGTTGTGCAGGTCCTTGTAGGAGTTGGTCATGGCGCCGTAGCCCCATGTGTTGGCCACGCCGGCCACCGTTGTCGAGTGGCAGATGCGCGCCTGGTGGTCGCAGTTGTTGCTGCCGAAGTAGCTCACGAACTTGCGCATCAGGTACGCCTGCTCGTTGCTGTGCTTGGACGAGCCCACCCAGAAGACCGAATCGGGGCCGCTGGCCTTGCGCAGCTCGAGCAGCTTCGCGCTGATCTCGTTGAGCGCGGTGTCCCAGCTGATGCGCTCGTACTTGCCGCCCACCAGCTTCATCGGATAGCGCAGGCGGTACTCGCCATGGCCATGCTCGCGTATCGCGGCGCCCTTGGCGCAGTGCGCACCCAGGTTGATCGGCGAATCGAACACCGGCTCCTGCCGCACCCACACGCCGTTCTCGACGACCGCGTCGATCGCGCAACCCACGGAGCAGTGGCTGCACACCGTGCGCTTGACTTCGATCTTGCCTTCGCCGATCACCGATCCGGTCTTGTCCGCCGCCCGTGCCTTCTTCACCAGTGTGAGCTGCGACGCGGCAATGCCGACGCCGACACCCAGGCCCGATCGGCGCAGGAAGGCACGTCGGTCCATGGTGGGGACGGCTTGCGCCAGGCCGCGCTGCAGGCTGTGCACGAACGCGGGACGCGGGTGGCCATGGGCACTACCCGATTTCTTGGTCAACAACATGGGGTCTCCTGGCGCTAGGAGTTAAACGAGGGTGCTCTTGTAGTACCGCTTGACGTGCTCGGTCAGCTGGTACCCGCCACCACGCTCGGGCGGCTCCTTGGCCTGCACTTCAGCCTCAGGCTGAGAAAGCACCTGGGGAATGAGGCTGGCCGCTGCCCCGACGGCACCGGCGGCGCCGGCCCCAACGAACAACGACCTACGTGACAACGGGCTCTTTGGCTGGTTCACTTCTGTCTCCTTGGCGCTGCCGACGGTATGGCCGGCCACTGCGCTGGGTTGCCAGTCGAATGTAGCGTCCGCACCTTGCTTGTGCAAGCATGCAAACACAGGGCAAACACGTGCATCGAAAGGATAAATGGATTGCTGCGCTGCGGCATCTGTCGCCGGCGCTCAGTCGAGCATGTCGAAGCCTTGCGCCTCCACACTCGCAAAGGCCCGCGCGAAGCGGGCCAGGCTCGCGTGGAAGCGGGCCTTGGGATGGGCCAGGATTGCTTCGCACACAGCGTTGAGCCAGGGCTGCAAATGGGCCGCGAAGAATTCTCTCTGCTTCGTGAGGTTGGCGACGGCCACGTCGTCGCCCGCAATCAGGTAGCGCATCACTTCGAACAGGTAGGCGATGTGGTCCTCGGTATCCGGCAGGGTTTCGTCGCGCGTGAGCCCCAGTGCCGCCAGGTCGGTTCTCAGGCGCACCAGGGGCTTTTCATTGAGGAACCCGCTCAGGTAGTGAGAACCGAAGAGGTACACCTCCGGCTTGCCGACGCCGCCGAAAAGCGCGTCGTATTCGCGCCCGATTTCCTCGGCAGACATCGCTCGCGCCACAGCCACAACTTCGCGCCACGGCTCCTCCAGGAAAGCGCCGGGCGAAGGCGCCTCGGTGGCCGACACGCGGATCGCTTCGAGCATGGCTGGCGGCGGGGCCGCATGGAAAAGCTGGGCGAGCAGGCCGTAGATTTCTGCGCGGGCAGTCTCTTCGTCCAGCGCGGAAGTGACCGGAATCGGGCTGGTCATCGGATGTCCGTGATCTTGACTTCAGTGCTGGCCGAATGGATGTCGATGACGCGGCAGTCACCGCACATCTTCAGGCGGTCCGCCGCCGCGCCCTGGAACATCGAATGGCCCGCCAGCTTGCCGAGCATGGCCTCGATCGCCTTGAGCGTGCCGAAAGGCTTGCCGCATCGGATGCAGGCATAGGGCTGGGTTTCGTTGAGCACCCGAGCTTCCTTGCGCTCCCCGGTGAGAAGAAGACGGGGCACGAGTGTGATCGCGTCTTCGGGACAGGTGGTGGCGCACAGGCCGCACTGCACGCAATTGCGCTCGATGAAGCGCAACTGTGGCTGCAGCGGATTGTCCTGCAGCGCGCTCGCAGGGCAGGCGCTGACGCAGCTCAGGCACAGCGTGCACTTGTCCTTGTCGACGACGAGGCTGCCCAGCGGGGAGCCTGCCGCCGGCAGCGGGATCTCCTGCGGCTGCAAGGGTGCAAGGGCGATGAGGTGGTCGAGCGCCAGTTCGAGCGTGCTGCGCTTTTCCGGCGGTACCGCGAAGCTGGCCGCTTTCTCCTGCGGACGCGAGTCGCTGCCGCGCAGCAGCGCCAGGTGCTGGTCAAGGTCGTCCAGCCGGTTGGCTTCGATCAACCTGAAGTGGCCATCCCCATAACCCAACCCGCAGAGGATCGCCTGCGCGACGGCCATCTGATCGCGCAATGCGTCGCGGTATTGCGGCGCTTCTTCGGTGGTCACGAGCACTGCGACTTGCGCGGCGCCCCAAGCCACCGCCCCGAGCCACAGGTCGATGCCGGTGCTGGCGGTGTGCCACAGCTCGACGGGAATGACGTTGGCCGGCACGCCTTGCGCAGCGCCCAGTTGCGCCGCGCGGCCCAGCTCTTCGACCAGGGCACGGCCCCGCGCCTGGCTGTGCAGCAACAGCGCGGGCCGTTTGCCCCCGGCGCGGGCGTACGTGGACAGCAGGGTCTTGATCTTGTCCCCCTGGTAGGCGGGACGCGGGTAGGTGTAGGTGAGCGCGCCCGTGGGGCACACCGTCGTGCAGGCGCCGCACCCGACGCACAAGCTGGGGTTGACCTTCACCTGCTGGCGGGATTTGTCGCTGGCGATCGCTTCGGCGGAACAAACGTCGATGCAGGCGCGGCAGCCGACGGTCTCGTTGCGGCTGTGCGCGCACAAACGGGCCTTGTAGTCGAAGAACTTGGGCTTTTCGAATTCGCCGACGAGGTTGCGCAGCTCGAGCAGCGTGGCAGCCGAGAGACCCCCACCCCTGCCCTCCCCCGGAAGGGGAGGGAGAAATTCATGGAAATAACCCTGCGGCTTCGCGTGTTGCGTGAACGCCGGCCCCGCACGCAGGTCGAGCACGACATCGAACTTCTCGCTGAATGCGCGCGGCATCCGCTCGAAGTCGATCGCACCGACCGCCTCGCACGCCTTCACGCAGGCGCGGTGCGACTTGCACTTGGCCATGTCGACCTGGTAGTCCAGGCCGATCGCGGACTCGGGGCATGCAGTGATACAGGCATTGCAGCGCGTGCACAGGTCCAGGTCGATCGGGTTGGACTGCGACCACTGCAACTCGAAGGCGCCGAGCCAGCCCTTCAGGTTGTCGATGCGTCCCGCGAACATCGGGTAACGGCGCTGCTGTTCACCGGCGCCGCCCTGCGCGAACAAGGCCACGTCGAACACGTCATCGACGAGTTCCGCAGCGCGGGTCGCGGCTTCGAGCGCGCCGATGATCAACAGGCGCCCGTTGCTCTTGTAGGTGACCGTGGCCACCGGCTCGGGTGGGGGCAGGTGCGCCGCGGCGAGGAGTGCCGCGATCTTGGGCATCGCCTGCGCCGCATCCCGGCTCCAGCCACCGGTCTCGCGAATATTGACGAAGTGGATCGGCGCGACCGCACCTTCGGTCTCCTGCGCCAGCTCGCCGAACAGGCGGCTTTCCTGCGTGCAGGCGACCACCACCTGCTCCTTGCCTTTCACCGCTTGCTGGAACGCCGCGGCATCGCGTCGGCACAGCGTGGTGTGAAGCGTCAGCTCTTCATTCAGTGCCGCGCCGAGGCTCTTGGCCTGCAGGGGCATCGTCTTGTTGCAATCGCAAATCAGTGTCGGCATCGGGGGGCGCCTGGGTTACTGCTGGAGGGGCCAGCGGCGACTGTGCCACGCTTTCGGGCGCAGGGTCATTGGCATCATCCCGGGTCGTGGCGGCCCGCAGTTCTTCTTCCTCCTCTTGCGCGAAAAGGCCGAGGAACTTCGCGCTCGCGAGCTTGCGCAACATCGACTCCGGAATCGGGTCCGGCTGGCTGTAGTCGTCGATGTAGGTGTCCAGCCGATCCATCACGTTGTAGTGCGGGTCGGCAAAGAGCTTCTTCATCGCCGCGTTCTTGACCTCGGGGGCAACATCGGGCGTGATGAAGCGACGGAAGTCGGAGTCGGCGGTGAGAAGCTGGACGTCGGCTAGCGTTGGTGGGGGAGGGATCTCCTGGGGCGGCGTACCCCCACCCCCGCCGTCCCCCAAGGGGGGAGGGAGTAAGTCCATTTGGGGTGGGGGCGCAGGGGCCTCGAAAGCTTCACCGGTCTCCGGTGCTGCTTCCTTCTCGCCCAGTTTCCTGCGTGACCACCTCCCCAGGAATCCATCAACCATTGCCGCCGCCCCCGCCGAATTTCTTCTCCGTCGTGATCGACACCGGGTTGCCGAAGCGGTCTTCCAGGCGCTTGAAGCTCTCGGGGCGCTTGCGCTTCTTCGGCTCGGGCTCGTAGTGTTCCTGCACGAAAGCGCGCAGCCATTCGACAACGTGCGGCGGCGCCGGCACCTGCTCGACGGTTTCCTGCGCATCGAGCCAGCGCCCGGCATCGTGATAGCTCAGCGTCACCACCACCGGCCGCGGAATCGGCTCCTCGGCGATCGTCGCTTCCTCTTCCATTCGCCACAGCACGAACCAGCAGGGCGCGTCGGTGCTCGCATTGAGGTAGTAGCCCTCCGCGTCATCGCGAAACAGTTCCACGGTGAAGCCGGGATGCAACCACCGTTCTTCCTGGTCGTCCTTGACCAGGAAGAGCGGCTCGGTGCCGAATTCGGGCTCGTTGGGAACGTCTTCCGCGAGCGTCCAGCGCCAGGGTTGCCAGCGGTTGTCGATGCGCTCGCGGCGCATGACGACGGCCACCTCGATGCTAGGACGTGGATTCATGGGACCTACTTTAGC
>JBKJOM010000075.1:0-11850 GCA_046595775.1 Ramlibacter sp. | reverse complement strand
CGGGCAAATTGCGCCGTGCCTTGTACTGGTCAAGGACTACGGCTGGCTCACCATCCTGGCCAAGCCACTGTACTGGCTGATGGACCAGATCCACAGCGTCGTCGGCAACTGGGGCTGGTCGATCATGGCGCTGGTGCTGATCATCAAGATCGCCTTCTACTGGCTGCAAGCCAAGGGCTACGAGAGCATGGCCAAGATGAAGGCCATCAACCCCAAGGTCATGGCGATGCGCGAGCGCTTCAAGGACGACCCGCAGAAGATGCAGCAGGAGATGATGCGCATCTACAAGGAAGAGAAGGTCAACCCGCTGGGCAGCTGCTTCCCGATCATGGTGCAGATCCCGGTGTTCATCGCGCTGTACTGGGTGCTGCTGTCCAGCGTCGAGATGCGCGGCGCGCCGTGGACGCTGTGGATCCATGACCTGTCGGCGCCCGACCCGTACTTCATTCTGCCGCTGGTGATGACCATGACCACGCTGCTGCAGACCGCACTGAACCCGGTGCCGCCGGACCCGATGCAGGCCAAGATGATGTGGTTCATGCCGCTGGCCTTCAGCGTGATGTTCTTCTTCTTCCCGTCGGGCCTGGTGCTGTACTGGATTACCAACAACGTGCTGTCGATCGCGCAGCAGTGGATGATCAACGCACGCATGGGCGTGCCGCCGGAATTCAACTTGCCGAAGTTCAGGTAAGTTGTATTTCTCCCTCCCCTTTCGGGGGAGGGTTGGGGTGGGGGCAGGCACCGGCGCCGCGCTCGAACGTGCCCCCAACCTAACCCTCCGCCTTCGGGGGAGGGAATAATCGCCGGATGCTCTCGCGCCACGCCGATCCCATTGCTGCCATCGCCACGGCCCCCGGCCGCGGCGCGGTGGGCATCGTGCGAGTCTCGGCGAAATCGGTCGCATCCGTGGTCGAAGCGGTATGCGCGCGGACGCTCAAGCCGCGCGAAGCCACCTACCTGCCCTTTCTCGCCGCTGACGGCAGCATCATCGATCAGGGCCTGGCGATCCACTTCCCCGCGCCGCACTCCTACACCGGCGACGACGTGCTGGAGCTGCAGGCGCATGGCGGACCGGTGGTGCTCCAGTTGCTGCTCGCCCGTTGCCTCGAAGCTGGCGCGGCGATGGGCCTGCGCGTGGCCGAGCCCGGTGAGTTCACGCAACGCGCCTTCCTCAACGACAAGATCGACCTGGCGCAGGCCGAGGCGATCGCCGACCTGATCGACGCCAGCACCGAAGCTGCGGCGCGCAGCGCCAGCCGCTCGATGGCGGGCGAGTTCTCGAAGGAGATTCACACGCTGCGCGACGCGCTGATCCACCTTCGCATGTTGGTCGAAGCCACGCTTGATTTCCCAGAGGAGGAGATCGACTTCCTGCAGAAGGCCGATGCGCCGGGCCAGCTCGTGCGCCTGCGCGAATCGCTGGCGCGCGTGATGCAGCGCGCGCGGCAAGGCGCGTTGCTGCGCGAAGGCATCAAGGTGGTGATCGCAGGCCAGCCCAATGCGGGCAAGAGCTCGCTGCTCAATGCACTGGCCGGTGCGGAGCTGGCGATCGTCACGGCCATTCCCGGCACCACGCGCGATATCGTGAGCCAGACGATCCAGATCGAGGGCGTGCCGCTGCATGTCATCGACACCGCGGGCCTGCGCGAGAGCAGCGATCAGGTGGAGCAGATCGGCATCGAGCGGGCGTGGGGACAGATCGAGGGCGCGGATGCGGTGGTGTTGCTGCACGACCTCACCCGGGCGCATGACTCCGCCTATCAACGGGATGACGCAATCATTGCGGCCAGGTTGCCCGCGGGCGTGAACATCATTGACGTGTGGAACAAGGTGGACGCGGTGCATGCCCCCACCCCAACCCTCCCCCAGGGGGGGAGGGAGCAAGTCAATCTCTCCGCCAAGACCGGGGCCGGCCTCGACACCTTGCGCCGTCGCCTGCTCGAACTTGCCGGTTGGCAGGCCGCACCCGAAGGTGTCTTCATCGCGCGCGCTCGCCATGTGCAGGCGTTGCGCCGAGTCGGCGCTCATCTTGACGAAGCCACCCTCCTCATCGCGCAACAAGCGCAGGCTCTGGATTTGCTCGCCGAGGAGCTTCGCCTTGCGCAGAATGCGCTGTCGCAGATCACCGGCGAGTTCACGTCCGACGACCTGCTGGGCGTGATCTTCTCGAAGTTCTGCATCGGAAAATAATTTCGACTCAGGGCAAGGGCGCGCGCGTGCGCTGTGTAGCACGAAGCGCCGCCAGCGGTAGGGCTGCAGATCCGAAGTCGCGCAACAACTTACGTTTCGATCACCTACCTTACAAGCCGCGTGACTCCTTACAAATCAACGGCGTAACAGAGACGTATGCAATCCGAGCGGCAGCACACTGGCTCATCGGTCGAAGGGCCGTGCCGCTAGCGAGTCGGCTCCCATTCGCTAACTTCAGGCAACCGAAAGAAGAAGGCCATATGCTCCGATTCGACAACGCAGTTCCACTGCCCATGTGGTTAAAGGCATCCGTCCTGGGCGCTTTGATGACCGGGTGCGGCGGCGGCGGTGGCGGCGAGCGTGCCAATTTCACAGCCGAGATGCGCAACATGCCGATGGCGGCGACTGTCGCGTTAGCGCCCGTCAACCTGAGATCAGCAGGGACCTTCACCATCTTGAGCAAAACCGGGATTACCGACGTGTATGCGTCAGCCATTGTCGGGAATGTAGGAACCAGTCCGATCACCGGCGCCGCGCTACTGCTCACCTGCACCGAAGTCACGGGGACAATTGTTGTCGTCGACGCAGCCGGCCCTTTGCCCTGCGCGGTCAATGATGCCACCGCCCTGACGACGGCGGTGCTCGACATGGAAACCGCCTACCTCGATGCCGCGGGACGCACCTCACCCGACTTCACAGAGTGGGGCGCCGGTGAGATTGGCGGACTGACACTGACTCCCGGCCTCTACAAATGGGGGACCGGGGTCTTGATCAGCAACGATGTGACGCTCTCAGGGGGTCCCAACGACGTCTGGATTTTCCAGGTCGCGGGAACGCTGAACCAAGCCAATGGCAAGCAGATCATCCTGGCTGGCGGCGCACAAGCCAAGAATATATTTTGGCAAGTCGCTGACTCCGTGACGATCGGGACGACCGCTCATTTCGAGGGCGTCGTACTTGGGAAGACGCTGATTGCGGTCAACACAGGAGCGTCGGCCAATGGCAGATTGCTGGCTCAGACCGCGGTCACGCTCCAAATGAACGCCATTACTCAGCCCGCCCAATAGGAAATCAGCTGGAAGCTGCGAACGGGTAAAACGGTATCTGCACACAAATGATTTTGGGTTCCTGGTGGAAGGCGCTCGCCTTGACTGTGTGTGTTGTCGTCCTGTTTGCATGCGGAGGCGGCTCGGAAGGCGCCGGTGCATCGCCCGGCGCCCCCGTGAAGACGACGCCGGCGCGCGGCACATCCAATGTTCTGCCAATCGTTATGGACGGCGGAGTCGACGGCCGGGCGTTGAACTCGCCCTTCGTCAGCGTGACAATTTGCGAGCCAGGCTCGCAAAACTGCACGACGATCGACCACGTGCTTGTCGACACAGGCTCGTTCGGACTGCGACTTTCCGCCACAGCGATCCCTGCTTCGATGGCGCTTCCGCGCGTCGCGGCGCCGGACGGCCAGGCCCTTGCCGAATGCGCTCGTTTCACCAGTGGATATGCGTGGGGATCGGTGCGTAACGCCGACTTGCAATTGTCAGGCGAGCTCGCGAAGAACTTGCCGATTCAACTGGTCGACGATTCCGCAGAGCCCTATGGCGTAGTGCCCTTGGCGTGTTCAAGCAGTGGGCGAAATATAGGGATGGGTCCCGGCATCAACGGAATCCTGGGCGTCGGGTTCCTAACGCAGGACTGCGGTCCGACATGTGCTTCAAGTGCCGAGCCGGCCGTGTACTTTTCGTGCAATTCAAGCCGATGCATTTCCTCCACAATGCCACTGAGTTCGCAAGTTTCCAACCCCGTCGCGTTTTTTCCGGTCAATAACAACGGACTCGCGGTGGTCCTGCCAGATGTTGGCATAGGTGGGGCAACCTTCCTCAGCGGCTCCATCATTTTCGGCATCGGAACACAAGCAAACAACCAACCAATCAATGTCTCTGTATTCAAGGTCAACCGAGTAGGCGACTTCACGACGACCTACAAAGGCGCCTCTTATTCGGGGTTCATCGACAGCGGCTCCAACGCTATTTTCTTTACCGACAGTTCGCTACCGATTTGCGCCGGTGGCTTTTATTGCCCTTCCGATCCACTTCAACTTAGCGCGACCATCACCGGCATCGATGGGACGAGCAAAGCCATTGAATTTACAGTGCAAAGTTCAACGAACCTGTCCCCCTTGACGACCGCCGCGCGCGTGGGCGGTGGCATCGCCGACACCCGCATCTTTGATTGGGGCTTGCCGTTTTTCTTCGGACGCACTGTATTTATTGCACTGGCCACAGCCAGCACCCCTGTCGGGACCGGCCCATTTTGGGCGTTCTAAAGCCGGCTCTCACGGCGAGGCTTGAAACGCGTTCCTTGATTTCGGCGCGCCCAGCAGCCGCGTGATTCGTCAGGACGGGATCACAAACAATCAAGTCCGGGTTTGTATCCAATGCCCTTGCCCGATTCTGAGTTCGCAGGCGCCTGCCCAGATGGCGCAGCTGTGCGACTACCGTTCGGACAGCGTCGTGATGGTCATGGTCTGGTTGTGCAGTTCGCAGCGGGCGCCGGGCGTGAACGGGGAGATCTCGCCGTACGAATAGAAGCCTGCGAAGACCGCGCCCGTGCCGAGGATGCCGCGCACCGCGCGCACCTCTTCGTCGACGCGCTCCTTCAGCACCAGCCGGCGCCCCACGCAGCTGATGAGAAGGGCAAACTCCGGATCGGATGATTGCAGCGCCCCGTGGCAGATGCGCGCGGCACCCGCCGCGCCCTCCACCAGCCGGTCGAAGTTGGCTTTCATCAGCTGGGTGCGCGCGCCTTCAGGCATGTCGCCGGCAAACGTGATGCTCTGTTCGGCCTCGTCCACGGACAGGATCGTGCGCACCACGGGCGGCTCGCCCCGACCCAGGGTGACGCAGAGAGGAAACAACAGGCCCGATGCCGGGAGGCCCTGGGCGGCACCACCCAGCAGTGACTTGTAGCGAGCCAGCGCCGGAACACCGTCCAGTTCGTACAGCACGTTTCCCCCCGCGCGCGTGATGGACCACTGCGGCCCAAACGCGTCCCAGCCGCCCAGGGAGCCAAAACCGATCTTCAGGCGAGTGCCGTACAGGCCGATCGCGCCGACGGCGAGGGGTTCGGGCGTGTCGTCTCGGAACACCAGTGTTTCCCCGAAACGCACGCCGTCGCCGGCCATCCCGCCGGTGATGGCGACTCCGTCGGGCAATCGCCGAGACAGGCCCGCGACGAATTCGCTGCCGTTCACGCCGAGGCCGTCGGTGAGCGCGATCACGTGCGCCAGCGGGATGTCGCCGCCGACCGCGGGGTCGTGCACCGCGGCGGGCAACTGACGCGCGATGCGTTCGCCGGCGGCGAAACTGTCCGCACTCTCGGCCACGACGGCCTGTGCGGCGCGGAACTGCGAGTGTTCGAAGTGGAGCGCCGTCACGACGGCGGAGTCGTCGGACACCTGCGAGCCGCAGATCTCTCCCGCCGTGGAGCAACCGAACAGAAGCGCCCCCGGATAGTCGCGACGAATGGCGCCGACCAGGTTCGGCCGGCGCAAGGTCGTCACAGCGCCGAACACCAGCACCAACTGGTAGGGCATCGGCGGGCGCTTGGCCTCGCCGGGCGTCCACCCGCTGTCTTCACTCCACTTGCGCTGTTCGATCTTCACTCTCGACCTCCTGCCAATGCTTGCCGGCCGGCTTCCCAGCATTTCGTGAAGGAGGCGGCCGCGCATCAGAGTAAACCCGCCCGGCGAATGGGCCGCGTGCGCCTGCCTGGCCGCCTTAAGCCTCGCAATACAATTTCGGGCTATCCAACAAGGAAACCGCCCATGAAGCCTTCCACGACTTCGCTGGCGCGCGCAGCACTCGGCCTCACCCTAGCAGCCGTGCTCGCAACCGCCTTAGCCGCCCCGCCGGCTGCCCCAGTGCGCGACACGGCCGAAACCATTTCGGGCGTTACCGTGCACGATCCCTACCGCTACTTCGAGAATGTGAAGGACCCGGAGGTGCAGGCCTGGTTGAAGGCGCAAGGCGAGTACGCCCGCAAGTCGCTCGACGCCATCCCCGGCCGCGAAGCCATGCTCAAGCGGATTACCGAATTGTCGACGCAGTCCGGTGACGCCATCGGCAGAATCGTGCGCATGCCGGGCGGCCGCGACTTCTACCTGGTGCGTCCGCGGGGCGAGCGACAGTTCAAGCTGGTACTGCGCGAGGGCGGCAAGGACCGCGTGCTGGTCGACCCGCAGGTCGAGACGGCCAGGACCGGCGTGCCGCATGCGGTCAACTACTTCGTGCCGTCCTGGGACGGCAAGCACGTGGCTTACGGCATGTCGGCAGGCGGCTCGGAAGACGCGTCGCTGTACATCCACGAAGTCGAAACGGGCAAGTTGGTTGGCGCGCCGATCCCGCGCGTGCATGAAGGCCTCGTCAATTGGCTGCCGGACAGCAACTCGTTCACCTACAACCAGCTGCGCAAGCTCAATGCCGAGGACGCCGAGAGCGAGGCCTACCTGGACAGCAAGGTGATGTGGCTCAAGCTCGGCGCGCCCGAATCCGAAGCCAGGGCGGTGTTCGGCCCCACCGTGAGCAAGCAGCTCGGGCTGGTGCGACTGGACGTCGGCGGCATCACCTTCTCGCCGGGCAGCCCGTGGATGATCGCGCGCACCACCGACACCACGCTGCCTGAGGGCAACTTGTTCGTCGCGCGCGTCGGCGACCTCGGCCAGGGCGACGTGCCGTGGAAGCCGCTCGCGAAGTTCGACGACCAGATCGTCGAGATCGAGCTCAAGGGCGATGACCTGTACTTCCGCACGCTCAAGGCCGCGCCGCGCTACAAGGTCATGAAGCTGGACCTGCGCACGCCGCAACTGGCCAAGGCCGTCGAGGTGGCGGGACCGCCCGAGGGCGGCGTCATCGAAGGCTTCTCGGTCGGCCCGAGGGAACTTCTGGCGCGAGTACGGGAAGGCGCCGAAGTCGGACTGCGCCGGTACGCGCCCGGCGATCGCACGGGGCGCGCGGTGAAGTTGCCGTTCAGGGGCGCGGCCGGCATTGTCGCGGACCCCGCGCGCGCACATGCCGACTGGATGTACCGGCTCTCCGGCTGGACCAGCCCGCCGCAGACCCTGCGCCTGGTCGGTGACAAGTCCAGCGATGCCGGCTTCTCCACCGCGAAGAGGCCCAAGGACGTGCCCGAGATCGAAGTCGAAGACGTGCTGGCACGCAGCTGGGACGGCGTGATGGTCCCGATGACCATCCTGCACCGCAAGGGCTTGAAGCGTGATGGCAGCAACCCGACGTTGCTGAACGGCTACGGCTCCTACGGTTTCAGCCAGACCGCACACTACAACCCGTCCGACTACGCCTGGTTTGAGCGCGGCGGCGTGATCGCGTACGTCAACGTGCGTGGCAGCGGCGTGTACGGCAAGCCCTGGCGCCTGGCCGGCTTCAAGGCCACCAAGTCCAACACCTGGAAGGATGGCGTCGCTGCCGCGCAGTACCTGATCGACAAGGGGTATGCGTCGCCCAAAACCATGTCCGCGATCGGCGGCAGCGCAGGTGGAATTTTCGTCGGCCGCGCGGTCACGACGGCACCGCAACTGTTCGCCGCGGCGATTTTCTCTGTCGGTGTGATGGATGCGGTGCGCGCGGAAGAGAGCGCCAATGGCATTACCAACATCTCGGAGTTCGGTAGCTACAAGAACCCCAAGGAATTTCCGGCGCTGCTGGAGATGAGCACCTACCACCAGATCAAGGACGGCACGCCATACCCGGCAGTGATGCTGGTGCACGGCCTGAACGACCCGCGCGTGGATGTCTGGCATAGCGCCAAGGCAACAGCACGCCTGCAGGCGGCGACCAGCAGCGGCAAGCCGATCCTGCTGCGCCTCGATGCGCAGGCCGGCCACGGCATCGGCAGCACCGCCACCCAGCGCCACGCGATGAGCGCTGACATCTACAGCTTCCTTCTCTGGCAAATGGGCAAGGTGCAGTGACGCTGCAGTTACAAGTGCCGAGCCTGCCGTATCAGGTGTAAGGGGCGGTCAGGGCCGCTTGTGCGCGACAGTAGCGACCGCTACTGTCACCCACATCATGAATGCCCCACTGCGCAACCCGCCCAAGTTCGATGTTCAGGGACTGGTCCAGGCCATTGCGCACAACCATTCGATCGATGCGTGCTCTCCCAGCCTGCAGTCCGCCCAGTGGGACATGTTGGGCGGTTACCTGCAGCCCTTTTCCCTGACCCGGGGCCAGACCCTGATCGAGCAGAATGCCACCGACCGCACGCTGTACCTCGTCGAAAGCGGCACGCTGAGTGTGCACCTGGAAGACAAGAGCGGCCGCGTACGGCTGGCCATCGTCGCACCCGGCTCTGCGGTCGGGGAGGGCGCATTCTTTACCCGCAGCCCGCGCAGCGCCACGGTCCAGGCAGCCTCGGACTGCAAGCTGTGGTGCCTGACGCCGATGCGGTTCGCCGAGCTGTCCAACCGGCACCCCGAGGTCGCCCTGGAAATTGCGATGGCCCTGGGTGCGCTGGTTTCCCGCCGCCTGGTCAACAAGCCCAAGCGCGTCGCCGTCACCTGAAGCACTGGCTACGCGGCAACTTTTTCACGGGTTTGCCGACTGCGTGTCGCCTGCGGGCTCCGCCCCTGAGAAAAAGTTGGCTTGGCGAGAAGTTGCACCGTACACTCGCCGGTTCGGGAACGAAAGTGTTCGTTCCAGGCCCCCGCCTTTTTCGGAAAGCCCTGCCATGTCCCTGCTCAGCTGGATGTTCCCGCCCAAGACGCCGGTCAAGCCGCTGCCCGACAGCTCGGGCCTGTCGCGCATGGAAGCCACCCGGCCCGCACGCCGCAACGGCCGCGAGCTGCCGGTTGACAACGCCCAGCCCGCCAACCGCAAGGGCGAACGCATGGCCCGCCGCGAGCTGCTCTACGTCGCGGTGCGCGAGGCCATGGTCAAGGCCGGCGTGCTGTCGGCCAGCTACAAGTTCAAGGTGCTTTCGCTCGACGGGCGTGGCCGCCAGTTCCTGGTGATGATCGACCTGTCGCGCGACTGCGGCGTCGAGGTGTCACAACTGGCCGAGATCGAGGCGATGGTCGCGCAGCAGGCCAAGGCCCGGCACGACATCCTGGTGAGCGCGGTGTACTGGCGAATGAACGAATACGTGGCCGTGGGCGATCCCAAGGCGCAGCCCGCTGCTGCCATCAAGAGCCCCCTGGCCCCGATGCCGGCGGACTCGCAGCCGGCCGCGCTGGATTCCAGTCCCGCTCCGCTGCACCCGGAGTTCGCGGCCACCCAGGTGCCGCCGCAGCCCGTGGTGCGCTCGCGCTACGAGCCGATCCGCGCCGATGAAGTGACGGCGTTCAAGCAGGCGCTGGCCGCCGGCGCGACCAACCCCGCCGCTGTCGCGGCTGCCGCGGTGGGCGTGGCCCACGGCGCCAGCGCAGTTGCCTTCGACGGCTCCAACAAGTACGGCCCGCAGAGCTACACCTTGCTCACCGGCTTCGAGGACACGGAATTGAGCGAAGAGCACCGCTCCACCCCGATCCTGAGCGGTACCCAGTACGGCGAACTGAACTGAAAGCCAGGGGCCGAAGAGCCCCGGCAGGCGCCGCGTTGACCCCTCGCAGACGCCGGACTTACAACAAGCGATAGACCGAGGAGACGTCATGAGAGTGGAGCAACTTGTCGAGGCCATTGCCGGCCTGGACGCCAAGGACGCGCTGCAATGCAAGCTGAGCCTGCAGGACTGGAAAGCGCTCGCGCCCTACCTCTCCGTGCGCTTCCTCAAGATCGGAGACCCGCTCATGCACGAAGGCGAGGCGGAGCGCGAGTTTTTCATCCTGGCCGACGGCGAGCTCGAAGTGAGTATCCAGGGCAGCACCATCGCGACGCTGCTGCCGGGCACGGTGGTGGGTGAAGGCTCGTTCTTCTCCGGCGAGCCGCGCAGTGCCACGGTAACGCCTTCGACGCCCGGCGTCGCCTGGGGCCTGCACTGGGACAAGTTCAACGCGATGACCGCCAAGCACCCGATGTTGGCGGTGGACCTGGTCAAGGCGCTGGCCGCCGTGCTGGCGGTTCGCATGCGCGAGGCGCTGCTGGTCGGGCACTTCGCGTAGGAACGCGCGGCGGTTCAACCGCCCATCAGGCGCTCTTGCGCAATCGCCAGCGTTTCCGGCCGGCCCGACAGCACCAGCGTGTCACCGTCGGCCAGTACCGGGTCCTGAGACGGGTCGACTGGCTTGCCGTCGCTGCGCCGCAAGCTCACGATGCGCACGCCCACGGCCAACTGGCTGATCTTTCGGCCCAATGACCCGGCCTCCGCAGGCAGGGTCACGGTGGCGAGGCGCTCGTGGTCGATCTCATTCACGGTGTCGTCGTCCGAACCGTGGAAGTAGCCGCGCAGGAGGTTGTAGCGTGCATCGCGCTGGTCCTGCACGATACGGATCACGCGGCGCATCGGTACGCCCACCAGCGCGAGAGCATGGCTGGCCAGCATCAGCGAACCTTCGAGGAGTTCGGGCACCACTTCGGCGGCGCCGGCGGCCTGCAGCCTCTCCAAATCGCGATCGTCCTGCGTGCGCACGATCACCGGCACGCTGGCCGCGTGCGCGCGCGCATTGGCCAGCACCTTCATGGCGCCGGGTACATCGAGATAGGTGACGACGACAGCGCTGGCGCGCGACAGGCCCGCCGCGACCAGCGCCTGCAAGCGCGCCGCATCGCCAAACACCACCGAGTCGCCCGCCGCGGCGGCCTGGCTCACGCGGTCGGGATCGAGGTCGAGCGCGATGTAGGGGATGCCTTCGCCTTCGAGCATGCGCGCCAGGTTCTGGCCGCAGCGGCCATAGCCGCAGATGATCACGTGCTTGTTGGCATTGATCGACTTGCGCGCGATGGTGGTCATCTGCAGCGACTGCAGCAGCCACTCGCTGGCCACCAGCTTCATCACGATCCGGTTGGAATACATGATGATGAAGGGCGTGGCCAGCATCGAGAGCACCATGCTCGCCAGGATCGGGTTGAGGAGGGCCTGCGGCACCAGGTGGTTTTGCTGCGCCAGCGTCAGCAGCACGAAGCCGAACTCGCCGGCCTGCGCGAGGTAGAGGCCCGTGCGCAGCGACACGCCCATCGAAGCGCCGAAGGTGCGCGCCAGCACCGTGACCAGCGCCAGCTTGAACAGCACCGGCAGCGTCAGCATCAGCAGCACCAGCTCCCAGCGCAGCGCCACCAGCTTCCAGTCGAGCAACATGCCGATCGTGATGAAGAACAGGCCCAGCAGCACGTCGTGGAAGGGGCGGATGTCGGTCTCTACCTGGTGCTTGTATTCGGTCTCGGAGATCAGGATGCCGGCGATGAAGGCGCCCAGCGCCAGCGAAAGGCCCGCCAGTTCTGTCAGCCAGGCCAGCCCCAGCGTCACCAGCAGCATGTTCAGCACGAACAGCTCGTCGCTCTTGCGCCGCGCCACCAGCGTGAGCCACCAGCGCATGACGCGCTGGCCGCCGACCAGCAGCAGCGTGATGACGGCCGTGGCTTTCACGGCGGCGAGCGCGAGCGCCTTGAACAGCAGTGCGGGCGGGCTGCCCAGCGGCGGGCCCAGCACCAGCCCCCAGTTCTGAGCCACCAGCCGCCAGTCCAGCAGCATCCCGATGCTGATGAAGAACAGGCCCAG
>JBKJOM010000019.1:0-11481 GCA_046595775.1 Ramlibacter sp. | reverse complement strand
CTGCAGCCGGTCTTCACCATTTGCCGTCGCTCGGGCGCTTAATTCGTACCGCTGCGCCAATCAGCTGGATTGCATCGGGCCGATTCACTCGCTGAGCGAAGTCGGCAGCCGTCATGCCTTGCTCGTTCTTCATGAGCGGATCGGCGCCTTCCTCAACCAGCAACCGCACGGCCGCGGTGCTGCCGTACATGGCCGCCATCATCAGTGGCGTCGTGCCGTTCGGCGATTGCGCGTCGATGAAGGCATGCTGGTGGAGCATTTGCTTCATTACCGCGACATGACCGTTGGTGGCGGCGTAATGCAGCGGTGTCCAGCCCGGCTTGTTGATGTCGGCATCGCGTGCGATCAGGCGCGACACCAGTTCCTGCTGGCCCTTGAGCGCCGCCATCATGAGCGGGCTTTCATCTTGGGGGGTTCGGATCTCGACGTTCGTCTTGGGCCAATCGACCAGGACCTGTGCCACCTTCAGCGACCCGTCCTGCAGCGCCGTGTAGAGCCCATCCTGCTTGCTCGGGCTGAGCGTGTTCGGGTCGAACCCCCGCTCCAGGAGGGAGGTGATCGACTTCGGGTTGTCCTGCTTGATGGCGATGAAGAAGTCCTCGTAGGAGCCCGCATTCGCAGAAGAAACTCCAATAATTACAATGCAGTAAATTACTTTCTTAAAGTAATTTCTCACGTCATGACTCCGGCAAACAACCGCTCGAAATTGGCGCTGGTGGCCCGCGCGACCTCCTCGATATCGATTTCGCGCACTTGCGCGATCTGCTTCGCGACGAAGGGCACATAGGAAGGGTTGTTGGTCTTGCCGCGATACGGCATGGGAGCCAGGTACGGGCTGTCGGTCTCGATCAACATCCGGTCCATGGGGACGAAACCGGCGACATCCCGCAAGTCCTTCGCGTTCTTGAAGGTGATGATTCCCGAAAACGAGATGTAAAAGCCGAGGTCCAGGGCTGCCCGGGCGACCTCGGCAGTCTCTGTAAAGCAATGGAAGACGCCACCGGCTGCGCCGGCCGAGCCGTCTTCGCCCTCCTCCTTGAGCAACCTGATCGTGTCGGCCGACGACGCACGCGTGTGGATGATCAGGGGCTTGCGCACCTGCCGCGCCGCACGGATGTGGGTACGAAAGCGCTCCCGCTGCCATTCCATGTCGTCGATAGTCCGGCCGCCCTTGCGCTCCTGCATCTGGTAGTAGTCCAGGCCCGTTTCGCCGATGGCGACCACGCGGGGCAAGGCGGAACGATCCACCAGGTCCTTCAGGCTGGGTTCCGTGATGCCTTCGTTGTCCGGGTGAACGCCCACGCTGGCCCAGAAGTTGTCGTAGGTCATTGCCAGCGAATGGACCGACTCGAACTCTTCAAGGGTCGTGCAGATGCAAAGGGCCCGGTCGACTTGCGCCTGCGCCATCGCCTCGCGGATCTGCGGCAGTTGCGTAGAGAGCTCTGGAAAGGAAAGGTGGCAGTGTGAATCGACAAACATGGCAGGCCAAAAGCAGGGAAGGCCAGCGATGCCGGCCTTGTGCGGTGATTCTAGGCCGCGCTCAGATCGTCTGGGTCGGTCGCTCGGAGGCCAGGTGGCCGCCCAGGATTTCTTCGATCTTGAGTTTGAGCAGCCTGGACTTGTCGTCCGCCGGGAACCGCACCCCGACGCCCTGGGTACGGTTCGCGGCCGCGCGGGCGGGCGTCACCCAGGCCACCTTGCCGGCCACCGGATATCGCTGCGGGTCATCGGGCAGCGACAGCAACACATAGACGTCGTCGCCCAACTTGTAGTCGCGTGTGGTCGGGATGAACACCCCGCCGTCCGCGAACAGCGGGATGTAGGCGGCGTAGAGCGCTGCCTTTTCCTTGATGGCCAGCTGAATGACGCTAGGACGGGGGCTGGTAGGGGCTGTGCTCATGGAGGGGAAGTCAGTGGCCCGAGTTTAGGGCCGAGCGGGCCTGGCTCACAAGCGCTTCGAGCATCAGTCCGGGGTTGAACGGGTGTTCGACGGTCCGGGCAGTCGCGGCGAGTTCACGCGACCACGCCGTGAGCGCTGCGATGGATGCCGGAGGCGGCAGGTCCGACGCCGCGAAGAACCGGGGCTGGGCGCCCGCGCGCACCGCAATCAGGTCGTGGCACAGTTTGAGCAGCGCTTCGACAAGCCGCGGGGGCGTCCATTGCGCAATCGATGAGGCTTCGCCACGCGCGATCGCCTTCGGCCATGCGGCCCAGGACTTGCCATCGATCCCGGCCTGTGCCATGGCCCATGCATCCTCGGCCCGCCCGCCAGCAGCACGCAGCAGGACAGCTGCGTCGCCCTCCTTCACGCCCTGCTCGTCCAGCCAGGCCAGTGCCTGGGCTTCGCCCGGCCAGCGCATCGTGTGCGCGACGCAGCGGCTGCGCACCGTGGGCATCAGCTGGTGGGCGGCTTCGGTGCCGAGCACGAAGCGCACGGCGCCCGGCGGCTCTTCAAGAGTCTTGAGCAGCGCATTGGCCGTCTGCTGGTTCATGCGTTCAGCCGGGTAGGCCAGCACCACCTTGCCGCGCCCCCGCCCGCTCGTGCGCTGTGCGAATTCGATCGCATCGCGCATCGCGTCGATGCGGATTTGGGCGCTGGGCTTGCGCTTCTTGTCATCGATGTCGGACTGGGCTTTCTCACTCAAGGGCCAACCCAATTCGAGCATGAAGGTCTCGGGCATCAGCAAGAACAGGTCGGCGTGGGTACGAACCTCGACCGCATGGCAACTGGCGCAATGGCCGCAGGCGCCGTTGGGGCCGGGCTGCTCGCATAGCCACGCACTTGCGAGGTCCAGCGCCAGCGCATACTGGCCCAGGCCCGAAGGACCTTGCAACAACAAGGCGTGGCCACGTTGCGCAATGAGCTGCCGCAGCTGCGCCGCGATCCAGGGTGCGCTCATGGCAACCAGCCTTTGGCGCGCACAGCCGAAATTACCTCAGTCCAGACAGCCTCGCGCGGCTGGTCGCCGCGGATCCGGGCGAAGCGCGCTACATCGGCTTCCGCACGCTTTTCGTAGCCTGCCACGACCCGCGAGAAGAATTCGACCGGTTGCGATTCGAACTTGTCGGGGACGCGAGCGCTGGCCAGGCGTTGCGCCGCAATCGACGGGGCCAGCTCGAACCACAGGGTCAGGTGGGGCTGGCGCAGGCCGCAATCCCCGGTCGACTGCACCCAGCGCTCGAGTTGCTCCAGCACCTGCCAGTCGAAGCCACGCCCGCCGCCCTGGTACGCGAAGGTCGCGTCAGTGAAACGATCGCACAGCACTACGTCGCCCCGCGCCAACGCCGGCTCGATCACTTGCAGCAGATGGTCGCGCCGCGCCGCGAACATCACCAGCGCCTCGGTGAGGGGATCCATGGGGTCGTTCAGGGCCAGCGTGCGCAACTTTTCCGCCAGCGGGGTGCCACCGGGTTCGCGCGTGACCGTCACCGCCCTGCCCTGCACCTTGAACGCATCAGCCAGCGACTGCACATGGCTCGATTTGCCCGCGCCATCGATGCCCTCGAAGCTGATGAAAACACCGCTCATTGCTTGCGCTGGTACTTGTTCACTGCGCGATTGTGCTCGTCCAGGCTGGTGCTGAAATGGCTGCTGCCGTCGCCGCGGGCGACGAAATAGATTGCGGCGCTGCTCGCGGGTTGCACGGCCGCGAGCAGCGAGGCCTTGCCGGGCATCGCAATCGGCGTGGGCGGAAGGCCCGGCCGTGTGTAGGTGTTCCAGGGTGTATCGGCCTGCAGGTCCTTCTTGCGAAGGTTGCCGTCGAACGCGGTGCCCATGCCGTAGATCACCGTGGGGTCGGTCTGCAAGGGCATGCCAACGCGCAACCGGTTGTTGAAGACGGCCGCGACCAGCGGACGGTCGGCGGACTTGCCGGTTTCCTTTTCAACGATGCTGGCCAGGATCAATGCCTCGTCAGCGGTCTTCACCGACGCTTGCGGCGAGCGTTGCGCCCAGGCCTGCGCCAGCCGCTTGTCCATTGCCCGCATGGCGCGCTTGAGCACGGCGATGTCGCTCGATCCCTTGGCATAGGTGTAGGTGTCGGGAAAGAGTCGGCCCTCGGGATGCAAGCCCGTGCGCCCCAGCAGGCTCATCAGCGCTTCGTCGCTCAAACCCCTGGTGTCGGGCTTCAGAACCTCTTCCTTGGCCAGCGCCGCGCGCACCTGCCGGAAAGTCCAGCCCTCCACGATCGTCACTGCCCGCAGCGACTCCTCGCCCCGTGCCAGCTTGTCGAGCAGCCTGGCCGGTGTGATGCCCTCTTCGAGCTCGTAGCTGCCGGCCTTGATGGCGCGGCCTTGTCCCGACACCCGGAACCACAGGTAGAGCAGGTCCGGCCGCACGTCGACACCGGCATCCTTGACGGCTTGCGCGACGGCGCGCGGCAAGGTGCCCGGCTCGATGGAAAGGTCCAGGTCGGGTGCAGAGAGCGCGAGCGGCTCATGCAGCCACCACCAGCCATAGCCTGCCGCGCCGGCAACGCCCAGCATCGCAAGCAGGAAAATCATTGAAAAGAAACGCCGCACCAGCTGCTGCCCCCAGGAACCTTGATGGAATGAGCTCCGGATCATAATTCCAGCAATGACTTCACCTCTCAACGGCGTCACTTCCCTTTCGCACCTCGGCGTGATTGCTGTGTCCGGTGACGATGCCGCCAGCTTCCTGCAGGGCCAGCTCACCCAGGACTTCGCGTTGCTGGGCCCGGGCCAGGCACGCCTGGCCGCCTACTGCACGTCCAAGGGCCGGATGCAGGCGAGCTTCATCGGCTTCCGAAGCCCATCGGGCGAGATCCTGCTGGTGACCAGCCGCGACATCCTGCCGGCCACGCTCAAGCGGCTTTCGATGTTCGTCATGCGCGCCAAGGCGAAACTGCGCGATGCCAGCGCGCAGCACCAGTTATGGGGCCTGGCCGGCGAGGCGGCCCGCGAGGCCAGTGCGTCGGAGCCGTGGCAACTGAATCAGCACGGCGATGCGACCGTGATCGCGCTGTACCCCGCCGATGGCCAGCCGCGTGCGCTTTGGGTAGCGCCAGCGGAACACGCCCCACCCGCCGGCCCCGCTCTCGGCCCTGAATTGTGGGCCTGGGGTGAAGTGCGCAGTGGTGTTGCGACGATCACGGCGCCCGTCGTCGAAGCCTTCGTGCCGCAAATGCTCAACTACGAATCCGTGGGCGGCGTGAACTTCAAGAAGGGATGCTATCCGGGGCAGGAGGTGGTCGCACGCAGCCAGTTCCGCGGGACGCTCAAGCGTCGCGCCTACCTTGCCCACTCGCCCCTGCCCATGCAAGTGGGCAACGAGGTGTTCCACGCTTCGGACCCGGACCAGCCATGCGGCACGGTCGTGCAGGCCGCGCCCGCACCAGGGGGCGGCTGGGACGCCATCGTGTCGATGCAAACAGCTGCTGCCGACGGTGGCGGCCTCACTGCGGTGTCGCCCCAAGGCGCCCCGCTGAGCGTCGCGCTGGCGCCTTACCCCTTGCTCGCGGACGTCTGAGGCGGCGCGGCGAGCTTGCCGCGATAGTCCGCCGGTAGCTGTTGCATCAGGCTTGCGCGTTCCGGCTCGGGCGTCAACGCCAGCGCACTCTGGAACGCCTCCATCGCGCGCGCGGGTTCATTGAACTCCCTGGCCAGCAGCAGGCCCAATTGCAGCAGGCCTTGTGCGCGGTTGGCCTCCCAGCCTTCCAGGCGGATTTCCATCGCCTTGCGCGCCAGCGCGGCCTCGTTCGCGCGCGAAGCCAGCAGGAACACCGTGTTCAACATGTCGTAGTCGTAGACAGAGTCGGCAATCGCCTTGCGCCCGAGTTCCAGCGCCCGCGCTTCCTGGCCGGCGCGCGCCAGCATCAGCACTTCCGCCGAGCGCACGGCGGGCGCGTTGGGCTGGATGCGCTTGGCGCGCTCGAGGTACGCCTTGGCTCTTTCTGTCTCTCCCTGGTTCATGTAGCCACGCGTGACATTGGTCAACACCGCCACGATGTAAGGCCGCGAGGAGAGCACGCTCTCCCAGATCCAGATGGCGTTTTTCCAGTCGCCCCAGCGAGCGGCCTCGTCGGCGATCACCGGCGTGATCTTGCGGTAGTGGCTGTTGATGGCGATGCCTTCGCGGGTCAATTGCAACATCTCTGCCTTCAGCTTGTTCCAGCGCGGTGACGTAGGGTCCGGTGATGCGCTGATGGTCAGGGCGATCCGGGCGGCTCGAACGATGCGCGCCTCGCCGGCGGCGGCCTGCTGGGCGATGTATGCCGCAAGGGCCAGCGCTCCCACTGTCGCTGCGATTGCTGCAGTCGTGAATTGCGGTGGCCACGGCAGGCGTGCTGCCGACCAACGGGATGCGATGCCCAGGCGAGCATCCGAGGCCGCAAGCGCCCCCAGGAACAGTGCAAACAAGGCATCGGTTGCGGCCATGCGCCACGCAAAGCCCACGTTGCTGATCACAAGGAAGGCGAGCAGGCCAACCAGGAAGACCGCACGCCACGGCGCTTCGGCGCGCGCCTCAGAACTGCGGTCGAGCAAAGTCCGGCGCGCGGCGTCCAGCAACCAGGCCGCCAACGCCAGCAAAAACAACCAGCCCACAAGGCCATACTCCGCGAGCAGCTGAAGGTACTCGTTGTGCACGTAGTAATCGGTCTCCAGCTGCGTGCCTTCGGCCTGGTACAGCGGCAGGTCGTTCTCCCACGCGCCCGCGCCCACGCCCGAGTAGGGTCGTGCGGCAATCATTCCCGCCGTCGCCTTCCACATGATCATGCGCACGCCGAGCGATTCGTCGTTGGGCGAGATGGAGGACGTCCGCTTCAAGCCGCGCTCCAGCGCAGTGTTGCCGCGCGCCTCTTCCACCATGCGCGGGTCACCGGTGGGGATCACGCCGATGCCGGCCACCACCGCCAGCAGCACACCTGCTGCGAGTCCACGCAAGGAGATGCTCCACTGCCCCATCGGCAACTGGCGCCGGTACAACCAAGCAGCGAAGGGGAACAGCACCAGCAGTTGTAGCCACATCGCCATCAACGCTGCACGGGTGCCTGTCATCAGGATCGCGACGATGACGAGACCGGTGCTCGCCGACAGCAGCGCCACACGGGCACTCGCACGAGACCTTGCCAGCAGCATCGCGCCGAATGGCAAGGTGCAGACCGCGAACTCCGCGAAGAAGTTGCGGTTGATGAACGTCGAAGCCGGGTGGGGCCCTTGCGGGAAATACTTGAAGTCCACCAGGAACTGCAGTGCCGCCCAGAGCGAGGCCACCACCGCACCCAGGTGGATGCCCCAGGCCAGCGTCGGCAGGCGTTCCCGCGACAAGGTGTTGAGCCCAAGCCACAGCAGCAACGCGAACACGAACCAGCGGATCGCCTCGACGGCGCCCAGGTAGGTGTGCGACCAGACCATGCTGCCCAGCGCGTAGGCCAGGAGCAGCAGCGGAAGCCACGTCACGGCATGCCATCGCAAGGCCTCGCGCCGGCTGCGCAGCGAAACGAAAAACAACAGTGCTGCCACCAGCACCCCGAAAGAGACGATGGTGGACTTGAGCGTGTCCTGCAACATCTCTTCGCTCGGTACCCCAAGCGCCGGGGCGAGAAAGACTGTCAAGGCCAGGACGGCTACCACTGCGTTGCCGCCGGCTTCTGCAGGAAGAGCCCGAGGGGGCTCCTGCGCGGGTGCTGGTACCGCCGCTACCGGTCCAGCCGCAGTGACCGCTGGCGCCGGTCGTTCGCTGCGTTTCTTGCGGGCCACCTACTGGCCGCCCAGCGAGCAAACCATCTCGATGTGCGGTATGCCTGCTTCTTCGAACTCCGCGCCGCGCACGACGTAGCCGAGGCCAAGGTAGAAAGCTTCTGCGCTGCGCTGCGCATGTAGCACTGCCTCGCGGTCGCCGCGCGCACCCGCCTTTTCCATCAAGGCCTTCATCACTTGACCGCCGACGCCGCCGCCTCGCAGCACCTGGTGCACAGCCACCCTGCCGATCTTTGCCACCCCCGGCTGCTCCTGCAACAGCCGCCCCGTGGCGATCGCCTGGCCGATCCGGTTGTACGCGACGGCGTGCAGCGCCGAGTGGTCCGCTTCATCCCATTCCATCTCCAGCGGAATGCGCTGCTCACGCACGAAGACTTCGGTGCGGATACGCGCAGCCGCCTCGCCCAGGTCTTTCCAGGAGCCCGTCACGATCTCGACCACCTGGTCGCCGTTCTCATAGGCCTCGAGAACCGCCCTGAGCGCCGCAGGCACCGGCTTTGACTTCTGCGTGGCGGGGTCGGCGAACACGTAGACGAGCTCGCAGGTAATCAACAAATCGTTGTCGCGGAAGATCGCGCCGCTGAACACCATCGAGGAACTGCCGATGCGGCCGCACTTGATGGCGACATCCAGCCGGTCGTCCATGCGGGCGGAAGCGTGGAACTCCACGGTTGCCTTCTTCACGTAGATGTCGCCGCCCAGCTGCTGCATCGCTTCCTCATAAGGAAGCGCCAGGGCGCGCCAGTAGTCAGCAACCGCCGTGTCGAAGTACATCAGGTAGTGCGCGTTGAACACGATCTTCTGCATGTCCACTTCGGCCCAGCGCACACGCAGGCGGTGGAAGAATCGATAGTCTTGTCGTTTCATGAGGTGCTTGTGGTTCCGAGGGCAAGGGCCAGTGCTTGCGCTGCGTCGGCATGCGCCTGCCGTGCCTCGGGCAGCGCCCGGCCCATCTTGATGAATTCGTGTGTGACGCCGCGGTAGATTTCGAGTTGGACCGATACGCCCACCGCCCGCAGTTTATCCGCGTAGGCGATGCCGTCGTCGAAGAGCGGATCGAGTTCCGCGAGACCGAACCAGGCAGGTGCCACGCCCTCCACGTCGGGGTGTTCCAGCGGTGCGAAGCGCCAGTCGGTGCGGTCGGCGTTGGCTATGTACTGGGAGAAGAACCAGTCGATGTGCGCTTCGCCAAGCACCAGGCCCTCCCGGTAGCGCTGATGCGATTGCGCGTCCTGGAAAGCCGCGCAGCCCGGATAGAACAACAGTTGCAGGGCGACGGGCAGTCTCGCGTCCCTCGCCATGATGGCGCAGACCGCTGCCAGCGTTCCGCCGGCGCTGTCGCCGCCCACAGCCAGCCGCGAGCCATCGAGTCCCAGCGCGCTCGCGCTGCGTGCCAGCCAGGCCGTCGCGTCCCATGCATCATGGGCGGCGACCGGAAATCGATGTTCAGGCGCCAGCCGGTAATCGAGCGATATCACCGCGCAACCCGAAAGCCGGCTGAGCTCCCGGCACAGGATGTCGTGCGACTCGATGCTCCCGATCGTGAATCCGCCGCCGTGGAAGTACAGCAAGACCGGCAGCCGGTTGCGGCTGGGCGCGTAGAGCCGCGCTTTCATGGAAAAGCCGTCGCGTGCGGGGATGTGGAGATCTTCCACCCGGGCCAGCTGGGCTTTTGGCACTTCCAGGAAACCGGTGCCAGCCTCGTAGGCGGCCTTCGCCACGTCGGGTGCCAGCGTGTGCATGGGCGCATAGCCGGCGCGCGCCATGCGCTCGAGCACCGAGCGCATCTGCGGGGTCAGTTGAGGGTACTGCGGGAGGAACACTGTCGGGCGCGCTAAAGTGGTGGTTTCCATCGTAACCGGCACGGCCCATGGCATTCATCTACTACGTGACGCAGATCCAGTTCGACTTCGGCGCGGTCAAGCTGCTTAAACAGGAATGCGAGCGCATCGGCATCACCCGCCCGCTCGTCGTCACCGACCCGGGCGTGAAGGCCGCCGGGGTGCTGCAGAAGGCCCTGGACGCGCTGCCCGGCGTGCCGGTCACCGTGTTCGACCAGACACCGTCCAACCCGACCGAAGCTGCCGTGATGGCCGCCGCGAAGATGTACAAGGACAGCAACTGCGACGGTTTGATCGCAGTCGGCGGTGGTTCGGCGATCGACTGCGCCAAAGGCGTGGCGATCGCGGCCACGCACGAAGGCCCCCTCACGCGCTACGCCACCATCGAAGGCGGTTCTGGCCTCATCACCGATAAGGCCGCGCCGCTGATCGCCGTGCCCACCACCAGCGGCACGGGCAGCGAAGTGGCCCGCGGCGCGATCATCATCGTCCATGATCATCGCAAGCTCGGCTTTCACTCCTGGCACCTGGTGCCAAAGGCCGCGATCTGCGACCCGGAACTCACGTTCGGCCTGCCGCCGAAACTGACTGCCGCCACGGGCATGGACGCCATTGCGCATTGCATGGAGACCTTCATGTCGGCGGCGGTGAATCCGCCCGCCGATGGCATCGCCCTCGACGGCCTCGAGCGCGGCTGGGCCAACATCGAGCGCGCTACCCACCATGGCAGCGATCGTGAAGCGCGCTTCAACCTGATGAGTGCGTCTATGCAAGGGGCCATGGCTTTCCAGAAAGGCCTGGGTTGCGTGCATTCGCTCAGTCACAGCCTGGGCGGTGTCGATCCGCGCCTGCATCACGGCACGCTCAACGCCATGTTCCTGCCCGCAGTGGTCCGCTTCAATGCGGACACTGTGTCGGTTCAGAAAGACAGGCGGCTCGAGCGCATGGCGCACGCCATGGGCCTGGCTTCCGCCGGCGACATCGCCGATGCGATTCGAGACATGAACGCACGGCTGGGATTGCCCACGGGCCTGGCCGCGATGGGCGTGGAGCACGAATGGTTCGGCCGCATCATCCCTGGCGCACTTGCCGATCATTGCCACAAGACCAACCCGCGTGTCGCCAGCGCGCAAGACTACGCGGCGATGCTGGAAGCGTCGATGTGACGGTTCGCCGACGTGCAAATGAAACAGCGTACCTTGACCATCACGTTGGAACCGGACTGGAGAGGCGCATTGCGGCAGGCCAGCCGGCGTGCGGGCGCGCGCACGTATCAGGGCGAATGGCTGAACTTCGAGACCCCTGCGGCGTTCTTCGGGCACATGACAGAGCGGCGCTGGGCGCTTGTGCGCGCGCTGCAGGGTGAAGGCGATATCTCTCTGCGCGAGCTGGCGCGGCGCGTCGAGCGCGATGTCAAGCGCGTGCACGAGGACGTTCAGGAGTTGCTCGAACTCGGGCTCGTCGAGCGCGGCGAAGGCGGCGGCATCGTTTGCCCCTTCGCGACTGTGCACATCGACATGGAGTTGCGAGCGACGGCGTGAAGCGGGGCTCCGGCACGAGCGACCAGCCTGCATTGGCACACACGCCCAGCGTGATGGATTCGCGCCAATGCCGGGCTCCTTGACCCTGCTCCTTGCCCCTTGACCACGCTGTTCTTCTGCGGCAAGCTTTGTATCAGAGGGAACTTGCGCACCATTTCAGCACCGGCGCGTGGTGCCAAGCTACGCTGGGATCGATTGCAATCCGGAGGATGCGCCGGTGCAGTTGGTGCAAGCTTGGTGCTACGGTAAGGGGCTGGGGGACCTGCGCGAGCCAAACACGCGGAGGCTCACGTTGTCACCATTCGATCTGGACGCATCGCATCTTGATGAAAACGAGTTGGCTAGACTGCCGCCGCATGGCTCCGAACAGGTCCGCCTGT
>JBKJOM010000016.1:0-13295 GCA_046595775.1 Ramlibacter sp. | reverse complement strand
CCAAGCGCGGCTATCCCGAGAACATGGTGATCGGGACGCTCGCGGGCGCCGGCACGCTCGGACTTCTGATCCCTCCATCGATCATCATGATCGTCTACGGCGTGTCGGCGAACGTATCGATTGCGCAGTTGTTCATCGCCGGCATCTTCCCCGGGATCATGCTGGCCTCGCTGTTCATGCTGTACGTGATCGTATGGGCACTGATGAATCCGGACAAAGTGCCGCCGGCCGATCGGCAATACACGTTCGGCCAGAAGCTCTACCAGTCGCGACATCTGATCCCGGTCGTGCTGCTGATCATCGCGGTGCTCGGCTCGGTCTACGCCGGTGTCGCGACGGCGTCCGAAGCAGCCGCGATCGGCGTCGTCGGATCGCTCGTTCTCGCGTTCGTCCAGGGGTCGCTCAACCGGTCGACGTTCGTCGAGTCGCTGCTCGGCGCAACGCGGCTCTATTGCATGATCGCGCTGATCCTTTTCGGCGCCCAGTTCCTGACGCTGTCGATGGGGTACATCGGACTGCCGCGCCACCTCGCCGAATGGATCGGGGGTATCGGTCTCAATCAGTTCGGACTGATCATCGCGCTGATGGTCTTCTACGTGATCCTCGGCTGCTTCCTCGACGGCATTTCGATGGTGGTGCTGACGATGGGCGTGATCCTGCCCACGGTGGAGAAGGCCGGCATTGATCTGCTGTGGTTCGGGATCTTCATCGTGCTCGTCGTCGAGATGGCGCAGATCACGCCCCCGGTGGGCTTCAACCTGTTCGTCCTGCAGGGGATGACCGGCAAGGAGATCACCTGGATTGCCCGCGTGACCATGCCCTTCTTCTTTTTAATGTGCGCGATGGTGCTGCTGCTGTGGTTCTTCCCGGCGATAGCGGTGTGGCTGCCGGGCAAGATGTAGCGCGATGAGGCGTGTCCTCGCGCTCGCAGCGCTGTTGTTCGTTGGGGCGACCGGCGCTGCGGAAGTGAGCGTGGCGGTGGCCGCGAACTTCACGGCGCCGATGCAGAAGATTGCGCAGGCGTTTTCCGCCGACACCGGGCACAAGGCCACGCTGGTGTTCGGTGCCACCGGCGCACTGCAAACGCAGGTGCGCAACGGCGCACCGTTCCAGGTGCTGCTGGCCGCCGACGACGAAACACCGCAGCGCCTTGCCAAGGATGGCTTTGCAGTGGCCGGCACGAGTTTCACTTACGCCACGGGTCGCCTTGTCCTGTGGAGCGCCCAACCGGACTTCGTCGACGGCAAGGGCGAAGTGCTTGCACGTGGCGAATTCCAGCGCATCGCCATCGCCAACCCGAAGCTCGCGCCTTACGGCGCTGCTGCGGTCGAAACGATGAACCGGCTGCGGCTGCGTGAACTGCTGCAGCCGCGCATCGTGCAGGGCGAGAACATCGCCCAGGCCTACCAGTTCGTCGCCACCGGCAACGCTGCGCTGGGCTTCGTTGCGCTGTCGCAGGTGATGGAGGACGGCCGCATCACGCGGGGCTCGGCCTGGATCGTGCCTGCTTCGCTGCACCAGCCGCTGCGGCAGGACGCGGTGCTGCTCGCCGCCGGCCGGGACAATGCTGCCGCGGCTGCGCTGGTCGCCTACTTGAAATCCGGCAAGGCACTTTCGATCATCCGCTCGTACGGCTACGAGAACTGACGCCACCTCATGCCCCTGGCTTCCGACGACCTTCACGCGATCGCGCTGACACTCAAGCTTGCGGCGCTGACGACGGTTGTGCTGCTGCTCATCGCGATGCCCCTGTCCTGGTGGCTCGCGCGGGGCGAGTCGCGCTGGCGCGCACCCGTCGAGGCGCTTGTCACCTTGCCGCTGGTGCTGCCGCCGACCGTGCTGGGTTTCTACCTGCTGGTCACGCTCGGTCCGCAAGGTCCGGTGGGCGCCTTCACGCAGGCCATCGGCCTGGGGTTGTTGCCCTTCACTTTCACCGGCCTCGTGATCGGCTCGGTGATCTATTCGCTGCCTTTCGCCGTGCAGCCCTTGCGCCATGCCTTCGAGGCCATCGGCCCGCGCCCGCTGGAAGTCGCGGCGACGCTGCGCGCACCGCCGCTCGACGCGTTCTTCTCGGTCGTGCTTCCCCTGGCGCGACCCGGGTTCGTCACCGCGGCGATCCTGACCTTCGCGCACACGGTCGGCGAGTTCGGCGTGGTGCTGATGATCGGCGGCAACATCCCCGACCAGACGCGCGTGGTTTCGACACAGATCTACGGCCATGTCGAAGCGCTCGAGTACACGCAGGCCCATTGGCTCGCGGGCGGCATGGTGCTGTTTTCGTTCATCGTGCTGTTTGCGGTGGCCGTGTTCAATCGCCGGGCGGGCCGCGTGATGCCATGACGGACAACGCCAGCCGCATCCGCATCAAGCTGCCGCGCAGCGAGTTCAGCATCGACATCGACCTGGAACTGCCGGCTCGCGGCATCACAGCGCTCTACGGTCCCTCCGGGTCGGGCAAGACATCGGTGCTGCGCGGCGTGGCGGGCCTGGAGCGGCCGCGGCCCGGCCTGGTGTGCATCGATGGCGAAACCTGGCAGGACGACGAGGGCGGGGTCTTCCTCGCGCCCTGGCAGCGCGCTGTCGGCTACGTGTTCCAGGAAGCCAGCCTGTTCGAGCACCTCGATGTGCGCGGCAACCTCGAGTACGGCCGGCGCCGCGCGGGTGACGCCGCCAACGCCATCTCGGTCGACGACACCATCGACCTGCTGGGCATCCGCCATTTGCTGGACCGCCGCACGCAGGATTTGTCCGGTGGAGAGCGCCAGCGTGTAGCCATCGCGCGAGCGGTCGCGTGCGCCCCGCGCTTGTTGCTGCTCGACGAGCCGCTGGCTTCGCTCGATGTTGCGCGCCGCCAGGAAGTGCTGCCCTGGCTGGCGCGGCTGCGCGACGAGTTGCGGCTGCCCATGCTCTACGTCACCCACGCCATCGACGAAGTCGCCCGCCTCGCCGATTCGCTGGTCGTGCTGGAAAAGGGCCGGGCCGTGGCCACCGGCCCCACCCGCGACGTGCTATCGCGCATCGACAGTGCGGGCCACTTCGGAGATGACGCGGGTGCACTGCTCGAAGGCACTGTGACTGAGCGCGACGAGACCTGGAAACTCTCGCGCGTGGCCTTCCCGGGCGGCTCGCTCTGGTTGCGCGACATGGGGCTGGCGCTGGGCCAAGGCGTGCGCCTGCGTGTGCTGGCCCGCGATGTGAGCGTGGCGACGCAGGAGCCGCGTGGCGTGAGCATCCAGAACGTTCTGCCGTGCACCTTGAAGGCGATCGCGCCCGACGTCCAACCTTCACAGGTGATGGTGCAGGCCGCATGCGGCGAATCGCTGCTGCTAGCCCGTGTTACCGCGCGCGCTGCGCACGACCTCGCACTCGCACCCGGCCAGGACGCCTGGTTGCAGGTGAAATCGGTGGCGCTGGTCGGCTGAAATTCTCAAAAAATGGCACGCTGCCCCGGCCGGTCGCCGGCGCTGACTGGAAAAACTAGGATCCGGCCCGGTTGGCGTTCGGGAAGAACAACTGCTCGCCACCGATCTTGTAGGCCGCGATCACCGCCTGCCCCGCCGGCGATGTGACCCAGTCGACGAACTTCTGCGCATCGGAAGCTTTCACGTAGGGATGCTTCACTGGATTCACCACCAACACGCCATATTGGTTGAAGAGGCGTGTATCGCCTTCCACCAGCACGACGAGGTCGCCACGGTTCCTGAATCCCAGCCAGGTGCCGCGATCGGCCAGGGCGTATCCCCCGGACGAACTGGCGATGTTCAAGGCGGGGCCCATGCCGCAGCCACACTCCCTGTAGCCGCTGCCCTTGCGATCGGCCAGGCCCGCCTGCGCCCAGTAGCGCAGCTCCGCGGTGTTCGTGCCGCTCTTGTCGCCACGCGAGATGAAAGTGGCGTTGCCGGACGAGAGTTTCTTCAGAGCCACCTCGATGTCGCGGCCCTTCACCGATGACGGGTCGGCCTTCGGCCCGACCAGGACGAAGTCGTTGTACATCACGGGAAAACGCTTGACGCCGCCGCCCTCCGCCACGAACTTCTCTTCCGCGGCCCGGTCGTGAACGAACAGCACGTCGGCGTCGCCGCGGCGCGCCATGTCGATGGCCTGGCCAGTGCCGACGGACACCACTTTCACGTCGATCCCGCTGGCGCGCTTGAACTCCGGCAACAAGTGGGTGAACAGGCCCGATTGCTCGGTCGACGTGGTCGACGCCATGGTGATGGTCTGCGCCTGCGCGGCCGCGCACAGGGCCACGGCCAGCCATGCGACCAGCAGCTTCAGCCTCATGCGAGCTCGCCCCTCAAGAAAAGCTCCGCGTCGCGCGACTTGTCCACCAGCACGCTGCGGTCGAAGAAATCGCGCACCGGCAGGTCTGCCAGCACTCGGCCATGTTCCAGATAGGCCACGCGCGTAGCCAGGCGCTTGACCTGGCCGAGGTTGTGGCTCGAGAAGACCAGCGTCATGCCGGCCTGCGCAAACTCCGCCATCAGTGCCTCGACCTCGCGCTTGCCGTGCGGGTCGAGGTTGGAGGTCGGCTCGTCGAGGAAGAGCAACTCGGGCTTGAGGCTCCACGCGCGTGCCAGCGCCAACCGTTGCTGCTGTCCGCCCGAGAGGGCGCGCGCGCCGCGCAGTGCCGTTGAACCCAGTCCGACCCGCCCCAGCGCCAGCAAGGCAGCCTCCCTGGCTTTTGACCAGGCCATCCCACGCATCCACAACCCCAGCGCCACGTTGTTCAGCGCGCTCATCCGCAACATGTAGGGCCGCTGGAACACCATGGCTTGCCGTGCCCGCGTGTCGCGCAGCACCGAGCCCGACGACGGCTGGGCCAGCCCGTGCAGCACGCGCAGCAGCGTGCTCTTGCCGCTGCCGTTGCCGCCGATCAGAGCAAGCCGCTCGCCCTGCACCACGCGCAGGTTGACGCCCTGCAGCGCGTGCACGGCGCCATAGTGCACACCTACCTCTTTGAGTTGCACCAGCGCGCTCATGCCATCGCCCGTTCCAACAGAGGCACGCGGTCGTCGCGCGACAGGCGCCAGCGGCGCACAGCGGCGATCAGCGCGTTGAGCACCAGCACGACCGAAAGCAGGATCACGCCCAGCGCCAGCGCCAACGGCAGGTCACCCTTGCTCGTCTCCAGCGCGATCGACGTGGTCATGACACGGGTGAAACCTTCGATGTTGCCGCCCACGATCATCACGGCGCCCACCTCGGAGATCGCGCGGCCGAAGCAGGCGATGACCACGGTGAGCAGCGCGTAGCGCTCGTCCCAGCCGATCAGCGCGGCGCGCATCCAGGCACGTGCCCCCAGGGATCGCAGCTGTTCGCCGCTGGCGGCATCGACGTCCTCAACGACTTGGCGCGCGAGCGCCGCAGCCACGGGGATCACCAGTACCACTTGCGCGAACACCATGGCCTTGAGCGTGAACATCCAGCCCAGCCCCCCGAGTGGCCCCGAGCGCGAGAGCAGCAGGTAGACCACCAGGCCCACCACTACCGAGGGCAGCGCCAAAGCCGTGTTGAGCAGCGTGAGAAGCACGCCGCGCCCGGCAAAGCGCGTGACCGCCAGCCAGGCACCGAGCGCGAGGCCGATGGTGCAACCGATCGCACTGGCCGCGCCGCTCACCGCGAGCGATCGCGCGACGATCTGCAGCAGGCCCGAGTCGAGTGCGGCGACGAGTCGCGCAGCGGCGGCCAAGCTTTCGCTGAATCCGTTCATGTGCCCGCGATACTAGGGGCTGGCACCTGCACCCGCATGGGGGCTAGCGAGCTATGAATTGCTTTGCATAACACCTGCGATACTTTCCCGGTGCGCAAAGTCGAACTCTCGTATGCCTTTGCCGACGCCGGTCCGCGAGCGGCCCACATCCGCAATGCGTTGATCGGCCTGCTGGACGCGGTGCGCGAGCACGGCTCGATCTCTGCGGCGGCGCAGGCGCTGGGCCTGTCGTACCGCCATGTGTGGGGCGAACTCAAGCGCTGGGAGGTCGAACTCGGCCGCGCCCTCATCGTGTGGGAGAAGGGGCAACCCGCGCACCTCTCCGAATTCGGCGCGAAGCTCCTGTGGGCCGAACGCCAGGCGCAGGCGCGACTCGCGCCGCAGATCGAAGCGTTGCGCGCGGACCTGGAGCGCACCTTCGCCATCGCTTTCGATGACGAAGCCCATGTACTGACCTTCCTTGCGAGCCACGACGATGCGCTTGCCACCCTGCGGGACCACGCCGCGCGCACAGCGCGACTGCACCTGGACGTGCGCTTTTGCGGCAGCGTGGATGCAATCACCGCGCTCAACCAGGGGCGTTGCGTGATGGCGGGCTTCCACATCCCGCCGCAGCGGGACCCCGGCTCGCTGGCGCAGCGCACTTACCAGCCGCTGCTGCAGCCCGGCAAGCACAAGCTGGTGGGCTTCGCGCGGCGCAGCCAGGGCCTGATCGTCGCGCCGGGCAACCCGCTGCATCTCGCCACGTTGCGCGACGTCGCGGCCCAGCGGGCGCGTTTCGTCAATCGCGCCGTCGGCACGGGCACACGTGTGCTGCTGGATGAACTGCTTGCGCGCGACGGAATCAATGCGGGCCACATCGTGGGCTACGGCAGCGGCGAGCCTTCGCACGCCGCGGTGGCCGAAGCGGTTGCGTCGGGCGCAGCGGATGCGGGGCTGGGCATCGAACCCGCGGCGCGAAAGCGCGGACTCGGCTTCGTATCCTTGATCATCGAGGACTACTACCTGGTCTGCCTGAAGGCGGCGCTGGACGAGCCCGCCGTGCAAGCCCTGTTGCAGGTCTTGCGCGACGAGCTATGGCAGCAGCAGATTGGCGCCCTGCCCGGCTACCAGCCCGAGCGCAGCGGGGAAGTGCTGAGCCTGAGCGAACAGCTGCCTTGGTGGTCATTCAGGCGGGCGAAGAAAAAGTGAGTTACGGGGCGCAGGTGCGAAAGCCCACGAACGCATAGTCGCGATTCGGAAGCGCGAAGCGCCGGCGCTTGGCGTCGCGCAACCTGTCCCCTGTGGCGAAGGAGGCCCCGCGCAGCACCTTCGCGCTGCCGAAGTGCGGCTGCGCCTCGAAGCTCGTCTGGCACGTCCAGGCGTCGGGTGTGAATCCGGGCCAGGGCCGCAGCGTGCCGGCCGTCCACTCGAGCACGTCCCCCCAGCGAAAGCCTCGTCCCGAGGCCCAGTGCGCGGCCATCTCCCACTCCACCTCCGTAGGCAGGCGGCGGCCGGCCCAGCGCGCATAGGCCTGCGCCTCCCACCAGGTCACGTGCATCGCGCTTTGGGTGCCAGACATGCGGGTGGACTTTCCGAACACAGTGCGCAACACCGAGCCGCTGGCCGAGCCGATCTGCTCCACGTAGCGCGGGCCGCGCCGGCCTTCGCGGCCCACCTCGTGCTGCAGCCACTGCCAGCCTTGCGGCTCCCACAGCTCGACACGGTCATACCCGCCGTCGCCGACGAACTCCACGAACTGCGCCCAGTTCACTGGCTGCGCGTCGATCTCGAATTCGGGCACCCGGGTTTCATAGGCCCACTTCTCCACATCGAATACGAAGCCGCCCGGCGCGGAACCTAGCAGCCACGGCCCAGCAGGGACGAGCACCGGCCCGATCGACCTCAGGCCCTGGGGCATTTGCAGCGGCATCGCGACGC
Organism: Ramlibacter sp.; assembly: GCA_046595775.1. GTDB lineage: Bacteria > Pseudomonadota > Gammaproteobacteria > Burkholderiales > Burkholderiaceae_C > Ramlibacter. The sequence continues at coordinate 5,662 of JBKJOM010000016.1, read as the reverse complement.
CCCAGGCCTGCGCAAGCGACGCCAGCTGCTCGCAACGCAGCTCTTCGTGGAATAGCGCGACGCGAAAGAAGTACAAGGCCTCGTCGTGCTCGGGCGTCTTGTCCAGGATCTCCAGCGTGCTCTCGAGCGTTTCGAGCAGGTAGGCACGGATCGCGTCGAAGCCCGGCAGTTCGGGCTGCCAGCGCGAATCGGGCGGCGCCAGGGCGGGATTGAACCACCGGTCGGCCTGGGGCTCGATCGACGCGAGGCGCATCGAGTCGGCGGGGCAGGCCGCGCCCAGGCCGCGCTGCGGGTTGCGGCCGATCCAGTATTCAGCCAGCCACGCAATGTGGCCGGCCAGCCAATCGGGCCGTTCTATCCCGGCGCCTGCAAGCTGCGCCGGGCCGCCGGCGCCCATGTGTTCGAATGGCGACAGGTGCTGCAAGGTCCGATTGCGCGCATCCATCATCGCCAGCGACAATGCGGCGCGCCCCGCGCGTGCGACGGCGGGTGTAGCGAATGAATCGGATGCCGTTTGCGGCACAAGCCCAGCCATAATCCATTATCGCGAGGGGACATCGGTGACACATGGTCACAACGTCAATAAGCTGTCAGCCTGCTTTTTGCCGTTCAGCGGAGAATTTCTTACTACAAGTCGCCAGGGCAGCACGGGTTCAAACGAGTGCGCGGATTCTAGGCGGCGCTTCATTACGGAGACTCCATGGGTGCGTTACTAAGGTTCTCGAAAGCCGTCGATGGGCTTAACAGCCTGATCGGCCGCTATGTCATCTGGCTGATCCTGGCCTCGACGGTCATCAGCGCGCTGAACGCCATCGTGCGAAAGGCGCTCAACTTCAGTTCCAACGCCTACCTTGAAGTGCAGTGGTATCTGTTCGCCGCCTCTTTCCTGCTCGCGGCTGGCTACACCTTGCTGCAGGGCGAGCACGTGAAGATCGACGTGATCTCCGGGCGCCTGTCCAAGCGAAACCAGATCCTGATTGACATCTTCGGGTTCATCTTCTTCCTCACGCCAATGTGCCTGGCCATCCTCTACTACGGCACGCCCTTTTTCATCAAGGGCTGGAACTCCGGCGAAATGTCGTCCAACGCTGGCGGCCTGATCCGCTGGCCGGTGTTCCTCATGATCCCGATCGGCTTCTCGCTGCTGCTGCTGCAGTGCTGGTCCGAGCTGATCAAACGCATAGCGTTCTTGCAGGGCCGGATCGAGGATCCGACCCTGAAGAAGGCGGCCAAATCCGCCGAAGAGGAGCTTGCCGAGGAAATCGCCCGGCTCGCCGCTGCCAAAGAGAAAACCGCAACGGGGAGCTGAAGCCATGGAATTCCTGACCAACAATATGGCGCCGATCATGTTCGGCGGCCTGATCGTCTTCCTGCTGATGGGCTTTCCGGTGGCTTTCAGCCTCGGTGCCTGCGGCCTGGTCTTCGGCTTCATCGGTGTCGAGCTGGGCATGTTGCCGCAGGCCCTGTTGCAGGCACTGCCGCTGCGCATCTTCGGCATCATGCAGAACGACACGCTGCTGGCCATTCCCTTCTTCACATTGATGGGCCTGATCCTGGAGCGCAGCGGAATGGCCGAGGATTTGCTGGACACGATCGGCCAGCTGTTCGGGCCGATCCGTGGCGGCCTCGCCATCGCCGTCATCCTGGTGGGCGCCTTGCTCGCCGCGACGACGGGCGTGGTGGCCGCTTCCGTGATCTCGATGGGCCTCATCTCCCTGCCGATCATGTTGCGCTACGGCTACGACAGGCGAGTCGCGTCGGGCGTGATCGCAGCGTCGGGCACGCTTGCGCAGATCATCCCGCCGTCGCTGGTGCTGATCATCCTGGCCGACCAGCTGGGCCGCAGTGTCGGCGACATGTACAAGGGCGCGTTCATCCCCGGCTTCGTGCTGACCGGCTTCTACCTGCTGTGGGTCGTGTTGCTGGCGATCTTCCGGCCGAAACTGGTGCCGGCGCTCCCGGTGGAAGCGCGGACGATCCGCGAGGACAGCGGCAAAAGCGGCCTGCCCTCGCTTGTGGTGCTGACGATCGTATCCGCGGCGCTGGCCGTCACGCTCGGCATGAACTACGCGGACGTCGTGGCACGGGCCACCGGGTCGACCGACATCGTGCCACCCACGGACGAGACGATCGTGATCTCCCTGTGCGCCGGCGTGATTTTAGCCTTCGTCATCGCGCTCATCAACAAGGCGCTGCGCCTGGGCCTGCTCTCGCGCATGGCCGAGCGCGTGACTTTCGTGCTGATCCCGCCACTGCTGTTGATCTTCCTGGTGCTGGGCACGATCTTCCTGGGCATCGCGACGCCGACTGAAGGCGGTGCAATGGGCGCGATGGGCGCCATGATCATGGCGATGGCCCGCGGTCGCCTAAGCCTCTCGCTGCTGAAGCAGGCCTTGACCTCCACGACGAAGCTCTCCTGTTTCGTCGTGTTCATCCTGATCGGCTCAACGGTGTTCAGCCTGGTGTTCCAGGGCGTGGACGGCCAGAAGTGGGTGGAACACCTGCTTACCGGCCTGCCGGGCGGCGCCGTGGGCTTCCTGATCGTGGTCAACATCCTGATCTTCGTCCTGGCGTTCTTCCTGGACTTCTTCGAGCTCTCGTTCATCGTGGTGCCGCTGCTGGCGCCCGTGGCTGAAAAGCTGGGCATCGACCTGATCTGGTTCGGCGTGCTGTTGGGCGTCAACATGCAGACTTCGTTCATGCACCCGCCGTTCGGCTTTGCCTTGTTCTACCTGCGCAGCGTGGCGCCGATCAAGGAATACGTCGACCGCCTCACCAAGAAGACCATCGCGCCCGTGACCACGATGCAGATCTACTGGGGCGCTGTGCCGTTCGTGGTCATCCAGATCATCATGGTGGGCCTGATCATCGCCTTCCCCGGCATCGTGGCGCGCGATGTCGAGAAAAAGGTGGACCTGGACAAGGTGCAGATCCAGATGCAGGAGGCCGTTCCCGCCACGCCGGCGGCCAGCGACGCTCTGGCAGTGCCGACGCCTGCTGAGGCGCAGAAGCAGGAAGACGACGAACAGAAGAAAATGGACGAGCTGTTCAAACCCAAGAAATAAGCCGAAACACGTCACATAGGGGGCCTTGAGGCCCCTTTTGTTTGGGCGCCCGGCCTGGCCTAAATCGGTCTAGTGGTAAGACCTGATGCCCCCGGCGCCGCGCAGTCGCGACACTGCGTCGGCACATGGCCAGCGTCACTATACATTCGGTTCGCAAGAACTTCGGCGAAACGCCGATCCTCCACGGCGTGGACATCGCCATCCCCGACGGCTCGTTCACGGTGCTCGTCGGCCCTTCCGGCTGCGGCAAGTCCACGCTGTTGCGGATGATCGCGGGCCTGGAGCAGGTCACCGGCGGCGAGATCAAGATCGGCGACAAGGTCGTGAACGACCTCCCGCCCAAGGCGCGCGACATTGCGATGGTGTTCCAGAACTACGCCCTGTACCCGCACATGACCGTGCGCAAGAACATGGCCTTCGCGCTGCAACTGGCCAAGGCCGACCAGGCGACCATCGACCAGAAGGTGCAGCGGGCGGCCGAGATCCTCGCGCTCGACGCATTGCTTGATCGCTATCCGCGCCAGCTCTCCGGCGGCCAGCGCCAGCGTGTCGCGATGGGCCGGGCTATTGTTCGCGACCCGCAGGTGTTCCTGTTCGACGAGCCGCTGTCCAACCTTGACGCCAAGCTGCGCGTGGCGATGCGCAGCGAGATCAAGGAGCTGCACCAGCGCCTGAAGACCACGTCCATCTACGTGACGCACGACCAGATCGAGGCGATGACCATGGGCGACCAGATCGTGGTGATGCGCGACGGGCGCATCGAGCAGTCCGGTGGCCCGCTCGAGCTGTACGACCAACCCGTCAACCAGTTCGTCGCCGGGTTTATCGGCTCCCCCGCCATGAACTTCCTGCCGGGCACGCTGCGCCGCAACGGCTCGGGCGCGTATGTCGAGCTGAAAGACGGCACCCAGTTGCCCGCACCGGCCAACACGCCGGCGATCGAAGGCAAGCCCGTCATCTTCGGCACGCGGCCCGAACACCTGGCGCTGTCGGACACCGAAGGCATCCCGGCGCGCGTCGTGGTCATGGAGCCCACTGGCATGGACACCTTTATCGCCTGCCGCCACGAAGGCAACGAGCTTTCGGCCGTCTTCCGCGAGCGTCACGACTTCCAGCCGGGCTCCACCATCCGGCTCATGCCCGACCTCACGCGGTCCCACCTGTTCGACGCGGACACCGGCCAGCGCCTGTCCGCCTGAAGTTCCGTTTTCCCAGCCAGACCAACCAAGGAGACAGCCATGAGTGATTTCAATCGCCGCAAGTTCCTCGAAGGCTCCGCCGGCGTGGCCGCCGCGGCCACGCTGGGCACCGGTGCCGTTTTCGCGCCCGCGGTCCACGCGCAGACCCTCGCGTTCAAGCCCGAGAAAGGCGCGAAGCTGCGCGTCCTGCGCTGGAGCCGTTTCGTGCAGGGCGACATCGACGCCTACATGATCAATGTCAAGAAGTTCATCGAGAAGACCGGGATCGAGGTGCGGGTCGACAACGAAGGCTGGGAAGACGTCCGGCCAAAGGCGGCGGTGGCCGCCAACACGGGGGCCGGCCCCGACATCATCCTGTCGACCAACGACGACGCCAACCTGTATCCCGAGAAGCTGCTCGATGTGACCGACCTGGCCGAGTACCTCAGCAAGAAATACGGCGGCTGGTATCCGGCGTGCGAGGCCTATCTGCGCCCCGACGGCAAGAAATGGATCGGCATTCCGCTCGGTGCGGCCGGCGCGATGATGGTCTATCGCCAGAGCATGGTGAAAGCGGCCGGCTTCGACGCCTTTCCCAAGGACACGGCGGGCTTCCTGGCGATGCTCAAGGCGCTGCATGCCAAAGGCACTCCCGGTGGCTTCGCGCTGGGCAACGCGACCGGCGACGGCCTGTGGACCAACTGGCTGATCTGGTCGCACGGCGGCAAGCTGGTCGACCAGAACAACAAGGTCGTCATCGACAGCGCCGAAACGGTCAGGGCGCTGGAATATGCCAAGGAGATGTACGCCACCTTCATCCCTGGCACGCTGTCATGGCTGGACCCGAACAACAACAAGGCGTTCCTGGACAGCCAGATCAGCGTCACCAACAACGGGATCTCGATCTACTACGCCACCAAGACCGCGACCGACCCGAAAGTGCAGGCGCTCAAGGAAGACGTTCAGCACGCCTCCTACCCAATCGGGCCGGCGGGTGTTGCCACCGAGTCGCACCTGTTCTTCAACCAGATGGCCATGAAGTACACGAAGTACCCGCAGGCGGCCAAGGAATTCCTGCGCTTCATGATGGAAAAGGAACAGTTCGAACCCTGGCTGACCAGTGCGGGTGGCTACATCGCGCCGCCGCTGGATGCCTACGCGAAGATTCCGGTCTGGACCTCCGACCCGAAAAACACGCCGTACCGCGACGCCGTGAAGAACATGCGCCCGTCTGGCTACGCGGGCAAGCTTGGTTACGCGTCTGCCGGCGCCGGTGCCGACTTCATCGTCACCAACATGGTTGCAGAGGCTGCCAGCGGCTCCAAGACACCGAAGGAAGCTGCCGAGCGGGCCCAGAAGCGCGCCGAGCGCTACTACAAGGTCTGACCTCCGATGCTTGAACGGCTGCAGAACAGCCGC
>JBKJOM010000225.1:0-9174 GCA_046595775.1 Ramlibacter sp. | reverse complement strand
AAGGGCCAGGCAGTCACGGTGCACGGCTGGTCCTACGGCGTGCACGACGGCCTGTTGAACGACCTGCACATGGACGTGGCCAGTGTCGACGCAATCGAGCCGGCCTACCGCGCGGCGGTCGAGGGCGTGATGGCCGCGCGCCGCTAGCGATTGACAAGGGCGCGCGATGCCGGTCTTTCCCCAACGCCTGGACTCCGCATTCGCGTATGACATCGCCAAGGCGATGCTCGACGGCTTCAATCGCCACTACCGCCTGTTCCGCACCGAGTCGGCGCGGGCCAAGCACCGCTTCGAGACGGCAGACTGGCATGGCCAGCAGCGCGCCCAGCGCGAACGCATCCAGTTCTATGACCTGCGCGTGCGCGAGGCCACCAACCGGCTCGAGAAGGAATTCAAGGCCGGTGAACAGCCGATGGACGTGTGGCAGCAGGTGAAGCTGCATTACATCGGCCTGCTGGTGGACCACCACCAGCCCGAGCTCGCCGAGACCTTCTTCAACTCGGTCACCACCAAGATCCTGCACCGCACTCACTTCCACAACGACTTCATCTTCGTGCGGCCGGCGGTGAGCACCGAGTACATCGAGAACGACGAGCCGGCCGCAGCGCCCACCTATCGCGCCTTCTACCCGACTCGCGAGACCATGCACGAGACGATCGTGCGCATCATCGACAACTTCCAGTTGCAGCGGCCTTTCGAGGACCTGCAGCGCGACGCAGGCTTCGTGCTGGAAGCCTTCAGCGGCCGGCTCGCGCAGGTGAAGCTGCGCGCCAACTTCCAGGTGCAGGTGCTGGCGTCACTGTTCTTTCGCAACAAGGGCGCCTACGTCGTCGGCAAGCTGATCAACGGCTTCAACGAAGTTCCCTTCGCGCTGCCGATCCTGCATAACAAGGGCGGCAAGCTGTTCATCGACGCATGCCTGTTCGGCGAGGACGACATCCAGGGGTTGTTCTCGTTTGCGCGTGCGTACTTCATGGTCGACATGGAGATCCCGTCGGCCTATGTGCAGTTCCTGCGCTCGCTGATGCCGCGCAAGCCGCGCAACGAGATCTACAACGCGCTGGGCCTGGCCAAGCAGGGCAAGACACTCTTCTACCGCGACTTCCTCTACCACCTGAAGCACTCGAGCGACAAGTTCCGCATCGCGCCCGGCATCAAGGGCATGGTGATGCTGGTGTTCGACCTGCCTTCGTTCCCCTATGTATTCAAGGTGATCAAGGACACCGAGTTCTTCCCGCCGCAAAAGGAAACCACGCGCGAGTTGATCAAGGGCAAGTATTTGCTCGTGAAGCAGCACGATCGCGTGGGCCGCATGGCCGACACGCTCGAATACAGCGAAGTCGCTTTCGACCGCGCGCGCTTCGAGGACGAACTGATCGCGGAGATCCAACGGTTCGCGCCCAGCATGCTGGAGATCAGCGATCGCGACGGCAATGGTTCCGAAGAGGTGATCATCAAGCACCTCTACATCGAGCGGCGCATGATCCCGCTGAACATCTACCTGCAGGAAGCGTTCGACGCGCTGCGCTCGGCCGAGGCCGGCAGCGCGTCGGCGCAGCACGCGAAGGACCAGGTCGAGGCGGCCGTGGTGGAGTACGGCAACGCCATCAAGGACCTGGTCGCGGCCAACATCTTTCCCGGCGACATGTTGTGGAAAAACTTCGGCGTCACGCGCAACGGCAAGGTCGTGTTCTACGACTACGACGAGATCGAATACCTCACCGACTGCAACTTCCGCGAGGTGCCCCAGGCCCGCAACGAGGAAGAAGAGATGTCGGGCGAAATTTGGTACACGGTCAACAAGCACGACGTGTTCCCCGAGACCTTCGGGCCCTTCCTGCTGGGCAACCCGTCGGTGCGCGCGGTGTTCATGGAGCACCACGCGGATTTGCTCGACCCGGCGTTCTGGCAGGCCAACAAGGAGCGCATCGCCGCGGGCCACGTGCACGACGTCTTTCCCTACGAGCGCGACAAGCGCTTCGTCCGCAAATCCCCCCCTGAGGCGCAGAGCCTCGAACCCGTCTCTGAAGCGAACTGAAAGGAGTTCATCATGTCTGAATCCATCGTCATCACCGGCGCCGCGCGCACCCCCATGGGTGCTTTCCAGGGCGACTTCTCCTCGCTGGCCGCGCATGACCTCGGCGGCGCCGCAATCAAGGCGGCGGTCGAGCGCGCCGGCATCCCCGGCGACGCCGTCGGCGAAGTGCTGTTCGGCAACTGCCTGATGGCCGGCCAGGGCCAGGCGCCCGCGCGCCAGGCTGCGTTCAAGGGCGGCCTGCCCAAGAGCGCTGGCGCAGTCACGCTGTCGAAGATGTGCGGCTCGGGCATGAAGGCGGCCATGTTTGCGCACGACATGCTGCTGGCCGGCAGCCACGAGGTGATGGTGGCGGGGGGAATGGAGAGCATGACCAATGCGCCCTACCTGATGCTCAAGGGCCGCGGCGGCTATCGCATGGGGCACGACCGCATCTTCGACCACATGATGCTGGACGGCCTGGAAGACGCCTACGAAGCGGGCCGCTCCATGGGCACCTTCGGCGAAGAGTGCGCCGCCAAGTACAGCTTCACGCGCGAGTCGCAGGACGCATTTGCCACGGCGAGCGTGAAGCGCGCCAAGGCCGCCACCGAGTCGGGCGCCTTCGCGGCCGAGATCACGCCGGTGAGCGTGAAGGACCGCGCCGGCGAGCGCGTCATCGCCATCGACGAAGGCCCGGGCAAGGTCAAGCTCGACAAGATCGCGCAGCTCAAGCCCGCGTTCAAGAAGGACGGCACTATCACCGCCGCATCGTCTTCTTCGATCAATGATGGCGCCGCAGCGCTGGTGATGATGACCGAGTCGACTGCAACGCGCCTGGGCGGCAAGCCCATTGCCCGGATCGTCGGCCACGCCATGCACGCGCAGGAGCCGAACTGGTTCACCACCGCTCCCGTGGGCGCAGTGCAGAAGCTGCTGGCCAAGACCGGCTGGAAGGTTTCCGACGTTGACCTGTGGGAAGTGAACGAAGCATTCGCCGTGGTGCCGATGGCGCTGATGGCGGAACTGAAGGTCTCGCACGACATCGTCAACGTGAACGGCGGCGCCTGTGCGCTCGGCCACCCGATCGGCGCATCGGGCGCGCGCATCATGGTCACGCTGATCCACGCGTTGAAAGCTCTCGGCAAGAAGCGCGGCATCGCCACGCTGTGCATCGGCGGCGGCGAAGCTACGGCGGTGGCGATCGAGCTGGTCTGAGCGGCACGCCGTCCGATCGCGTAGCTCGCGAGGCGTTCAGGGTGCCGGCGCCGCGATCGGCAGGATGCTGGCCACGCGCCAACCAGCACTGGTCTTCAGCAGCACCTGGTTCAGATACAAGCGCGCCACCGCAGGCGGCTGCCCCGCCGCGCCTGTCGTGAACAGGACCGGCACGTACAGCTGGGCGACCTCGGCGCCGAGCGGAACCACCCGCAGTGCGGCCCATTCGGGTTCGAGTTTCCAGGTGCCCTGGTAGAGCTGCGAGAAACGCTGCAATGCCGCCTCGCGGCCCCAGATGGCCGTGCCCCGGGTGATCCACAGGAACTGTCCCGAATCGAGCAGCAAGCCCTCGAGCGCTTTGGCATCATGCGCGTTTTGCACCTGGACGAAGCGCTCGAAGGCGGCTCGGACTTCGTCTTCGGTCCCGGCGCGGGCCGCGCCGCAGAAGGCGGCAGCGAGTGCCAGGACGATGGTGAATTGCTTGAGGGTCTTCATGCGGGCTCCTTGATGATTTGCGCCGGTAAAGGCCGGCGCTAGAATCGTGCTCTCCACGAGCGCCGCGGTCCTTGCAAAACTGCTGGTTTTCGCCTGCAAATCGCCTAAAGCGCGGGGAGATTCCAGTGGCAACGCAAGAGCAGCACGTTTACCGCTTTGGCGAATTCGCGCTGGAGCCGCGCGAGCGCTCCTTGCGCCACCGGGACGCGCCAGTCGCCCTGACCGGAAAAGCGTTCGACCTGCTGGTGGCACTGGTGAGCCAGGCTGGACACCTTGTCACCAAGGATGAACTGCTCCAACAGGTCTGGCCGGGGCTTGTGGTTGAAGAAGTGAACCTGAGCGTCAACGTTTCGGCGTTGCGCAAGGCCCTGGCGGTTGCCGGCGAAGCACCGGACTGGATCGAAACCGTGCCACGCCAAGGCTACCGTTTCAAGGGGCCGGTGCGAATCGAAGATGCGGCCAATGCGTCGCAGATAAAAACCACCCGCCGCACCGCTCGAGCACTGTGGGTGGCTGCTGGCGTCGCCCTTGTCGGGCTGGTGCTGGGGGCAACGCTGTGGGTCGGCCGGGCTCAGCCATACGAGTCGGTGGCGGTGCTGCCGTTCCAGGCCGACAACGCAGCCGATGTGTACCTCGCGGAAGGCCTGACTGAACGCCTCATCGAGAAGCTGGCGCAAGTGCCGGGCCTGCGAGTTGTGCCACGCGCCTCGGCTTATCGGTTCAATGGCAAAGCGGCGGCCGAGGCCGGCCAACAGCTGGGCACGCCCGCAGTGGTCACGGGCGTGCTGACGCGCGGCGCGAGCGGCGTCACCCTGCGGGTGGAATTGGTGGACGTGCAGCGCCGGGCGCCGGTCTGGAATCGGCAGTACGACCGCGCCGATCTGCCGAATGTGCCGGAACGGCTGGCGCTGGATGTGGTCCAGGCAGTGGGCCCGCCCCCGCCCGAACGCGAAAGCTCGGTCCCGCGCGCGGCCTTCACCGCCAGCGCAGAGGCGTACCAACAGTACCTCCAGGGCCGCTACCTGTGGAACCAGCGCTCCGAGCGGGCGCTGCAACAAGCGATCGGGCATTTCCAGAAGGCGATCGAGCTCGACCCGAACTTCGCGCTCGCCTATGCGGGGCTCGCCGATGCCCACACGACGCTGGGCTACCTGGGCCATGTGTCGCCCGTTAGCACCTTCTCCGTGGCGCGGCCCTACGCCCTGAAGGCCTTGCAGCTTGATCCGACACTGGCACAAGCGCATGCCGCGCTGGCCTACATCAAGTTCTATTTCGACTGGGACTGGCCCGGCGCCGCGCAGGAATTCCGGCGCGCGCTCGAGCTCGCCCCCAGCGATCCGGTGGCGCACCAGTGGTATGCCGTGTATCTGCGCGCCGCCGGCCAGGGCGAACAGGCGCAGCGCGAAATCGAAATCGCACAAAGGCTCGATCCCTTGTCGCTCGCCATCAACACCGACGTGGGCTTTCACCACTATTACGCCGGCCGCTATCCCGAAGCCATCGCCCAGCTTCAGACGGTGCTCGGCATGAAGCCGGACTTTGTCCTGGCGCACCTCTGGCTCGCCCGCGCGTTGATCCAGGTCGGGCGCCTGGAGGAAGGGCTGGCCGAGACCGCGTACGCCGAGAAGGGGGCGCGTGAATGGCCGGTGCTGATGACCGCGAGAGGTTTCACCAACGGCGTGATGGGCCGGCGCGAAGAGGCGCGGGTGATGCTGCGTGAAATGCAACAACTGTCGTCGCGCCGCTTCGTTACCGCCTACGGCATGGCGTTGGTGCATGCCGGCCTGGGCGAAAAGGAGGAAGCCTTCAGATGGCTGGACAAGGCCTTCGAGGAGCGCTCGCATTGGCTGGTATGGCTGCGGCTGGATCCCCGCTGGACCAGCTTGCGAGGCGATCCGCGCTTCGAGGCGCTGATCCAGAGGATGAACTATCCCGCGTAGCTCACGCGCCGCGGAACCACCGCCTCAAACACCTTTTGCGGCTGGGTTACGGCGGTGTAAGGGCACAATCGCGCGATGCTTCTGACCCCCGACCAGGAAATGATCCGCGACGCCGTGCGGGCCTTCGCGCAACAAGAACTGTGGCCGCACGCCGCGCGGTGGGACAAGGACCACACCTTCCCGCACGAGGCGCACAAGGGTCTCGCCGCGCTGGGTGCTTACGGTATCTGCGTGCCTGAGGAATACGGCGGCGCCGGGCTCGACTACATGACGCTCGCGCTGGTGCTGGAAGAAATCGCGGCCGGCGATGGCGGCACGTCCACCGCGATCAGTGTCACCAACTGCCCGGTCAACGCGATCCTGATGCGCTACGGCAACGAGGAGCAGAAGAAGCAGTGGCTCACGCGGCTGGCGCAAGGCGAGATGCTCGGCGTGTTCTGCCTCACCGAGCCGCATGTGGGCAGCGACGCGTCTGCGCTGCGCACGACCGCCGTGAAGGATGGCGACGGCTACATGATCAACGGCGTCAAGCAGTTCATCACCAGCGGCAAGAACGGGCGCCTGGCCGTCGTGATCGCTGTAACCGACAAGGTCGCGGGCAAGAAGGGCATGAGCGCCTTCCTCGTGCCGACCGACACGGCCGGCTACGTCGTCGCACGGCTGGAAGACAAGATCGGTCAGCACTCCAGCGACACGGCGCAGATCAATTTTGACCAGTGCCGCATCCCGGCCGAGAACCTGATAGGCCAGGAGGGCGAGGGCTACAAGATCGCGCTGTCCGCGCTCGAAGGCGGGCGCATCGGCATCGCGGCGCAGAGCGTGGGCATGGCGCGCAGCGCGCTCGAGGTGGCGATCGCCTACGCCAAGGAGCGCCAGAGTTTCGGCACCGCCATCATCAACCACCAGGCCGTGGGCTTTCGCCTCGCCGATTGCGCCACGCAACTCGAAGCCGCGCGGCAACTGATCTGGCACGCCGCTTCGTTGCGCGATGCAGGGCGACCCTGCCTGAAGGAAGCCGCGATGGCCAAGCTCTTTGCGAGCGAAGCCGCCGAAAAGATATGCAGCGCCGCGATCCAGACACTGGGCGGCTACGGCTATGTCAGTGACTTTCCGGTGGAGCGCATCTGGCGCGATGTGCGGGTCTGCCAGATCTACGAAGGCACGTCCGACGTGCAGAAAATCATCATCCAGCGCGCGCTGTGACCGAGCGCGCGTGGCCTGCCGACGCCCAGGCGCTGATGCGCTCCCGCTACGCTGCGTACGTGGCCGGCGATAACGACTGGCTGCTGGCCACCTGGCATCCCTCTACCCGTCCCACGACGCTCGATCTTGATCCATCGATCCAGTGGCTGGGTCTGGATGTGAAGGACTACCGCGTCATCGACGCCGACCACGCCGAGGTGGAGTTCGTCGCCCGTTTTCGCTCCGGCGGCGGCCGTGCCCAGCGCATGCAAGAGCGCAGCCGTTTCGTGCGCGAGGACGGCCTGTGGTTCTATGTGGACGGCGATGTGCGCTGAGCGTCGCATTGCTACGATGCGGCCATGACCTTCAATGCGGTGCTTTTCGATTGCGACGGCGTTCTGGTCGACAGTGAGCGCATCACCAACGGCGTGCTGCGCGACATGCTCGAGGAGCTGGGCTGGCGGCTCGATACCGACGAGTGCATGCGCATCTTCATCGGCCGGACCATCCGTTCGGAAGCCGCGCTGATCGAGACGCGTACCGGCAAGCCGCTCACCGAAGAATGGCTGGCTGCGTTCCGCGCCCGTCGCGATGCACTGCTGCTGCGCGATGTGGTCGCCATCCCGGGTGCGCTGCAAGCAGTGGCGTCGGTGCATGCGGCTTTGGGGGGCCGCATCGCCTGCGCCTCGGGGGCCGACCGCGTGAAGGTCGAGCTGCAACTGGCCAAGTGCGGCTTCATGCCGTACTTCGAGGGCCGCATCTTCAGTGGCCATGAACTGCCGCGTTCCAAGCCCGCGCCCGACGTCTACCTCGCCGCGGCGGCGGCCGTCGGGGTGCCGCCGAAGCGTTGTCTCGTCGTGGAAGACACGGTGATCGGTGTGACCGCGGGCGTCGCGGCCGGCGCCACCGTGTACGGCTACAGCCCTCCCGAGGCTGGGCATGACACACCAACCGCGTTGCGCGATGCGGGCGCACAGCTCATCCTCACGCACATGCGCGACCTGCCCGCACTGCTGGGTGTTGGCATGCTTAAATGACAGAGAGTCCGCCCAGCATGGAGACCGGTTGAACCCCAGCCCCGCAGGTGAGCCGCCACGAGCGCCGCGGCCACTCCGCTTTCGCCTTTTCCTTCTTGCAGCCAGTGGCCTCGTACCGCTGGCGCTGGTGCTGCTGTTCGCGGCCGCTTACCTCGCCGGCCAGCGGCGCATGGAGACCGAGCGATCCGCCACAGACCTGGCGCGTGCAATGGCCACCGCCGTCGACGCCGAGCTGCGATCCACCATCGCGTTGCTGCAGAACCTGGCCGTGACCGCCGAACTGGGCGACCTTGCCGAGGGCGCGCTGGCCGGTCCCGATTTCCTGCCGAAAGCGCGCCGGATGGCCGAGGGCCAGGGCTGGGCGCAGATCAACGTGGCCGACAGCAGCGGCCGCTTCGCCATGACTACGGCGGAAGGCCCCCAGGCGCCGACTTCGCCGGTGGAGCCGCAGAGCCTTGCGCAGGTGATCGCCACCGGTCAGCCCGTCGTGGGCCCACTGGCCCGAAGGCCGCAAGGCCGCGATGCATTCGCAGTACGGGTGCCGGTGTTTCGGGAGAATCGCCTGCGCTATGTGCTCACTGCAGTGGTGCCCAGCGCCAAAGTCCTCGACGTGCTGGCGCGCCAGCAGGTCACTCCAAGCTGGGTGGTCGGCGTGTTCGACCAGGACGGCAACCGCATCGCGCGCTCCCGTGCCACCTCGGCGACGCGCTACTCGCCCACGCTGGAGCAACTGGTCCGTGCGCGCGGCAAGGAAGGGGCCGGCATCACACGCACGGTCGAGGGCGACGAGGTCCACACCGGTTTCTCGCGCGTTCTCAGCACGCAATGGATCGTTGCTGTCGCCATTCCCACCAGCGAGGCCAATGCGGACCTGTACCGCCTGCTGGCCGCGGTGTCGGCCGGCACAGCCGCTTCGCTGGCGTTGCTCGCGTGGCTGGCGTGGCGCGCAGTACGCTACATCACGGGGCCGATCGAGGAGCTGAAGGCCGCCGCAACGCGCCTGGGCTCGGGCCAGCAGGTCACGCTGCCGCCCCTGGGTGTCCTTGAACTCGACGAGGTCGGCGCTGCGCTGCGCCAGGCCGCTGGCGACCGCGACGACGCCAACGCGCGCAAGGCCAGCGTCGAGGCCGAACGCGAGGAACTGCTGGGGCGGGACGAGCACGCGCTGCAGGTGGCCGAGCAGGCCAACCGCAACAAGGACGAGTTCCTGGCCCTGCTGGGACACGAGTTGCGCAACCCTCTGGCGCCTATCACCAACGCCTTGCATCTGATGGAACTGAAGGGTGAT